>JBPCPA010000318.1:0-38261 GCA_050999655.1 Jatrophihabitans sp.
GCCGGGTGGTCAACGCGGTTCTGGTGCTGCACGCGCTGACCGGTGATGCGCACGTGCACGGCCCGGCCGGGCCGGGTCAGCCCACCCCGGGCTGGTGGGATGCCCTGATCGGACCGGGACGGGTCCTGGACACCGATCGTTGGTTCGTGGTGGCGAGCAACGTGCTGGGCGGTTGCCAGGGCAGCACCGGGCCGTCCTCACCCGCACCGGACGGCCTGCCGTGGGGCTCGCGCTTTCCCCGGATCACCGTGCGCGACCAGGTCGAGGTCGAACGTCGGCTGGCCGACCGGCTGGCCATCCGGCGCTGGGCCGCGGTGGTCGGCGGGTCGATGGGCGGCATGCGCGCCCTGGAATGGGCGATCAGCTGGCCGGACCGGGTCGCTTCGGCGCTGGTGTTGGCCACCGGCGCCGCTGCCACAGCCGACCAGATCGGCACCCAGAGCGCGCAGATCCTCGCCATCACAGCCGATCAGCACTGGCAGGGTGGTGACTACCATCGCAGCGCGGCCGGGCCGAGCGCCGGACTGGGAATCGCGCGCCGGGTGGCGCACCTGACCTACCGTGCGCCGGCGGAGTTGCAGGCCCGATTCGGGCGTGAACCGCAACCGGGCCGTCCGGACGTGTTCGCCGTCCAGTCCTACCTCGACCACCATGCCGACAAGCTCGCCGCCCGGTTCGACGCGGGCAGCTACGTCGCCCTCACCGACGCCATGAACACCCACGACGTCGGGCGCGGCCGGGGTGGCGTGGCCGCGGCGCTCGGCTCGATCGCACTGCCGCTGGTGGTGGGCGGCATCGACACCGACCGGCTCTACCCGCTGGAACTGCAGGCCGAGATAGCCGGGGCCGCACCGGGTTGCGCCGGCCTGGATGTCGTCGAATCACACTACGGTCACGATGGTTTTCTGATCGAGTCCGAGGCGGTCGGTCGGTTGCTGGCCAAGGCGCTGGCGGCCGTCCCGTTGCCGGCCCCTGCCTGAACCCTGCCGCTGATCACAGGCCGCCCTGGCCGCCGAGGTGACCGAAGCCCGTCTCCAGCAGCCGGAAGTACCGGCGGTAGCGCTCGGCGGCCGGCACCGCCGCCAACACCGTCCCGGGCGCCGGTGTCGGCACGGCACGCACGGTGTACTTCTGCTCGCGCGGTGGGCACTGTTGCACCTCGTTGCCGCTCACCGCTGCCCAATCACCTTCTCGCGTCGGCAGGATGTAGAACGGCTCGGCGGGCGAGTCCAGGCTCGCGACCGCGGCCACCGGCCGGCCGCGACGCCAGGCCCGCTCGACAATCCGGTGGTTGCCGTCGCAGACGATGAAGTCGGGTGTCCTCTCGTGCACCGATCGGTCGAGCGGGTGCAGGCGTTCCAGGATCGGCGGGGTGAGGGTGATCGCGGCGCCGGCACTGGTCACGATCGCGCAACCCCACGGGTCGGCCAGCTGATCTGCGAGCAGTTCGGACAGCGTGCGCGCCCGGACGATTCCCGCCCGCAACAGGTAGCGCTGGGCGGGCACCAACCGGCCCAGCGGGGTGCGTCCGGCCAGTTCTCGCGGATCGACCTGCCGTTCACCGTCGAGCACGGGTAGCACCACCAGGCTCGGCGAACGGCCCGCCTCGCAGGCGCGCCGGTGCACCCAGACCCGGCGCAGCGCCAGCGGGTCATACACCCGTTGGCCGGCCAGGTCGTGCTGGTCTGAGTAGTACACCTTCGCCAGCGCGCCGACCGTGCTGGGCCCGGCGGTCGCAAGGGCATAGGGCCACTGATCCACCACGGTGATCGAACTCATCAGGCGGAGTGCACCTGAGAGTCGATGCTCTGCAGCAGCAGGTGGAACAGCAGGTTCGAGTCCTGCTCGTCGACCCGTTGCATCAGCCGGTGGTAGGGCAGGTTGGGATGCAGGATGTGCTTGCCGCCGGCGACATTCTCCAACGGGTAGCGACCGTAGTAGATCACCTCGCGGTTGGACATGATCGAGAACAGGTTGGGCGGCCCGTGGTGCCGGGTGACGGTCACCGACCTCACGTGCCCGATCGTCGCCAGCCGCTGCCACTCGGCGATCCGGCCTTGCTGGGACGAGATCCGGTGCCCGATCTCCTTGTCCTCCAAGCAATGTTCGACGATGTAGCTCTCGGTCGGCACCGCGATCACCACTGCCAGGTCAGGCAACGCCCTGGTATGCAGTTCGAGCCGCAGCGGTTCGGCGAAGCTGAGCGAGTACCCCGCGATGGTGAGCGTGCGTCGGGTGCCGCCCAGCTCGCCGAGAACCCGCCGCACCACCTCGCCGATCTCGAAGCTCCGTCCCAGGGTCGACGGTGGGGAGGTGTCCTTCGCCGGTCGGCTCTCGCCGTAGAGCAGGTAACAGCACCAGGCCAGCAGCAGCAGTTCCGCTACGCAGCCGGCAAGCAGGACGCTGGCCGTGGCACCGAGACCGTCCACGGTCGTCGGGTTATTGCCGAGCAGACGAGCGACGTGGTCCACGCCGAGGTCGTATGGTACGAACAGCAGGGCCAGCACCGTTGCCACGCCCGCGACCACTCCGAGCGCAATTACCCAGCGCTTCATGCGCGGCCGGCAGTGCGCGACGCCGACAACCCGGCCGGCCGGTCAGAACCGACCGCTTCACCTCGACGCATAACGCCTCCTTGCCATGATCATTGCAAGGTGGGCATAGCGGCCGCCACACGGATGGGCAGATCCGCGCCGGCGCCAGTCGCCCCGCCCGGCCGTTCGTGGCGTGGCCAGGCTTGACCCGGACCGGCTGGCCCGGTTAGCTGGCCGTATCCCCCCATAAACCCCATCTCAGGAGCTGCATGATGATGTTCCTATCTGGTACGAAGCGCCAACTGTTTCGGTTGACCGTGATCGGCCTCGCCATCGCGGGCACAACGCTGACCGTCTCCAACGCCTCGGCGACGCAGGCCGGTGCGGACCCGTCCGCCCGTCCCGCCAACGACCGGGTCGTCCAGCAGTTGCAGGCCGTCGGGCTGGCCTCGACGATCGCGCTGAACAACTGCTCGGCCAGCCTGGTCCGCTACCCGAGTTCGCTGAGCACCGACCGCGCCATGATGCTCACCAACGGCCACTGCTACGAGGGCGGTTTCATCAATGCCGGCAAGGTGTTGGTCAATCGCAGCAGCTCCCGTACCGGCAAGCTGCTCGATGCCAGCGGCCGCACCCTGACCACCGTCCGCGCCGACCAGTTGCTCTACGCCACGATGACCGGCACCGACGTTTCGCTGTACCGGCTCACGACCACGTTCGCCCAGCTCAAGAGCTCGACCGGGGCCAGCGCCCTGACCATCTCGGCCAACCACCCGGTCGACGGGCACGCGATCTCGATCCCGTCCGGCTACTGGAAGACCACCTACTCGTGCACCATCCACGGCTTCGTCGGCACCCTGCGCGAGGACCAGTGGACCTGGCATGACTCGTTGCGCTACCTGTTTCCCGACGCCGGTTGCAAGACCATTCCGGGCACCTCCGGTTCGCCGATCGTGGACAACACCACCCTGCAGCTGACCGGCATCAACAACACCGGCAACGAGGACGGCGCTGCCTGCACGCTGGACAACCCGTGCGAGGTCAACGCCGACGGCACCACCACCGAGACCAAGGGCCAGAACTACGGTGAGGAGACGTATTGGTTCACCACCTGCCTGAACTCGACCAACGCGATCGACCTGACGAAGGCGGGCTGCCTGCTCACCAAGCCCTAAGACTCCAGCTGGCGGTCGGTTCCTACGGCCGGGACGCTGCGATGCCGCCCGGCCCGGCTACTTGGGCGCGGTGATCGCGCTGTAGTGGCCGGTGGCGATCTGGCCGAGGTTGGCTGGTCCGGGATAGGCCGGATTGAACACATCCGAGTGCGCTGTCATGTGTAGGAAGCTGAGCAGGCCCGGGGTTCCGGTACCCGCATCGAACCGGGTTGCCCCGAACGACGCGCTCACCGGGTCGGTGCCGTGATAGGCCATGTCCTGGGGGTTCGGGATCAGGTGGCCGTTGAACTGGGCTGCCTCGGCGTTGTACTCGTTCGCGCCGGCCTGCCCGACGATGTCGGAGATGTGCACCACTGGGTCGTAACTGGTCGCGGTGGCGAAGACATGCGGGATGCCGAGCGAGGCCGCGTTGGCTGCGGGCACGCCCGGGCTGTCGAGGTAGGCCAGGGCGTCGGTCCGCAGGCCGCCGGGGGCCAGGGCGGCGTCGGTGGCCACCACCGTGCCGTAGCTGTGCGCCGCGACCATCGTGGTGAAGGCGCTGCCGTCGTGGCTGGCATACAGACCTTGCTGGAATGACTGCAGCGGGGCCGCGCCGTTGGCCGCATAGTGCGTCTGGACGGCCTGAAGGATGCCCTGCGGGGAGTCGTAGCCGGCCCAGGTGATCACCGAGGTGGAGTCGTTCGGCGCGGCGTTGTGCGCAGCTTGCAGCAGGGTGGCCGAGTGCGCCGCCTGCCCGTCCACCTGATCGGCACTGAACGGGGTGTTCATGCCGGGCACCAGGGTGACGACGTGCTGCGCGGTGTCCGGGTTGCCCGACGCGACGATCCAGTGGCCCGGACCGTTGGTGTCCACGCCGAGCAGGTACTGCTGGGTCGAGCCGTTGCCGAGCACCGTCTGCAGGTGCTGCATCGTGCTGAGTTGCTTGGTGGCCGCGTCCACCCGCGCCTGCGCGGGCACCATCGAGAAGAGATCGCCATGATCCCAGGCCGAGCCGAGGTCGGACTTCGCCTCGGCCAGCTCGTGCTTGGTCTGCTGCTGCAGGCTGGCGAGCACGCTGCGGTTGGCCTGGTCGCGAGCAATCGCCGGAACGCCGTTCATCGCGCCGATCTGCTGGGGATGATCGGTGATCAGCTGACGCTGCTGGTCGGCGGTGAGGCTGTCCCACTGCGTGCGGACCTCGGCCGGAGTCCGCGCGGTCCGCAGCCGGTCATAGACGCCGTCGCTGGTCGCCGTCGCCCCGGTGGCGGCACCGGAGCCACCGCCGAGCAAGGCTGCGATCTGGGCGTCGAGGTCGGCGTAGCCGGTGGCGGCGGTGGACACCTTGCTGTTGGTCTGGCCGAGCAGTTGCAGTAGCTGGCCGAGGGCAGTGCTCAACTGGCTTTGCAAGGTGCTGTTGACGCTGGCCACCTCGCTGCCGATGGTGGCGAACGAGATCGGATCCAATACCGCCAAGCCGAGCGCGCCGGCCGCGTGGGACCCGGACGAGGTCAGGCCATTGAGCGTGGCCGCGATGCTCAGCACCGCGGGAATCTCGATGGTGAAACCGTCGCCAGCTGCCATGGTGCCTCCCGGGTTCACGCACGGTGCTCGTTGACTGAAGCGGCGCTCCTTGATTCATACAGTGCTCGCCAGGTGCCGCTGACGGGACGGCAAAACTACCCCGGTCGGGGTGGGTCGTGATGCCGGGCCGCAGCGCATCCGCAGCGCATCCGCGGGGCGTCCGTGGGTACGTCCCGGCTCCGTCCCGGTCTCGTCGCAGGTCGGCGGGCTCAGACCTGGCGGACGTCCACCCCGGCCGCGATGAAGCCGGCGATGAGCGCGGGATCGGCGGCGGTGTCGGTGATCAGCAGATCGATCCGGTCGATGGCGCAGATCGTGCAGAAGGCCCGCTGGCCGAGCTTGGAGCTGTCGGCCACCGCGATCACCCGCCGCGACCGCTCGACGATCAGCTGGTTGACCTGCGCCTCGCCCTCGTGCGCGGTGGCCGGCCCCTGATCGGCAGAGATGGCATCGACACCGAGAAACATCAGGTCGATCGAGACCCCCGCGAGCACCTGGTGTGCGAATGGTCCGATCAGCTCGAAGGACTGTGGCCGCAGCACGCCGCCGATCACCACCGTCCTGAGCTGCGGGCGCACCGCCAGCTCGTTGGCGATGTTGAGCGCGTTGGTCACCACGGTGATCGAGGTGAGCGACCTGGGTTGCTCGCCGGCGAGATCGGTACGGATCGCTATCTCGCGGGCCACCTCGGTGGTCGTGGTACCGCCGTTGAGTCCGATCACCGAGCTGGGCCGGACGTGCTCGGCGGCCGCAGCCGCGATCCGGCGCTTCTGATCCGGCTGCCTGCCGCTCTTGTAGCGCAGCGGCAGGTCATAGGTGACGGCGTGTGCGATCGCGCCCCCGCGAGTACGGCTGACCAGTTGCTGAGCGGCCAGGTCGTCGAGGTCCCGCCGGGCGGTGGCGGCCGATACCTCGAAGGCAGCCGCCAGCTCTGGCACCGACAGCGAGCCGCGATGGGCAACAAGCTCGAGCACCCCGCTGAGCCGTTCGTGCCGAAGCATCCTTCGAGCCCCCTCGCGTGTCTGAATGATTGTGCCGTAGCCCTCGCCTGCGCGTGACCCACCAAGCCGGGACCGGCCGTGCCTGCCGTGCCTGGATGCAGACCATGCCAACCGCGCCGGTCGTAGGGGCCGATGGTGTACCCGCCGGCAGCGGGCGAGGAGCGCGTTGCATTCCTTGCCGGCCACTTGCGTAGCGAACGCCGGAGTTTGCTGGTGCGAGCGAGCCAATCTAGCGCTGTCAGTGAAAAAAATAGTGGCTAATCTGCAAAAATCTTTCTAGGTTTTGGATGTTGTCGACAGATGTCCGAAGAGTTACGATCGTCGCCGGCAACAGGCCGACGTGCCGCGTCGACTTTCACCGTCCCCCGTCGAAAGTGAGCACAGCGTGTTCTCCTCCCCACGGTTCAGAGCGGCACGCCGCGCCGGTGCCATGATGGCCGGCGCCGCGCTGGTCGGCTCGGTCCTGAGCGCCCTCGCACCAGGCATCGCCGAGGCCGCGACCGCCACCGGTGGCGCCGGCGCGTCGCCGCCCTACGTCGAGCAACAGGCCGAGAGCGCCGCTACCAACGGCACCATCATCGGCCCCAGCTTCAGCCAGGGCCAGTTGGCAGACGAGGCGTCCGGTCGCAAGGCCGTCACGCTGTCGGGTCAGGGCAAGTACGTCAGGTTCACCACCACCGCCCCCACCAACTCGATCGACCTGCGCTACAGCATCCCGGACAGCAGCGACGGCTCGGTCTACACCGCGCCGCTGTCGCTCTACATCGGCACTACCAAGCAGGCCGATTTCACGTTGACCAATGCCTACAGCTGGTATTACGGCAGCTACGCCTTCGTCAACACCCCGAGCAGCGGCCACCCGCAGCACTTCTACGACGAGGTGCACCGGCTGTTGCCCACCAGCTACCCGGCCGGCACCACCTTCACGCTGCAGGTCGACTCCGAGGACACCGCGTCCTCCTACACCATCGATCTCGCCGACTTCGAGAACGTCGCCGCGGCCCTGCCGCAACCGGCCGGCTCGGTCTCGGTGACCAGCAAGGGCGCCGACGCCACCGGGGTCGCCGATGCCACCTCGGCGTTCAACGCCGCGATCAGCGCGGCCGGCGCCGGTGGCACGGTGTGGATCCCGAACGGTACCTACAACGTGCCTGGCCACATCATCGTCAACAACGTGACGGTCAAGGGCGCCGGCATGTGGTATTCCACCGTCAAGGGATCGGCGCCAGGCTTCTACGGTGGTTATGCGCCCAACGGCGGCAGTTTCGTCCACCTGTCCGACTTCGCCATCGTCGGGGACGTGCAGCAACGCGACGACAGCGCCCAGGTCAACGGCATCGGCGGCTCGCTCAGCAACTCCAGCGCGTCAAACATCTGGATCGACCACCTGAAGGTCGGCGCCTGGATGGACGGCCCGATGGACAGCTTGACCTTCAGCGGCCTGCGGATTCGCGATACCACCGCCGACGGCATCAACTTTCACGGCGGGGTCACCAACTCCACCATCACCAACAACGACATCCGCAACACCGGTGACGACGGCATCGCGACCTGGGCGGACGCCGGCATCGGTGCCGACGCCAACGACACGATCAGCAACAACACCGTGCAACTGCAGATGCTGGCCAACGGCATCGCCATCTACGGCGGCCACGACAACACCGTCACCAACAACCTGGTGGTGGACACCGGCCTCAACCAGGGTGGCGGCATCACCGCGGCACAACGCTTCTCCTCCACGGCGCTGGGAAAGACCACGATCAGCAACAACACCCTGATCCGGGACGGCGACCTCGACCCCAACTGGCAGTTCGGCGTAGGCGCGCTGTGGTTCGACGGTAGCCAGGGTGCGATCACCGGCCCGGTCACTGTCAGCAATGCCCTGATCGAGCAGAGCCCGTTCGAGGCGGTGCAGTGGGTCGAGGGCACCGTCAGCGGGGTTTCACTCAACAATGTCAGCATCATCGGCACCGGCACCTTCGCCCTGCAGGAGCAGACCGGTGGCAGCGCCACGTTCACCAACGTCACCGCAACCGGAGTGAACGGCCCGGCCTCGACTTACAGCTGCGAGGGATCGCAGTTCGCGGTGACCGACGGCGGCGGCAACTCCGGCATCAGCGGCGCGCCATACTGCGGACCGTGGCCAGCACCCGTCTATCCGCCCTACCCGAGCACCGGGGTGAGCACCGCGCCGGGCGCGCTGAACTTCGGCTCGGTGGCAACCGGTTCGACCAGTGCGGCACAAACGGTGACTGTCACCAACCCGACCGGCTCCGCCGCGGCAGTGTCGTCGATCGCCACTACCGGTGACTTCAGCCAGACCAACACCTGTGGCAGCAGCATCGCCGCCAACGGCTCCTGCACGGTGAGCGTCAGGTTCAGTCCGACCGCCGCCGGCTCGCGCAGCGGTGCCCTCACCGTCAACGCGGGCGGCGTCAGCAACACGGTCACCCTCAGCGGTACCGGCGTGGCGCCGGGACCGATCCTCAACCCGAACCCGGGCAGCCTGTCGTTCGCCAGCACCACGGTGGGTGTCAGCTCCGCCGCCCAGGCGGTGACCATCACCAACAGCGGCACCGCCTCCGCGACGGTCTCCGGGGTCTCGACCAGCGGTGACTTCGCGCAGACCAACAACTGCTCGAGCATCGCGGTCGGCGCGTCCTGCACGGTGAACGTCACGTTCAAGCCCACCGTGTCCGGGGCGCGGACCGGCAGCCTCAGCATCACCAGCAATGCCAACAACAGCCCGACCGGGGTGGCCCTGTCCGGCAGCGGGATCGGCACCGACACCAACATCGCGGCCGGCAAGCCCGCTTCGGCAAGCTCCAGCAGCAGCCCGTACGTGCCGGCGAACCTGACCGATGCCGACACCAGTTCGTACTGGGAGAGCGCGAACGGCTCGTGGCCGCAGTGGGCCCAGGTTGACCTGGGTTCGGCCACCAGCATCGGCAGGCTGGTGCTAAAGGTGCCGCCGGCCAGCGCCTGGGCCACCCGTACCGAGACCCTCTCGGTGCAGGGATCGACCGATGGTTCCAGCTTCTCGACCATCGTCGGCTCGGCCGGCTACACCTTCGACCCGGCGACCGGCAACACGGTGAGCATCTCCTTCGCGGCCGCGACCGCTCGCTACCTGCGGGTGAACATCACCGCGAACACCGGGTGGAATGCCGGCCAGCTTTCGGACTTCGAGGTCTTTCCGAGTGGTGGTGGCGGTGGTGGCGGCGCGTCCTTGAGCGCCAGCCCGGCGTCGTTGAGCTTCGCCTCGAGCACGGTTGGTTCGACCAGCGCTGCGCAAACGGTGACCGTGCACAACGGTGGCACCGCGGCGGCCAGCGTCTCGGGGGTCAGCACCAGCGGTGACTTCGCGCAGACCAACAGCTGTGGCTCGACCATCGCAGCCGGGGCCTCATGCACCGTGTCGGTCACCTTCAGCCCGAGCGCGTCCGGCACCCGGACCGGCGGCCTCACGGTGAGCAGTAACGCGACGAACAGTCCGACCACGGTTGCGCTGTCCGGGACGGGTGCGGCGGCCGGGAATACCAACCTGGCACTGCACAAGGCCACCAGCGAGTCCTCGCACACCCAGACCTACGGTTCGGCGAACGTGACCGACGGCGATGCAAACTCTTACTGGGAAAGCAATAACAACGCGTTTCCCCAGTGGGTACAGGTCGATCTCGGCTCCAGCCAGACGGTGGGTCGGGTGGTGCTCACGCTGCCGCCGAGCAGCGCCTGGGCAACTCGCAGCCAGACGCTGGCGGTTCTCGGCAGCACCGACGGCAGCAACTTCAGCACCCTGAAGGCCTCGGCGAGCTACACCTTCAACCCGGCCAGCGGCAACACGGTGACCATCACGTTCACCGGCACCGGCGTGCGGTACCTGCGCCTCAACGTCACTGCGAACACCGCACAGCCGGCCGGCCAGTTCTCCGAAGTGCAGGCCTACACCTCCTAGGGCGCTGCGCCAATCTCGAAGGCGCAGGTCTCCAGACACCCTGGGCACCCCAGGCACGCAGCTGCCGCCGACCGCAATCCGGTCGGCGGCAGTTGCCCGGACGGACCTAGGCAGCCTCAATCGGGCCTAGTGCGGCATAGCGCGGGCTCTGCGGACTCAGTGCAGACCCAGTGCGGACTTGGCGCGGGCCTAGACTCCGGCGGCGGTGACGATGGCGTCGGTGGCAAAGCCGGCGAGCAGTCCGAGCAGCAGGCCGTAGGCGAGCAGGTCGGTCCGCCTGGCCCGGGCAGCTATGCCCAGCAACTGTGCGACGACGTAGATGATCGACCCGGCCGCCAGGGTGAGAAAGATGACCGAGACAGCCTGGCTGGTGAAGCCATGCCCCACCCAGGTGCCCACGAAGGTGGGACCGCCGCCGATGGCGGCCATCGCCAACAGGAAGCCCCAGGACGGTCGGCGTACCGAGCCGTCGGCCTCGGTGTCGGCCGACAGCGGTGCGACGATGCCAAAACCCTCGGTGGCATTGTGCAGCGCGAAACCGATCACCAGCATGGTGGCCAGGCCGATCTCGCTGCGGGCCGCGGACTGCCCGATGGCCAGCCCCTCTGCGAAATTGTGCAGCCCGATCCCGACCGCGATCAGCAGGGCGAGCCGCCGGGGCGCCGACCAACCGGCCACTCCGCGCAGTGGCTGGCCCTGGCGCTCGTGCACCGACATTGCACCCGGCCCGATGCTGCGAACCTCGGCCGAACGGGACGCCAGGTACCGGTCATAGCCGACCAGGGCCAGCAGGCCGGCGGCGAGACCACCTGCGAACAGCGCGCCGTAGCCGAGCACCGGGCCGACCCCGCCGGTGTGCTCGTGGGTGGCGACCAGGGCCGCATCGATCGGTTCCCAGGCTGCGGAGAAGACGTCCCAGACCAGGAACAGCAGCACGCCGACCGCGGTCGCGTTGAGAAACACCCGCAGGCCGGGGACGGGCTTGCGTAGCCGGCCAACCGGCATGCCGATCAGGATGGTGACACCGGCGATGAAGCCCAGCAGCAGGGTCTTGGACAGCTCCACAACGACTCCAGAGGTAAGCCTTACCTAAACACCGGCACTAGTTAGGCTGCCCTAACCGGACTCAGGATGCAAGCTCACCCCGGTCAGCCACGGGCCCGGACAGCACTGGCCGGTGCTGGCCGGTAGCTGCTGGCCGGTAGGCTGCAGCTTCGATGACCCGACCCAGGCGCGAGCCCCGCGCCGCCAGCGAACGGCTGCGGCAACCGCAGCCACTACTGAAGAAGCGAATGCCGTCCGGCCGCGGTGCGATGGAGCAGCCGAACGCCACCGATGACGGCGAGGCCATCCTCAGCCTGCGGTTCTGGGCGGTGCTGGTGCTCACCGGCGTGGCCACCGGGTTGATCGGCGCGGCGCTGATGGCGCTGCTGTTCCACGTCGAGCACGCGGCATTCGGCTACGGCGGCCAGGGTCTGGAGTCCGGCGTAGCGAGCAGTTCGGGTTCGCGGCGGCTGACCTCGTTGCTCATCGCCGGCGCCTTCGGTGGTCTGGCCTGGTACCTGTTGCGGCGCTGCACGCCGGGCAAGGGCGCCGAGCTCGACGATGTGTTGTGGACCAGGTCCGGCGAGTTGTCCCTGCGCCGGTCGCTGGGCACCGGCGTGATCTCCGAGATCGTGATCGGGCTGGGTGCCTCGTTGGGCCGGGAGGCCGCGCCGAAGACGATGGGCGGGGTGTCCGGCGGCCTACTGGGTCGCTGGGCGGGGCTTTCGCCAGCCCAGCAGCGGCTGCTGATCGCCTGTGGCGGCGGGGCCGGTTTGGCCTGCGTGTACAACGTCCCGCTCGGGGGCGCGTTCTTCACCGCTGAGATCCTCTGCGGCTCGGTCTCGGTCGCCACCATGTTGCCTGCGCTGGCCTGCAGCGGCATCGCGACCGTGGCGGCCTGGGTGTACCTGCCCAACCGGCCGACCTACCTGGCGGTGCCGGCCTACCACCTGAGCGCGCCGATCCTGGTCTGGGCGGTGCTGGCCGGCCCGCTGATCGGGTTGCTGGCGGCTGCCTACCTCCGGCTGATCGGCTGGCTGTCACACCATCGGGTCACCGGGATCGGTTCACTGTTCGCGCCGCTGGTCGCCTTCGGCGCGCTCGGCGTCGTGGGGCTCGGCTACCCGCAATTGTTCGGCAACGGCAAGGACATGGCACACCAGGTGCTGCTGGGCGGCGGCAGCGCGGGGTTGCTGCTCGCGCTGGCGGTGCTGAAGCCGGCGGTGACTGCGCTGTGCCTGGCCAGCGGCGCGTCCGGCGGCCTGTTCACACCGGTGATGAGTTCCGGCGCGGTGCTCGGCGGCGGTCTCGGGCTGATCTGGTCGCAGCTGTGGCCAGGCGCGCCGGTGGGCGGGTACGCGATGGTCGGGGCTGCGGCCGCGATCGGCTGTGCCATGCAGGCACCGATCACCGGTCTGGCGCTGGTGCTGGAATTGACCCACAGCGGCTTCGCCCTGATGAGCCCGATGATCCTGGCGACGGTGGGCGCGACCGCGGTGGTGCGGTACCTCGACGGCTATTCGATCTACTCTGCGCGGCTGCCCGCGCGCCCGGCGAGCGACGGTCGCTGACCGGATAGCAGGCGATGCCTGTTCGAAACGTGGTTATTCGATCGCCCTGTCAGATCCGGTGCGGCCAGCGCCCGTGGACCTTTTCGGCTGCGGCGACAGGCGTTGCGACGTTGCCGTCGGTGGCCGGCAGGTCCGGACGGGTCAGGCCGCCGAGTGTGAACAGCGGGCCGACGAGGCGGTCATAGAGCCAGGGCAGCAGCCGGAAGCCGCTGATGATCAGGGGATTGGGTGGCCCGACCGGAACCGAGGTGTGCTGGCGGGGTCGGTGGGTGAGGTTCGCGATCACGGCCGCGGTCTGCTCGGGCTGCTGCACGGGCGCGGGCGGCCGCGCGCTACGGCCGGTGTAGTTGGCCGCCTGGTAGTAGATCGGGGTGTTGGTGCTGCCAGGGCTCACCAGGCAGATGTGGATGTTCCTGGTGCGACGGGTCTCCTGTTGCAAGGTGCGGACCAGGGCCCGCTGGCCCCACTTCGCGGTAGCGTAGGCGCCCATCTGGGGCACGGTGACCGAGCCAAGCAGCGAGTTCACGACGATGAAGGTGCCGCCATTCTGCTCACGAAAGACCGGCATGATCGCCTGTGCAAGGTGCAGGGTGCCATGAATGGCGGTATCGACGACGGCTGTGAAGGTCTCGGCCGGAGTGTCTTCGATGCTGCCGTAGGACATGACCGTGGCGGTGTGAACGACGATATCGAGCCGACCGTAGGCCGCCAGCGCGGTGCTGACGCCCCGCCGGGCATCCGCGGCAATACCGACGTCGCCGACGACCACCGTGACCTCGGCGGCGCCGGCGGTGCGACACGCGTCCTCGGCTGCCTGCAACGCCTCGCCGCTGCGTGACATCAGGGTGAGGCGGTCACCGGCCGCGCCGAGCCGCCTCGCGGTCGCCAACCCGATGCCGCTGGAGCCGCCGACGACCAGGACGCTGCGTCCGGTCATGGTTTGAGGACGACCTTGATACAACCGTCAGACTTGTCGCGGAACATCTCGTAGCCGCGTGCTGCCTCGGCCAGCGGAAGCTGATGGGTGGTGAGGTCCAGGGTGCCCAGCGGATCGGCCGGGTCGAGGACCAGCGGAAGCAGCTCCTCGGTCCACCGGCGGACATGGGCCTGGCCCATCCGCAACTGAATGCCACGGTCGAACATCTCCATCATCGGCAACGGGTCGACCTCGCCGCCGTACACCCCGCTGATCGAGACGGTGCCACCGCGCCGGACGCCCTTGATGGCACCGAGCAGGGCATCGATGCGGTCCAACGCCATCTTGTCGGTCACCTTCTGCGCCAGGGCGTCGGGAAGCAGCCCGGTGGCCTTCTGCGCGAGCGAGACCAGTGTGGTGCCGTGGCCGCCGTGGGCCTCCATGCCGACCGCGTCGATGGTGGCGTCCGGGCCGCGGCCATCGACCAGCTCGATCAGGGTCTGCGAGATGTTGTCGGTGCTGTCGAGGTTGAGCGGCTCGATCCCGTGCCGCTCGGCAAGGGCCAGCCGCTCGGGCACCGAATCGATGCCGATCACCCTTGCGGCGCCACGAAGTCTGGCGATGCGGGCGGCGAACTGTCCGACCGGTCCGAGGCCGAACACGGCGACCGTGCCGCCCTCGGGCACATCGGCGTAGACCACGGCCTGCCACGCGGTGGGCAGGATGTCGGACAGGAAGAGGAACTGCTCGTCGGCAGTGCCGTCCGGTACCCGCACCGGTCCGAACTGGGCCTGCGGGACGCGAAGGTACTCGGCCTGGCCGCCGGGTACCGAGCCGTACAGGGAGGTGTAGCCGAACAGGCTGGCCCCCTTGCCCTGGTCGCGGACCTGAGTCGTCTCGCACTGGGCGGACAGCCCACGGCTACACATCCAGCAATGACCGCATGAGATGTTGAACGGCACGACTACCCGATCGCCAGGGGTGAGCTGGCTGACTTCGGAACCGACCTCTTCCACGATGCCCATCGCTTCGTGGCCGAGAATGTCGCCGGCAGTGAGGTAGGGGCCGAGCACGCCGTACAGATGCAGGTCAGAGCCGCAGATAGCGGTCGAGGTCACCCGGATGATCGCATCGGTGGGCTGCTCGATCCGGGGGTCGGGCACCTCGATGACCTCGACGTGCTCGTTGCCTTGCCAGGTCAGTGCCTTCATTAGGTGGTCCTTCCTAGTCGGGGTGATTGGTGAGGACGGACCGAAGCGATGACCGCTGGCGGGTCCTCAGTGCATGTTGATGCCGCCGACGACGTCACCGTCGGCCGCTTCCTGAGCGTCGGCGTCCGGATCGGCGGTCGAGGAATCCTCCCGACCTTCCTCCTCAGCCGCATCGAGCGCCGCCACGCCGGGTAGTTGCCCCTGCTCCGCGGCCGCCTCCACGCTGCTGCCGTCATTGTCACTGTCCTGTGAAGCCTCGTGCTGGCCCATGATGCCTACCTTTCCTCGACCTTGCGGAGAGCGGTTGCCCTGTCTTGCTTGGACGAACTGAGCTTTCTGGTATCGCGCGGCTCGGCGAAGGGGGTCTGCTCGGGATCCTGACCGGCCTGGATCGTCCGGGCGTGCTGCAGTTCGGCGTTGAACTCGGCACCGAACAGGATGGCCACGTTCGTCAGCCACAGCCAGATCAGGAAGATGATGACGCTGGCCAGCGAGCCGTAGGTCTTGTTGTACGAGCCGACATGCGCGACGTAGAACGCGAACCCGGCCGAGGCAACCAGCCAGATCACTACCGCCAGGACGCCACCTGGACTGATCCACTGCACACCGGGCTGCTTCACGTTGGGCGCGGCGTAGTAGAGAATGGCCAGCATCAGGCTGACGATCACGATCAGAACCGGCCACTTGCCGATACTCCAGATCAGCAGCGCGGTGTGCCCCAGCCCGAGTACGTGGCCGACGTGATCTGCCAGTGGACCGCTGAAGATCACGATCACCGCGGCCAGCAGGCCCATCAGCACCATGGCCAGGGTGATCCCCAGCCGTACCGGAACCGTCTTCCAGATCGGACGGCCTTCCCCCATCTCATAGATGGCGTTGGACGCTCGCATGAACGCTGCCACGTAGCCGGAGGCCGACCACAGAGCCAGCACCAGGCCGAGCACGGCGGCCAGGCCGGCACTGCCACGGTGTTGCACGCTGTCGATGACCTGCTGCAGAACCGACCTCACGCCGCCCGGCGCCAACTGCCCGACGTTGTTCAGCAGCCTGTTGGTGGTTGACCTTCCGAGCAGGCCGAGCGCCGAGACCATGATGAGCAGCCCCGGTGCCAGGGTCAGCACGCTGCGGTAGGTCAGCGCAGCTGCCCAGTCGGACAGGTTGTCGTTGCTGAACTCCTTCACCGACCTGCGCAAGACCCCTCGCCACGAGCTGTCTGTCAACTCCTCCAGGGTGTTCGGCCGCCGCGCACCGGATGCCGGCTCACCGGACGTCATGGCACGACCTCGCTGTGACCGTGGCCGGCGATCACCGCGGAGCTTGATCTCGGTCCGCCGGGTCGTCGAGGACCGTGCCCGGAACCGGCTCCGCGAGCGGCGCCACCTTCTGCGGGGGTCCGTCCAGCGGAGTGTCGCCGCTGGTGGAGAACGCAGTTGGTTCCTCGATCGGAGGATCGTCGGTGTCCATCGCTACTCCTTGCGGCTGCGGATATGGTGCACGGCGGTCAGGAGCCTTGCTGGGTAACGGTGTCCTTGGCCTGGGCCGCCTGCTGTTGCACGTCCTGAGCGGCGGCGCTGCCCTCATCCTTGACCGTGGCCACGGCCTCCGCGGCGGTGTCCTTGACCGAGTCGAGGGCCTGCTGCGCCGGCTCCTTCAGATGATCGCCGACCTCCCTGGCCGCGTCGGTGACGACCGGGGCCGCCACGTCCTTGGCCTTGGCGGCCGCCTGCTGCTCGATCGAGGACGAGGGCAGCAGCGACGCGGCCAGCAGCCCGACGCCGAAGGCAACCAGGCCCGCTGCCAGTGGATTGCCCGTCACCCGAGCCTGCAGCTGAGCGGGCGCGGCGGCAACCGAGTCACCGATCGAGGATTGGGCCGAGCCGAGACCGGAACCCGCGTCGGCGGCCGAGCCCATCACCTTGTCCTTGACGCCGACGACCGCGCCCCGGACCTTGGCGGTCTGACGCTTGGCGACACTGGCCGGATTGACACTGTCGGAAAGGGCGTTGACGTTGTGGGACAGCTCGGCGCGGGTGCGCTCGATCTGCGCGCGGATCTCGTCGGGGTTGCTGCTGGTCATGATGTCTCCTCGTTGCCTGCGACTGCGCTCGGTATCTTCTTCACCGTGTCCGCGGTCTGCGGTACGCCGGTCACGGACTTGATCTCGCCACGGCCGGTTACCGCCAGTACCGCCGCGATCAGCAGCCAGCCGCCAGCCACGATCAGTGCCGACCAGCCGTGACCCGTCGAATCTCCCAGGCCCCACCAGGCCGCGATCGACAGGAAGAACAGCACCATGTGCCCGGCCAGGCCCGCGCCGGCGAACATGCCCGCCCCCTTGGCGGCACGGGTCGCAGACTGCTTGACCTCCGCCTTGGCCAGCTCCACCTCCTGCCGCAGCAGGGTGGTGAGATCCTGGCTTACCTCAGAAAGCAATTCGCCGATGGACGGGCGGTTGCCGGCGTCGGTGGGGGCAGCGTCGACGCCGGGTGGACCGTCATAGCGGGTGCTCATCGCTGCTCGCCGAGCAGCGGGTAGTCGGGCAACGAGTGGTCGGGCAATACCGCGCCGGTGAGCGGCAACGACACCTGGGGTTCGGCGTCGTGGCCGGGCTCGGCAGTTCCAACCGGAAACGCCGGACGGGCTGCCGGCGCCGGCTCGATGCCGGCACGCGACGAGTCCTCGCCGGTCGTGTCCTTGAGTCCCCGGGTCAGGCGTCCGGCCAGCAGGCCGGCGCCGAGAGCGGCCAGCAAGAACGTGCCAGTCCGTTGCCTGGCGAAACCCTTGAGCTCATCGACGACATGACCGGGTTCGCGATCCTCCAACCACGAGGCCACGTCGTGTGACTTCGATGCGGCCTGCCCTGCGAGATCGCTGGCGATGCCGGGCTGATCGGCATGATGGGCCATGGAATGCAGCTCATCGCCCAGCGCGCGCAGACCGGAGGCAAGGCGCTGCTGTTGCTGACCGGCCTGCTCACCCAGTTCGCCACGAGCCTGGTCGAGCAGGTCCCGGGCCTGGCCGCCTGCCTCGGCAACGACGGCCTTGGTCTGATCTTTGGCCACGCCCGTGACGTGCTGGCCGGCATCGGCCGCATCATGTGCGAGCGAGCCGGCCTGGTCCTTGGCGAGGTCCAGGGTGCCCGGCTCATCGCCCGGAGTTCCGCCGGCTTCGACCCCCTCGGACGGGGGCCGGCTCTGCATGGTGGGCGGAGTCGCTGGTGTTGTCATGTCGGTCCTCTGCTCTGGTCGCACGAGCAGGCGGGGAGGCATCGGCCGCGCAAGTCTGCTGGTGCTGCTGACTCGCTGCGGTATTCAACGTGACCACTACAACGTAGGCCACCACGGGTCCAAGTAGCAACGTCGGCACCATCCGCGCGTCGCCGAGCGGGCGGCCGCCGCCACCTGGTCAGGACGTGACTGGGTCGGCGCGGGCGGCGGCAGGATGCCGTCGGCCGCGGAGTGGATCAGGCCAGGATGTCGTCGACGGTGATGTTGACGGTGATGTCCTGAAGTCCGACGTTCTTGCGGAGATCCATGATGACGCGGTGCTGGACCTCGCTGGCGATGTCGTCGACCGGCTGTCCGTATTCGACGGCCAGGGCGAGGTCGAGGACGGCGGTCCTTCCGAGTACGCCGACCGCCGCGTGCGGGTGTAGATGCCCGAGGGTGGCACGTTCGACCAGGCGCGCGATCCGTCCGGTCGAACTGCGGCCGAAGGCGACCCGCACCCCGGGCACGGTGTGCGCGGCGGCTCGGGCCAGGTTGGCCACGACTCGGGCGGCTACCCGGATCTGACCGCCGTCGGTGAGCTGCAGGGTGTACCAGACATCGGCCACGAGTTTGCGGACCTGTCCCTGCACCGCCAAGGTAAGCAGCGCGGGGACCGTTACGGTTTCGGCGGCCTGGGCGCGCACCGGGGCCCAGATCCTGTTGAACTCGCGCAGGGCTGCCTGGCAGTGCACACAATGCCTCTGGCGCTGGTCCAGTTCCTCCCCATGGCCCTCGGCGGCTTGCTCGAGCAGATCGTCGACGTCGGCGCCACACGGAAGCTGGGAGCTGCGCAGCAAGGCGAGCGGGGACGAGACAGTGTCAGCCACGGGTCACCTCCACTCTTCCAAGTTTGTGGACAGTGTGCGCCTAGCCCGGTGCAAATGACTGCGCACAGCCGGAACGGTGCTGTGGGTGATGCGACCGATCTCAGCGTAGGACAGTCCTTCGAAGTGGTGTAGTACGACCACGACCCGCTGCGCCGGGGGCAACGCTGTCACCGCCTGGGTCACGGCGTCGATTTCATGGTTGCGCTCTGCGGTTCGAGCCGGACCGGCCGCGGAGTCCTCGGCGTGCTCGAGCAGGTCGCTCGTGTCGACGCCTTTGGTTCGGGTAATCCGATTGAGAGCTCTGCGTGTGACGATCCGGTAAAGCCAAGTGGCGAAACTGGATTCTGCTTTGAACCGGGGCAGCTGCTGCCAGGCGGTGACCAGAGCTTCCTGCGCAACATCCTCGGCGTCGTGGTGGTCACCGAGCAGTCGAAGCGCGACCCGGAAGGCCAGTGGGCCATGCCGTGAGACAAGTTCGGAGTAGGCGTCGAGGTATCCCTCCTGGGCGCGCTGCACCAGGAAGCTGTCGTCGACGTCCGGTTTCACTCCACGCTCCGGCCCGGGATGCGGCGTGATGCCCACTGTCTGGCCGCCGGACACAGGATTGCACACCCAAGCCCCGACCTGGCAGCTGGAGCACCCACACCTTCTGAGTAGTCCCGAGTTCGGCCATCGGGCCGCGATCACCAGACGATTGGGCGATATGTGACCGCGGAGAAATTGGGCTGCGATCTTTTTGGTTGGGCGGTGTCTAACGTAGTGAGGACCCGCCGCTGCAAACAACGCAGGCGCGCTGTGGCACATCAGCTAATCCAGACAGGAAATGAGCGCCTCATGACGCAACCCACAACGACCGACAAGCCCGGATCTTCGGTCGAATCGAGCGGCAAGGATGCCCTGACCACGGACGAGGGCAAGATCAGCATCGCCCAGAGCGTCGTGTCCAAGATTGCCGGCGTCGCGTGTCGCGAGATCAGCGGCGTGCATGCGATGGGCACCACGAGTGGCCGCGCGATGGGTGCGCTCCGTGAACGGATCCCAGGCAGTTCCGGGGCGAAGGTCGACCAGGGGGTCGGGGTCGAGGTAGGCGAGACGCAGGCCGCGATCGATCTCGACATCGTCGTGGAGTACGGCGTGTCCATCGCCGACCTCGGCCAGAGCATTCAGCGCAACGTCAAGCAGTCAGTCGAGCGGATGACCGGCCTGGAAGTGGTCGAGGTGAACGTCAACGTCGACGATGTGTACCTGCCCAGCGGCGAGGACGATCAGGACAGCCCGTCGCGGGTGTCATGATCCAACCGTCCAGCGCTGCGCGCACTCCGCGGCCGGCCCTGATCGACGGCGTCGATGTCGATGCCGTCGCCGCCGCGGTCCGGTCGTGTGTGGATGTCGATGACCTCGACGGTGGACCGCTCGACACGGTGGCGTCCTACCTGCCGGGCCGCAGAGTGCCCGGCGTCCGGGTCGGCTCGGATCGGGTGACAGTGCAACTGCGCAGCCGGTGGGGGGCGCCGGTGCCACAGGTCGGACAGCAGGTGCTGGCTGCGGTCCGTCCGCTGGTCGCGGGCCGAAAGCTCGACATCGTGGTGTCCGACATCGCAGATCCGCCCGAGTTTCAGGCCACACTGACAGATCCGAGCGAGAGCGAGGTTGTGTGGACGAGCAGCAGCGACAGCGCGACCGCCGAGCCTTCATCCGCGAGCATCATCCCGACCGTGGCGGAGACCCCGACGAATTCATCGCCGGTCTCGCGGCCATCGAGCGCCTGACCAACCCAGCACGAGTTGTCTTCGTGCCGAGCCCGAACTGGCGGTCCCGATTCGCCTGGTTCTGGCGCACAAAGCCCCGGCCGCCGCGAGTGCGGTGAACCTCTTCTCTTCGAATGTGAGTAGCGATGACGCGTAGCACCACTGGAATCTTCGTCGGCCTGTTGCTTGGCCTAGCGCTTGTGCTGGGCAGCTTCGGCGACATGCTCATCGTCGCGTTGCTCGCGATCATCGGCTACGTCGTGGCCAAGGTTCTGGACGGCGACATCGACCTCTCGCAGTACGTATCCGGCCGCCGGAACAGCCAATGACCTCAGCGATCGACCAAACCGCCCAGCCAGGGACGGGCGCGGGTCAACCCGGCGATGATCGGCCGAGCCCACCGGTCGGTCGCACCGAGTGGGGCCTCATCAGCATCCAGGACCGGGTCGTGGCCACGCTCGCCGCCCGCGCCGCCGTCGAGATCCCGGATGCCGGTGGCGCCGCACCTCGGATCCTCGGCCGCTCACTCGACGGAGTGCTCGGTACCCGCGACACCAGCCTGGACTCGCTACCCAAGACCTCCGCCGACGTGGACGGTTCGCAGGTGGTGCTGGAGTTGCAGATCAGCGTGCGCTGGCCGGCATCGGTGCCTGACACCGCAGCGCAGGTCCGCCGTCACGTCGCAGCCCGGGTCACCGAACTCACCGGTCTGCAGGTCACAGAGGTACAGATCCAGGTCACCGACCTCGTCACTCACCTCGCCCCGCCACCTCGGGTCAGCTAGCAGGAAAGGACCGATACACCATGCGACAACTCAACCGGCTACTCGGTGCGCTGCTCAGTGTCCTGCTCATCGCGGCCGGCGTCATGCTCATCATCGAGGTGATCGCCGACCGGATCACCCACAAGCCCGCCATTGTGCACTGGCACCGGCTCTACGAGTGGGCCGGGCGCACCCAATGGCAGGCAGGCGCCGTCCGGGTCATCTGCGTTCTGCTCATCATGGCCGGTCTGATCCTGCTGATCGCCGAGCTGAAGCCCACCCGAGTCAGCAGGCTCAGCCTGGCCGAAGAGGTTCCCGGCATCGACAGCGCCTACACCCGCCGCGGGGTGGCGGCCGCGGTCAAGGCGGCGGTCGCCGACGTGGACGGCATCCGTACCGTCAACACCCGAGTCAGCCGACGCACGATGACCGTAACCGCGATGGCCGGCGCGGCCGATCGCAGTGTCGCCACCCAGCTGACCGGGCCGGTCACCACCGCCGCCCAGCAGCGACTGGACAGCCTGAGGTTGAGGTCGGCTCCGTCCGTATCGGCAACCGTGAAACCCCGGAGCAGCTGATGCATGCGGACAAGACCAACCGGGCCATGCTGGTGCTCCTTTCCCTGGTACTGGTCGCCGCCGGTGCGGCCGGCCTCGCGGCGAGTGCCGGGCTGATGGGATCGGTGACCAAACGCGGCGCACTGACCCACAACCGGGTCGGCGCGTTCATCGGTCGCAACGGCGACTGGCTCTGGCCGCTGGCCGCCGTCGCCGCCCTGCTGATCGTGCTGGTCGCGTTGCGATGGTTGCTCGCGTTGCTGTTCACCACCGACCGCGCCGGCGATCTGCGCTACCGGAGCGAGGGCGACGTCCACGGTAGGACCTTCCTGTCCGACTCCGCGCTCACCTCGGCTGTCACCGAAGAGATCCGGTCCTACCGGGGCGTGCACGCCGCCCAGGCACGACTCATCGGCGATGACCACGATCCGCAACTGGCCGTCGTCGTGACGCTGGAGGACTCAGCCGATCTTGCCGGCCTGCGCCATCGGATCGAAACCCAGGCCCTGTGCCACGCCCGGCAAGCCACCGGCAAGCCGGATTTGCCGATCCGACTGGACCTCGCAATCACCACCAAACGAGCCAGCCGCACGACCTGAGGCCTGGCCCGGACGGGCACCTGCACCCACCTGGTAACGCGATGAGTGCGCCGAGACCGAACCACACATCTGACGCGATGAGCTGAAAAAGCCCGGCAGTCGTTGCACCGCCAATGCCCGACAGCCGGGCATTGCTATGTCCGGAAGGGACATCCGCATCATGGTAGAAGCCGTCGACTACGGCACGGGGGTGTCGAACGCATTCTCCAACGTGGCCACGTTCGTCCCCAAACTGCTCATCTTTCTCGTCATCCTGATCATCGGCTACCTCATTGCCAAGGCCGTCACCAAGGCCGTTTCGGCCGTGCTGACCCGGGTCGGTTTCGACAAGGCCGTCGAGCGCGGTGGTGTCAAGAAGGCACTGGAGTCGAGCAAGTACGACGCCTCCGACATCCTGGCCAAGATCGTCTACTACGCGATCATGCTGTTCGTCCTGTCCACCGCGTTCGGGGTCTTCGGACCGAACCCGATCAGCGACTACCTGCATGCAGTCATCGCCTACCTGCCGCTGGTGTTCGTCGCCATCCTCATCATCATCATCGCCTCGGCCGTCGCGGCGGCGGTGAAGGCCCTGATCGACAACAGCCTGGGCAGCCTGTCCTATGCGAAGCTGCTCGGCAATCTCGCCTCCGGGCTGATCCTGGCCTTCGGCGTCATCGCCGCTCTCAACCAGTTACATATTGCGACCAACGTGGTCAACGCCGTCCTCTACGCCACGCTGGCCGCGATCGTCGGAATTCTGATCGTCGCTGTCGGCGGCGGCGGCATCAAGACGATGTCGAGCCGGTGGGAATCGGCCGCGGTGAAGTACGACGAGGAGAAGCCCAAGATCGCTGAGGCAGCCCGCAACGCCCCCAGCATCAGGGCGCAGGCCCAGCAGGCCAAGGAGAGTGCCCAGGCCACCAGCGACGGCCGCTCCATGCACAGCACCACTCGCCGCTTCTGAGCCGCCGGCCTCATCCGAGATAGCCATCGGCCGAACCTCATCCATCAGCACGTCTCTCATCAAGGAGCATGACATGACCGCACCAACAGATCTGCAGAACATGATCGGCCGCAACGCCGTCGACGTCGACGACGCCAAGATCGGCAAGGTCGGCCAGATCTACCTCGACGACCAGTCCGGTCAACCGGTCTGGGTCACGGTGAGCACCGGCCTGTTCGGCACCAAGGAAAGCTTCGCGCCGCTCTACGGGTCCTCGATCGGGGACGACGAGCTTCGCCTCGCCGTGAGCAAGGACCTGGTCAAGGACGCCCCGAACATCGACACCGACGGTCACACCAGCGACGAGGAGAACGATGCCCTGTACCAGCACTACAACGGCTACCTCGGCACTCACGCGACCGGGCAACACGACACCGACCACGACCAGTCCGCCGAGCGCCAGGCCGAGGGAGAGCGCGCCGATCTGGCCGCGCGACCCGACGTCCAGGGTCAGGACACCTCCGGACCCACCACCGATGACGCCATGACGCGCTCGGAAGAGCAGTTGCAGGTCGGTACCGAGAAGGTCGAGGGCGGCCGGGCCCGGCTGCGCAAGTACATCGTTACCGAGAACGTCACCCAGACCGTGCCGCTGCAGCACGAGGAGGGCCGGATCGAGCGCGAGCCCATCACCGATACCAACCGCGACGCGGCCATGTCTGGTGGCGACATCACCGAGGAGGAGCACGAGGTCATCCTCACCGCCGAACGCCCGGTCGTGACCAAGGAAACCGTTCCGGTCGAACGGGTGCGGCTGTCCACCGAAAGTGTCACCGAGCAGCACGAGGTGAACGAGACGGTCCGCAAGGAGCAGATCGACGAGGCTCCGGAGATCGTCGAGGGCGACGGTCGCAACCAGCGCTGACCCACCCTCGCACCGAACAGGGCAGTGGCGGGGCGGATGCCGTCGATCACGGCCCAGAGCCGTCCTCCCCGCCACTGGCCAGCAACTCGCCCCGCACCTAGCCACCAAGGAGACTCGAAAATGAATATCGACAAAGACACGATCATGCAGCTGCTGCACAGCCAGGGCCACCCGCAGACCGACCAGGCCCAGCAGGAACTTCCCGATCAGGTCGACACCGACAACGATGAGCACAAGAACATGCTGTCGAAGTTCGGCATCAACGCCGGCGAACTGCCCGGGATGCTCGGCGGACTCGGCAAGTTCCTCTAGGCGTTGCTGTCGGCCGACGTCGCGACCGCGCCCTCGGCCTGCCCGGCCTGGTGACGGGCCGGGCCGGGGACCTCGCCGGCCCGGCCGACCAGACGGTGGGTCGGCGGAGCGCGAATTGCCCACTCACGCCGAACCGGACAGTCGCCGAGCTGGCCGGCCAGCTGCCCTGGTAGCCGGCCGGGGTACCTGCTCGGTCGGATCCTTCGAAGATCAGGGCTAGGAGACGAGCAGGACGTCCAGGGTTCGCGGCCCGTGCACGCCCTCGACCCGGTTGAGCTCGATGTCGCTAGTGGCGCTCGGCCCGCTGATCCAGGTCAGTGGCCGGCACGGATCGAGTGCTGCCACCGCGTCCGGCACGATCGCCAGCACCTGGTGGCTGCGGACCACGATCAGGTGGTAGTCGGGCACCAGGGACAGTGCCCGGCGGCCCTGACCGGGGCTGGCGTCCAGCACGATGGTGCCGGTCTCGGCGACCGCGACCGCGCAGCTGGTGAGCACGCCGTCGGCCTGGTCGAGCTCGGTCACCGTCAGGGGCTCGCGCAGTAGCGGCAGGTCGGGCAGCCATTCGGTGGGAAAGCCGTCCGGGACCACTATTCGTCGTCGACTCCGGCCGGCCAGGATGCCGGCGATGGCGGCGGCCACCCCGCTGCCGGAATGCCGGTGCACGCTGGCCCGATAGTCGATCAGCCGGGCCACGAACAGCTCGAGGTCGACGGGTTGGCTGCCGGCCTGGCGGTAGTCGCGCGCGACCGCCGGGACCGGTGCCCGGTCGGTCAGGGCGGAGCGGACCCGGCGCAGCACTTCGTCCCTGGCCGTCATCGCTGGACCCACCAGTCCCGCAGGCTCTGCTCCGGTGGCTGTGGCAGGTCGCGCGCGTCCAGCCATGCCGACAGCGGCGGTGGTAGCGACCGGCGCCGGCTGAGCGGGCGGCCCAGCCGCAGTGCGCGCAATGCCCGGGTCCACCGGCGGGGCTCGCGCATGGTCCAGGCCGCGGCCGCTATCGCCACCCGCTCGGGCGAGGGCAGCCGGTGCCTGGCCCGCGCGTCCTGCACCACCTTGGCGCGCAGGTGCACCAGCATGCTGGGAATGTCGATGGCAACCGGGCAGACGTCATAGCACGCGCCGCACAAGGTAGAGGCGAAGGGCAGCGTGGGGTTGGCGGCGACCCCGGTCAGCTGGGGTGAGAGGACGGCACCGATCGGGCCGGGATAGACCGATCCGTAGGCATGGCCGCCGGTCCGCTGGTAGACCGGGCAGACATTGAGGCAGGCCGAGCAGCGGATGCAGCGCAGCGCGCTGCGCCCGCGCGGATCGGCCAGCGTGGCCGTCCGGCCATTGTCCAGCAACACCAGGTGAAAGTCCTGCTTCTCGGTGGCCCCGGTCCACATCGAGGTGTACGGGTTCATCCGCTCGCCGGTGGACGACCGCGGCAGCGACTGCAGGAACACCTCCAGATCGCGCCAGGTGGGCAACAGCTTCTCGATGCCCAGCACGGTGATCAGGGTGCGGGGCAGGCTCAGGCACATCCGGCCGTTGCCCTCGGACTCGACCACCGCCAGGGTGCCGGTCTCGGCCACCGCGAAGTTCGCACCGCTGATCGCGACCTGGGCGGTGAGGAACCTTTGCCGCAGGTAGCCGCGGGCGGCCTCGGCCAGAGCGGCCGGCTCATCGGTCAGCGCCGGGTCCACGCCAGCCATCTCGCGCAGGAAGATCTCCCGGATCTCGCTGCGGTTGCGATGGATCGCCGGCACCAGGATGTGGCTGGGGCGGTCGCGGCCCAGCTGCACGATCAGCTCGGCGAGGTCGGTCTCCAACGCCTCGATGCCGGCCTCGGCCAGCGCCTCGTTGAGGCCGATCTCCTGCGTTGCCATCGACTTGACCTTGACCACCTCGCAGGCCCCGGTGGCCCGGACCAGGTCGGTGACGATCCGGTTCGCCTCGGTGGCATCGCGGGCCCAGTGCACGGTGCCACCGCGCGCGCTGACCTGCTGCTCCAGTTGCAGCAGGTACCTGTCCAGGTGTGCGAGCACCTCGTCCTTGATGGCCGCGCCGGCCGCTCGCAGCTCGGCCCAGTCCGGCAGCTCATCGACCACCTGCTGGCGCTTGGCACGGATGGTGGCGGTGGCGTTGCCCAGGTTGCGGCGTAGTTGCGCGTCGGCAACCGCTTCGCGGGCGGCCTCGGGGAAGCCACGTTCGGCGTGCAGCTGACCGACCCCGGGGCTCGCGGTGGGCATGCCGAGAAAGGTCATCCGGTCGACGCCAGGATCTCGGCCAGGTGCACCGTGCGTACACCGGTGTGCAACCGGCTCAGGCCGCCGCAGATATGCATCAGGCAAGAGGCGTCCACGGCGCTGCACACATCGGCGCGGGTCTCCAGCACGCTGGCCATCTTGTCGGCCAGCATCGCGGTCGACACGTCCGGGTTCTTCAGGGCGAAGGTGCCCCCGAAGCCGCAGCAGGAGTCGGCCTGTGGCAGCTCGACCAGCTCGATGCCGCGGACCGCCCGCAGCAACCGCAGCGGCCGGTCGGCAACCTTCAACAGCCGCAACGAATGGCAGGTCGGGTGGTAGGTGACCCGGTGCGGAAAGTAGGCACCCACGTCGGTTAGGCCGAGCACGTCCACTAGGAACTCCGACAGCTCGAAGGTGTGTCCGGCGATCACCTGGCAGGCCCGCACCAGCTCAGCGTCGCCGAACTCGGCGGCCACCTCGGCGTGCTGGTGCCGGATCGAGCCGGTGCACGAGCCGCTGGGCACCACCACCGCGTCGTAGTCCAGGAAGGTCCGCACATGGTTGGCAACCAAGGGCAACGCCTCGTCCGGGTAACCGGTGTTGATGTGCATCTGCCCGCAGCAACTCTGGCCCAGCGGCAGTTCCACCTGATGGCCCAACCGCTCCAGCAACCGGACGGTGGCCTTGCCGACTTCGGGGAACAGCCCGTCCACCAGGCATGTCGCGAACAGTGCGATTCGCACGCCACCTCCCGTGGTCGATCCCATGCTATGTGACTGCCCGGTCGGGCAATCAGTCCGGCAGGACGCGCCGTTCGGCGTCGGCCCAGAAATCCTGTGTCGATCTCGGTCGGTAACGCCGCAGCGGCTGGGTCTGGCGCAGCAGCGCGCGCAGCTCGGCCAGGCCACCGCTGAGCACCCCCGCGGCGCGAGCCTGCACCAGGACGTTGCCGAGCGCGGTGGCCTCGGCCGGGCCGGCCACCACCGGCAGCCCGATCGCGTCGGCGGCCAGCTGGCAGAGCAGGATGTTGCGCGCACCGCCGCCGACCAGGTGCACCACCTCGACGGGCCGGCCGGCCAACTCGCCGGCCTGCCGGATCCGGCGGCGATAGGCCAGGGCGAGACTGTCCAGGATGCAGCGGACCACCTCGGGCTGTGACCGGGGCACCGGCTGCCCGCTGTCGCGGCAGTGCCGCGCGATCCGGGCCGGCATGTCACCCGGCTCCAGGAACGCCGGATCATCCGGGTCGACCAGGCTGCCACCGGCCGGCAACCGGGCGGCTTCGGCCAGCAACCGGTCCAGATCGCTCGGTCGGCCGCTCGCCTGCGTCCAGGTCCGCAGCGATTCCTGCAGCAGCCACAGGCCCATCACGTTGCGCAGGTAGCGAATCGTGCCGTCGACGCCGGCCTCGTTGCTGAAGTTCGCCGCGCGGCTGGCGGCGGTCAACACCGGCCGCTCCAGCTCCAACCCGACCAGCGACCAGGTTCCGCAGGAGATGTAGCCGAAGTTCGCCGACTCGGCCGGCACCGCGACCACCGCGGACGCGGTGTCGTGCGAGCCGACCGCGACCAGGCGGGTGTCCGGGCCGGCCCCGATGGCGGCCCGGGCCGACTCGGTCAGCCGGCCGATCACCGAGCCGGGTTGCCGGATCTCGGGCAGCAGGCCGGCCGGCAGTTGCAGCAACCGCACCAGCGTCGCAGACCACTGGCCGGTGCCGATGTCGACCAGCTGCGTGGTCGAGGCGTTGGTCAGCTCGGCGCCGGGCCGGCCGGTCAGCCAGTAACCCAGCAGATCCGGGATCAGCAACAGCTGCCGGGCCCGGGCCAGCTCGTCGCTGCCACGCGCCGCCGCCAGCTGGAAGATGGTGTTGAACGCAAGCAGCTGGATTCCGGTCTCGGCGTACAGCGCGTCGACACCGAAGCCGGCCAGCAGTTGCTCGGCGACGCCGCGGGTCCGGCGGTCCCGGTAATGCACCGGGTTGCCGATCAGCGCGCCGCAGCCGTCCAGCAGGCCGTAGTCGATCGCCCAGGAATCGATACCGATGCTGGTCAGCTCACCCCCACGATCGACCGCCAGCCGCAGCCCGGCGACGGACTGCCGGTACAGCTCGGTGGCGTCCCAGCACAGGGTGCCCTCCTGCACCACCGGCTGGTTGGCGAACCGGTGCACCTCGGTGAGTTCCAGCCGGCCGGCGGCGACGGTGGCCACCATCACCCGGCCTGAGGAGGCACCGAGGTCGACGGCGGCGAACCGGCCGGTGGACGGTGCGACCACTAGCGCAGGAAGGCCGCTGCGACCCCGGCGTCCACCGGGATGTGCAGGCCGGTGGTGAGTGAGAGCTGGCCGCCGGTCAGGGCGAACACCGCGTCGGCGATGTGTTCGGGCAACACCTCGCGCTTGAGCAACGTGCGCTGGGCGTAGAACGCGCCGAGTTCGTCCTCGGCGACGCCGTACACCGCTGCCCGCTGGGCGCCCCAGCCGCCGGCGAAGATACCCGAGCCGCGCACCACCCCGTCCGGGTTGACGCCGTTGACCCGAATACCGTCCTCGCCGAGTTCGGCGGCCAGCAACCGCACCTGGTGAGCCTGGTCGGCTTTGGCCGCGCCGTAGGCCACGTTGTTGGGTCCGGCGAACACGCTGTTCTTGCTGGAGATGTAGATGATGTCGCCACCCAACCGCTGGGCGCGCAGCACCCGCGCCGCCTCTCGCGACACCAGGAACGAGCCCCGGGCCATCACGTCGTGCTGCAGGTCCCAGTCGGCCACCGTGGTCTCGGCGAGTGGCTTGGACACCGACAGACCGGCGTTGTTCACGACCAGGTCCAGGCCGCCGAAGGCCAGCACGGCGGCGTCGAAGGCGGCCCGGATCTGCTGCTCGGAGCTGACGTCGGCGGTGACCGCGATCGCCACGTCGGTACTGCCCAGCTCGGCGGCCACCGTCCGGGCCCGGTCGCCGTCCAGATCGGCCACCACCACACACGCGCCTTCGGCGGCCAGCCGGTGCGCGATCGCCCGTCCGATCCCCGAGCCGGCGCCGGTCACCAGCGCGATCCGGGTGGCCAGCGCCTTCGGTGCGGGCAGCCGCCGCAGCTTGGCCTCCTCCAGCGACCAGTACTCGATCCGGAACTTCTCGGCCTCCGCGATGGGCGCGTAGCTCGACACCGCCTCCGCGCCGCGCATCACGTTGATGGCGTTGACGTAGAATTCGCCGGCCACCCGGGCGGTCTGGGCATCCTTGCCGTAGCTGAACATCCCGACGCCCGGCACCAGCACGATGGCCGGGTCCGCACCCCGGATGGCCGGGCTGCTCGGGCTGGCGTGGCGGTCATAGTAGGCCTGGTAGGTCAGCCGGTACTCAGCGTGCAACCCGGCCAGCCGATCGATCGACTCCGCCACCGTGGCGGTCGGTGGCAGGTCCAGCAGCAGCGGGCGCACCTTGGTCCGCAGGAAGTGATCCGGGCAGGACGTGCCGAGCGCGGCCAGCCGCGGATGCTCAGCGCTGGCAAGGAAATCGAGCACCTCGGGGGAGTCGTTGAAGTGCCCGACCTGGGGCTGGTCGGTGCTGGCCAGGCCGCGGATGGCCGGAGCGAGGGCGGCAGCGCGAGCCCGTCGCTTCACCGGTGGCAGCGCGGCGTAGCCGGTCAGCGGCGGCCCGAACGGCTCGGACTTGCCATGCTCGCTCAAGTACCGCTGTGCCGAGGAGATGATCTCCAGCGAGCGGGCCTCGCACTCGGCGCTGCTCGGGCCCCAGGCGGTGATGCCGTGGCCGCCCAGGATGGCGCCGATGGCCTGCGGGTTGGCCTGCTGGACGGCGGCAATGTCCAGGCCCAGCTGGAATCCCGGTCGCCGCCAGGGCACCCAGACCACCCGGTCGCCGAAGCAGTCGCGGGTCAACTGCTCGCCGTCGCTGGCGGTGGCCAGCGCGATCCCGGAGTCCGGGTGCAGGTGATCGACGTGCGCCGCACCGACCAGGCCGTGCATCGCGGTATCTATCGACGGGGCCGCACCACCCTTGCCGTGCGCGCAGAAGTCGAACGCCGCGACCATCTCGTCCTCGGCCTCGACACCGGGGTAGACCCCGGCCAGCGCGCGCAACCGGTCCAGTCGCAGCACCGACAGGCCGGGTTCGGTCAGGGTGGCCAGGTCGCCACCGGAGCCCTTCACCCACATCAGCTCCACCGGTTCACCCGTGACCGGGTCCAGATCGCTGCCCTTGGCCGAGGTGTTGCCACCCGCGTAATTGGTGTTGCGCGGGTCGGCGCCGAGCCGGTGCGAGCGCTCGATCAGCTCGGTGACCGCGGGATTGGCTGTCATCTACAGGGTTCCTTCGGGTGAGCGGGTGAGCGGGTAGTCGGGTGAGCGGTGAGCGGTGAGCGGGTAGGTCGGGGGACGCGATGGCGGGGCTCAGGCGCCCCAGCCGGCCTGGCTGCCACCGATCCGGTCGGCGGCGATCTGCTCGGCATAACCGGAGCGGGCGTAGCTGGCCAGCGGGTCCGGGTCGATGCCCTGCTCGGTGCGCAGCTCTGCCAGCAACGGCCGGACGTCGGTGTTGTAGGCGTCCATCAGCACCGCGTTGGCGCCGAGCACATCGCCGGCCGCCTGGCTGGCCGACAGGGCGCCGGCGTCGACCAGCAGAGCCTTGGCGGTGGCCTCCTGCACGTTCATCACCGACCGGATCTGGCCTGGAATCTTCGGTTCGATGTTGTGGCACTGATCCAGCATGAAGGCCACGCCGGTTGCCGGGTCCAGCCCGTTACCGCGCCGGACCTCCCACATGATCCGAAACAGCTGGAACGGGTCGGCCGAGCCCACCATCAGGTCATCATCGGCGTAGAACCTGCTGTTGAAGTCGAAACCGCCCAGCCGGCCGGCCCGCAGCAGTAGCGCCACGATGAACTCGATGTTGGTCCCGGGCGCGTGGTGGCCGGTGTCCACCACAACCTGCGCCCGCTCGCCCAGGGCCGTGCAGTGCGCCAGCGAGGTGCCCCAGTCCGGGATGTCGGTGGCGTAGAAGGCCGGCTCGAAGAACTTGTATTCCAGCAGGATCCGCTGGTCACTGCCGAGCCTGGCATACACCTCGCCCAGAGCGTCGGCCAGCCGATCCTGCCTGGCCGCGATGTCGTCCTGACCGGGGTAGTTCTGCCCGTCGGCGAACCAGAGCTTCAGATCGCGCGAGCCGGTCGCGTCCATCACGTCCACGCACTGCAGCAGGTGGTCGGTGGCCTTGCGGCGAATCCGCGGATCGGGGTTGGTGACCGAGCCGAGCATGTAGTCGTTGTCCTGGAAGACATTGGCGTTGATGGCACCGATCCGCACGCCGTGTTCGTCGGCGTAGCCGGCCAGCTTGGCGTAGTCGGCCACCTCGTCCCACGGGATGTGCAGCGAGACGATCGGCGAGACGCGGGTGAAGCGTTGCACCTGGGCGGCGTCGGCGATCTTCTCCCAGGGGTCGCGGGGAACACCGGCCTGGGCGAACACCTTGAACCGGGTCCCCGAGTTGCCGAAGGCCCAGGACGGCAGCTCGATCTGCTGGCGCGCCAAGCTCGATTTCACATCGCTCGATTTCACATCGCTGTACTCAGACATCTGTTCCGCCTTCGACGATGGATGATGGGCGGGCGCCACGGGTCTCGGTCATGCCACGACCACCGTGTCCAGACCGCACAGCTGCGCGACCGCCTCGAGCTCGGCCCGGCGGTGCCCGACGCCCAGGCCCCAGTGGTGCCCGACCCCGGACATGCTCCAGTCGTCGGTCCACTCGCCGGGATGACGGCCGAAGTCGACCCGGGACGTGGTGTTGCCGATCCGCAGCAGCGGGCCGGCCACCACGGTGCCTTCGGACAGCACGAACCGGAAGGCACCATCAGGTTGCTGGCCGATGCCGAAAGTGGTGACCGGGCCGTGCGCGACGTCGAACTCGACCGACACCCCCCAGCCGCGCTTGCCGTGGTAGACGCCGAGCCCGCGCAGCACCGGCCGGGAGTCGCTGATGGCCAGGTGTGCCGGCCCGTCGTGGCCCATCTCGACCACGCCGTCGGTGAAGTTCAGGGTCTGAAACTCGGTGAACGAGCCGCCCGCGCCGAGCCGATCCAGGATCAGCATCGCCAGCGAGGTACGCAGCTCGTACTCGCCCACCACCGGGACGCCCCGGGCGGTGAGCAGCGAAGCGCCCAGGATCATGCCGGCCCCGACCCGCTCGTGGGCATCGCCGTCCAGGCCGCGGTGGTAGTAGGCCATGCTGTCCAGCGCGAAGTCCTCGACCAGCCGGTCCAGCGCCACCGACACCTGGGCACCCCAGCGCAGGTCGCCCGGATTCACCGATGCGTCCAGGGTGAACACCTCGCCTGCCAGCTCCAACCGCCGGTCGGTGTCGGCGTCGCTGACCTTCTCGACCCGCACCCGCAGATCATCGATCTCCAGCACCTCCACGTGCCCGCCGAACTGGCTGCTGACCAGGGTCAGGTCGGTGGCCACGTCGAGCATGCCCGGGTACAGGTGGCCCAGCAGGCCGTGCCGGGCCTGGCGCAGGCTGCCCCGGACTCCGGCCGCGGCGACCCAGTGCTCGATCTTTCGCCAGGCGGCCGGCTCTTCCAGATAGCCGCTGACGCACCGGGTCGGCACCCCCAGCCGGCGAAAGCTGCTGACCAGCTCAGGCAGCGGGCAGGCGCCGCAGTAGGCCAGCCAGGCTCCGGTATCGAAGCTGGCGTGATCCATCGCCTCGGTGGGCTGCAGGTTCAGCAGCAGCACCGGCGCGCCGGCCCGTTGCGCGACCGGGGCCAGCATCGAGGCGGTCAGGTAGGTGCTGAGAAAGGCGACGATGAGGTCACAACCGGCCGTCCGCAACTGTTCGGCGGCGCGCGCGCCGTCCTGGGCATCGGAGATGAAGCCGACGTCGATGACCTCGCAGTCCAGCTGCGCCATCCGTTCGGACACCCGGCCGGCCGAGCGCTGCAGTTGCGGTAGCAGCTGCGGGAACTGCGGCCAGTAGGCGCCCAGGCCCCCTGCGACCAGGCCAACCCTGGTGCGGCGCGGGTTGACCCGGTCCAGGCCGGCGGCGATCACCGCGGACTCCGTCATCGCTGCCCCCTCTCGTTCAGCTGGTCTTCCAGGTGAAAGATCTCCTCCAGCAGTTGCAGGCTCTCGTCCGGCGCGCCGGCCCCGACGAAGTACTCGGCCATCTGCTGCTGCCAGCGGGTGTTGACCTCGGTTGCCGCCATCGCGGCCTGCGCGGCCCCGAGGTCGGCGGCCTCGACGTAGCCGACCAGCAGCCCGTCCGGTCGCAGGAACAGCGAGTAGTTGTGCCAGCCGGCCTGGTGCAGCGCGCTCAGCATCTGCGGCCACACCTCGGCATGCCGCGCGCGGTAGTCCGCGATCCGGTCCGGCCGGACCTGCAGCAGAAAGCAGTGACGCGCCACGATCTGGATCTCCCTGTGTTGACAAAGACGATCTCAGGCCCGCCGGCCGGGGCGCGAGGTGTACCCGCGGGCCCGGCCGGCGTGGCCGGGATCAGAAGTTGAACTGGTCGACGTTGGTGGCGTCGAAGACCGTCGGCGGGCCGAGCACGATGGACGGCCCAGTGCTGCCGCTGGGCGCGAGCACCGTGTACTTGCCGAGCGTGCCGGCGCTGAAGGTGGCTCCGGTGGCGGTGCTGGCGCTGCCCGAGGCCAGCGCCGCTGCAGCGTCACCGGCCAGGTAGCCCAGGTTCTTCGGGTTCCACAGCTCGAACGCCTTGACGGTGCCGTCCTTGACGTAGGGCTTCATCTGCGAGGGCAGCCCCAGCCCGGTCAGGGTCACCTTGGCCGCGACGTCCTTGTGGGTCGACAGGTACTGCGCGGCGGTCGAGATGCCCAAGGTGGTCGGCGAGATGGTGACATTGAGGTTGGGATAGGCAGACAGCAGGCCCTGCAGGACGGTGAGCGAGGTGGCCGGGTCGTCGTTGCCGTAGACGGTCGAGACCAGCTTCATGTTCGGGTACTTCTTCAGCTGGGTCTTCATGTAACCGATCCAGGCGTTCTGGTTCGTCGCGCTGGCCGCCGCCGACAGGATCGCGATGTCACCGGCGCTGCCGATCTGCTTGGCCAGCAGGTCCACCTCGGAGGTGCCGATCTGCTCGGTGTTGGCCTGGTTGACGAACAGGTGGTTCGGGCAGGTGATGTCGGAGTCGAAGGACACCACCTTGATCCCGGCCGCCTGGGCCTGGCTCAGGGACGGGCACAGCGCCGACGGGTCGTTGCCGGCGATCACGATGGCGTCGGCCTTGGCCTGGATGGCTGCCTGGATGGACGGGATCTGCGCGGCCGCGGTGTCGGCGGTGCCGCTGCTGATGACCACCTTGCCGCCCAGTTCGGCCAGTGCCGCCTGGCCACCCTGGTCAGCGATCACCTCGTAGGGGTTCTGGGTGTCCTTCGGGATGAAGTACACCGTCAGACCCTTCTTCACCGTCGAGGAGGTCGGCGAGGCCGCGGTGCCACCGCTGGCGGTGTTGGACGAAGATCCGCAGCCCGCGGTCAGCGCGCCCACTGCCAGTGCCGCGATCGCGATCGGCAGTCCCCGGCGGGGCTTTCGGATATGCAACATAGGACGTTCCCTTTCTAGGACGTGCGTGGGTTGGGTGAGGAGCAGGCCGGGCTCAGCCCCGGCGACGAACCCGGTCGCGGACCCGGTGCCAGGCCGAGGAGGCATTGGGGACGATGACGCTGATCAGCAGCAGGGTTCCGGTGACGATGTTCTGCACCTCGGGCTGCACCCGCATCTGGGTGAGGGCCTGCTGCAGGCAGCCGACGATGACCACCGAGAGCACCACGCCGAGCACGCTGCCGCGACCGCCGAAGATGGAGACCCCGCCGAACAGCACGATGGCCACCACGGTGAGCTCCAGGCCCTGGCCCGCGCCGTAGCTGGCCGAGGAGTTCTTCAGCGTGAACAGGATGCCGGCGAAGGCGCAGATCAGGCCCGAGGCGACGTAGAGCCCGAACCTGATCCGGTTCACCCGGATGCCGGCGAACTGCGCGGCCTCGGGCTGCAACCCGATGGCGACCAGGCTGCGGCCCAGCGGCGTGGCGTGCAGCACCACGCCGGTGATGACTGCCAGCACCGCGAAGATCGCGGTGGAATACGCGATCTCGGTTCCCTGCAGGGGCAGCACACCGATCTTGGTGAGCTGTGCCGGGAAGAGCTTCGTGGTCGGCGTCGGCAACACGATCTCGGCCACCCCCCGGAACAGGGTCAGGGTGCCGATGGTGACCGCGATCGAGGGCAGGCCCAGCCGGGCTACCAGCAGGCCGTTGAGCGCGCCGCCCAGCGCGCCCACCAGAAGGGCGGCGAGCATCGCGGCCCACAGCGGCCAGCCATTCTGGTACAGCCGCCCGAGCACCGCGCCGGACAGGCCGAGCATGGCCGCCACCGACAGGTCGATCTCACCGATCATGACGATCAGCAGCAGCGGCAGCGCCATGATCGCCACCTCGCCCATGTTCAGGCCGGTGAAGAAGAACGTGGTGCCGGTCAGGAAGGTCGACGATTCGACGGAGCCGAAGATGAGCACCGCGATCAGGACCAGTATCAGGCCGGCCTCCCACCGCAGCAGGCCACGCCAGCGCGGTGGCCGGTCCTGCTCGACGCCCCGGTAGTTCGTGCTCGGCGGCAGCAGAATGGTCGCCTCAGACATCGCGGTGCGCTCCCTCGGCCGATCGCAGGCTGCGCGCCACCCGCAGGCTCAGCCAGCGGTCGAAGGCGATCGCGGCCAGCAGCAGCGCGCCGGCGATGGCGTCGTTCCAGAATGCCGACACCTTGCTCGACACCAGGGCCTGAGTGATGGTGTTCAACAGCAACGCGCCCAGCGCCGCGCCCAGCACGGTGCCGCTGCCACCGAAGATGGCAACCCCGCCGACCACCACCGCGGCCACCACCAGCAACTCGTAGCCGTTGCCGCCGGTCACGTCGATCTGGGCGTGCAGCGCGAGAAAGAGCGTGCCGGCCAGCCCGGCCAGGCTGCCGCTGACCAGGAACGCGGTGAACACCCGGCGGTCGACCGGGATGCCGGCCAGCGCGGCCGCCTCGGGATTGGAGCCGATCGCGTACAGGTCGCGGCTGGCCCGGAACGAGCGCATCGCGTAACCGACGGCGGCGACCACGATCGCGACGATGATCGCCAGCCACGGTATGCCGAACAGCGTCCGGTAGCCGACCTCGGTGTAGGCGTGCGGGATGGCGCCCGGGTCGATGGTCTTGCCGTTGACGATCACCCCGTCGATGCCACGGATGATGTAGAGCGCGGCCAGCGTCACCACCAGGCTCGGCACCGCGAACACGGTGGTGACCAGCCCGTTGACGGCGCCGATCACCGCGCCGATCGCGATGCCGAGCAGAAAGCCGACCAGCACCGGGGTGCCCGGATGGTGCTTGAAGGTGCTGCCGACGATGTAGGCCGAGATGCCCACCACCGACCCGACCGACAGGTCGACGTTGCGGGTCACGATCACCAGCGTCTCGCCCACTCCGAGCAGGGCGATCAGGGCTGCTCCGGTCAGCAACTGCTGGATGCTGTGGGAGTTGGCGAAGGCATGGTTCTTGGCCGTGGCCACCACGAACACGATCACGATGACCAGTCCGATACCCACCTCGCGGGCCCGCAGCAGAGCGCCCACCCGCGAGACGTTGGGCCTGGCCAGCGCCTCCAGTTGGGCGGTCATGCCGCGTCCTGCGCAGGCAGGCCGGAGGCAGCCCGCATCACCGCGTCCTCGGTGGCCTCGGCGCGGCTCAGCTCGGCGCTGATCCGTCCCTCGTGCAACACGATCACCCGATCCGCCATGCCCAACACCTCGGGTAGCTCGGAGGAGATCATCAGCACCGCCATGCCGTGCGAGACCAGTTCGTCGAGGATCCGGTGCACCTCGGCCTTCGTGCCGACGTCGATGCCCCGGGTGGGCTCGTCGATGATCAGCAGGGACGGCCGGCGGGCCAGCCACTTGCCCAGTACGACCTTCTGCTGGTTGCCCCCGGACAGCGTCGCCACCGGGTTCTTCAGCCGACCGAACTTCAGCTGCAGCCGCTCGGCCCCGCCCAGTGCCAGCGAGGCCTCGCTGGAGCGCCGGATCAGGCCGGCCCGGCTCCGCCGGCCGAGCGAGGCCAGCGCGACGT
>JBPCPA010000004.1:0-3801 GCA_050999655.1 Jatrophihabitans sp.
GGGCATAGCGCCGGGCATCGCCCCGGGCAGCGGCGCGCGAACGGCTCCAGCAGGCCCGCCCGGCTTCGGGGCTTCATAGATGAGCGGGACCTGCTCCAGATCGCGCCCGACCGACAGCGAGCCGGCGGCCGTGGTCAACCTCTCGAACCAACCGCGCTCGCGGGCCGGAGCTTCGGCGGGCGTGTCGGGCTGCTCGGCCGGCGCGGGGGCGGCGACCGCCTCGCCGGTCCACTCCAGAAAGCTGCCGCAGCCACCGCAGAACGCATCGCCGCCCGGGTTGTGCGCGCTGCACTTTCGGCACACCACCATGCTCATCGTCAGGCACTCCTTAGTTTCATGGGCGGGTGTCAGTCCTGGATCCGGACGTGGTGGTCGAAGGAGAAGACCAGGCTGTGCCGCTCGATCTCATGCCGGGCGCTCTCCAGGCCGCGCTCGCCGGTCACCGGGTCGGCGCTGAACAGCCGCACATCGTCCACCTGCTCCACACCGGGCAGGTTCTGCAGCAGCGCCAGCACCTCACCGGACTGGACCGGCCGTCCGAACGGCCAGCCGGTGCCGTCCGGACCGCCACCCGGCAGCGGGTTGAGAAAGGCGTAGAGGGCATCCAGGGCGGCAACCCGGACCTGCGCCGGGTTCGCCCGAGGCCTGGCGCGCAACCTCGCCACCACGGTGATGCCGCGATAGCGCGGTGGTTCGATGAGCAACCGGGTGCCGATCAACCTGACCTGTTCGAGCCGGTCGGCGATTCGCTGCAGCATTTCGGGCTGCGGCACCAGTTCTTCGAAGTTCAGCCGGCCGGCGGTCATCGACGCGGCCGGCACGACCAGCAGCTTGACCGCCCCGGCGCCCACCGATTCGCTCGGCACGCAGCGGATCCGAGCCGCGTCCGGTGCCGCCTCGCGGGCGAAAACCTCGAAGTCCTCGACGGTGACCGCGCGGTTGCGGGTTCGCAGGAACAGCGGGGCACGCTGCTTGGCTTCATCCAGGCTCTCGCCGTCCACCCCGCCCTGAGCCGCCCGCAGGTTCTCGACCCTGGCGATGAACGGGATCGAGGATCGCAGGGTCTGCACCGCGCCGGACGGCACGTTACCGATCCGGCCACCGCCGACGGCATAGCCACCGATGCGGATCGTCGCACCCTTGTCGGGGACCGTTCCGAAGTAGCGCATCTCCCGGTCGGGCTCGCGCACCGCCGGACCGAACAGCAACCGGGCGCCGATGTGGTCGACCACCACGTGCCGGTCATCCGGCCCGCTGTTGCCGAAGTCGTCGACCAGTTGCCAGCTCTGCCAGCCGTCCTGCTCGCTGGTCTGCACCACCGGCTCGCCGAAACGCAACACCGGCCCGCGGCCGAGTTCGAAGCTCTGACCGGGTGTGCCCTGCGACAGCCCGAGCACCTCGAGATCGACCAGGTCGGCGTGCACCGCCTGCTGGGTGCCGCCCACGGTGGCCACCGCCAGGCCGTCGATCACCGGCGAGGAGCGGTAGCTCGGCTGGTCGGCCGTCGGCTGCACGAGGCGCACCCGGATCCAGGCGGCCGCGTCGCCGTCGATGATCCGCCGTTCGTGACCGTCGGGTACATGGACGAGCACCGTGCCGGCCCGGTTGAACCCGCCGGTCTCGTCCAGGCTCACCTCGCAGGCCTGCCAACTCTCGCCGGTCCATGCTTCCCACACCCAGGGCGGGTTGGTCGGATCGACGCCGATTCCCTCGACGTGCCCGGCGAAATCGACCCGTAACACGCACCGGGGGATGGCGGTGTCCAGGCCGAGCAGCAGCACGTCGTCCACCTGTGGGGTGGCGGCGAAGGCTGTCACCGGCACCCGGGTCTGCAGTTCGGTGGTGATGGCGACGCTCTCGCCGGCCGAGTCGGACGCCGAGCCGGAGCGGACCTGGCTGAGCTCGCAGTTCGGGATCTGCACGTCGCCGGTCGTGGTGAACACGACCGCCTGCACGGTCTCGGTCCGCAGCGTCGAGACCCTGGTTCCGCTGGGCACCACCATGGTGGTGGGCATCGGCGCGCTGAGCCAGAAGGTCACCGGGACGACGGCGGCGCTGGGCGGCCGGAGCCGCAGCCCGATCAGGTTGAGAAAGGTGACGTAGAGGCGGTCGGGCACCCGGTTGAGCCGGTACAGCAACTGGTCGGTCATGAAGGCGAAGGTCTCGATCAGCGTGACGCCGGGGTCAGAGACGTTGTGGTCGGTCCAGTCCGGGCAGCGTTGCTGGACCAGGCGTTTGGCATCGTCGACCAGATCCTGGAACCTGCGGTCATCGAGGTTCGGGGCGGGCAGGCTCACGCTCAGTCCTCCCTTTCCTCGGGGATCACGTAGAACGGGAAGACCAGGTTGCGCCAGTCCATGGTTGCCTTGACCACGTAGTCGATGCCGATCAGGATCACGCTCGCCCGGTTCGGATCGGGGGTGGCGCTGACCTCTGCGATGTCGATGCGTGGTTCCCACTGCAGCAGCGCTGACCGCACCTCGTGCGCGACCCGGTCCAGGTTGTCATCGGTGACGCCTTCGAACACGAAATCACGCAGCCGGGAACCGAACTTGTGCCGCATCGGCCGCTCACCCGGATAGGTGGCCAGGATCAGCCGCATCGACTGCTCGATCTTCTCGGTGCCCGAGGACAGCGCAATGCCGCCCTGGCCGGAGGCGCCCAGAGGGAACCGCCAGCCTTGGCCTACCTGGTCAACGTCTGTCATAGCTCTGGCTCACTCAATTCAGTTGGATCGGGTTTCCCTTGATCTGCACGGGGCCTTTGCATTCGAGCTTGAGCTGGCTGGCCGCGGTCAGGTTGAGCTGGTCGCCGCCGTCGATGTTGACCGAGCCACCCGCGCCGGTCTTGATGTTCACCACGCCGGCCGCGCCGCATTCGATCGTGATCGAGCCGGCGGTGCTCTTGCTGGCGGGCGTGGCCGGCGCGCAGTGCAGCGTGATCGAGCCGGCCGCCTGGTCGAAGGTCAGGGCGACCTTGCCGTCCTTGGCGCCGAGCAGCAGCTGGGACGCGGTCGGCGGGCTGCCGGCACCGGGCGGCAGGTCGTCATAGAAGGCGACCAGGTTGCCGGATCGGGACGCGAAGCCGGACCGGACCACCTGGGTGACCTGCCCGGAGGCTTTGATGGCCGGCCCGCCCGCGTCGTAGGTGCTGGTGTCGGTGCGCATACTGCCCAGCACGTAGGGCCTTCGCGCGTCGGCGAACTCGAAGCCGACCAGTACCTGATCACCGACCGCCGGCAGGAACGTCGCGCCGGCACCGGGCCCGGCGCTGACCTGGGCCACCGGTGCCCAGTCGGTCTCGAAGTCGGTGCTCAACCAGGGCAGTGCGACCTTGACCCGGCCGTGCGCGTCCGGGTCGTTGTTATTGGTCACCACCGCACACACCACGCCGGCAAAGGGCGAACCCTGCTGGCCGGCGTCGGTGGTCAGACCGAGCAGCGAACGGTCCTCCCGGCCGTGCACCGAGAAGTAGGTCCGGTAGCCGCCCTCGGCGATGTCGAACACGTGCCGGGCGGTGGTGACAACCCATTTTCCGTTGAAGATGCTGGCAAAACCATCCACCTGAAGGCTCGCACCCGGCGTGATCCGGGGGTCGCCGGCGGCGTCTCCGTCCGCCTCCGCGGCTGCCGCGCCGAGTCGCTGGGCGAGCGCCGTGGCCACCTCACCGGCCGCACCGGCGGTGGCCGCACCGGAGCCGGCCGGCCGGTCGATCCGCAGGTGGCCGTCCACGGCGGGCGGGCCGAGCTCGCCGACCGCCGAGTCCGGCGCGGCCGGGGTGGGCGGCACCGTGCCGGTCGCG
>JBPCPA010000264.1:0-3599 GCA_050999655.1 Jatrophihabitans sp.
CCCAGCCGGGGCGCGAGCCCCGGCTGGTCCGAGCCCGGGGGCCGGCCCCGGCGGCTGCAGGGCGCCAGCCGGACGCCGGGGAAGTTAGCCAGCCGCTTGGCCTTGCCCGAGCTGGCCCAGGTGCGAAAGTAACCACGACCGGCCTCGTCGACGGCCACGTTCACCGGCGTGTCCACGGTCCGCCCGTCCCGGCGGCGGGTGGTGAGCAGCACCGTGTCGGCCCGCCGCAGGTGCTCGAAGTTCTCCACCAGCGCATTGTTGACCACCGGCGCGTCCTGCACCACCGGCACCGTTCGCCACCGGGCAGTAGCGTGCGCCACTCGGTGCCGCGGTCAGGCCAAGTACCCGATACCGTGGGTATCGACAACGTGACCTCCCGGAGGGACTACCATGCCCGCACGCCGCGCCGCCATCGTCGGGGGCAACCGGATCCCGTTCGCCCGCTCGAACGGCCCGTACGCCCACGCGTCCAACCAGGACATGCTCACCGCGACGCTGGACGGGCTGGTGGCCAGGTTCGGCCTGCAGGACGTCCGGCTCGGCGAGGTGGCTGCCGGCGCGGTGCTCAAGCACAGCCGCGACTTCAATCTCACCCGGGAATCGGTGCTCGGCTCCCGGCTGGCCGCGCAGACCCCCGCCTACGACGTCCAGCAGGCCTGCGGCACCGGCCTGGAAACCGCCATCCTGGTCGCGAACAAGATCGCCCTCGGCCAGATCGAGTCCGGCATCGCCGGCGGTGTCGACACCACCTCCGACGCGCCCATCGCGGTCAGCGAAGGCCTGCGGACGGTGCTGCTCGAGGCCAACCGGGCCCGCTCGGTGCCGGCCCGGCTCAGGGCGCTGGCCGGCCTGCGACCGGGCCAGCTGCTGCCCGCGATCCCGCAGAACTCCGAGCCGCGCACCGGGCTTTCGATGGGCGAGCACCAGGCGATCACCGCGCACGAATGGGCAATCAGCCGTGCCGATCAGGACGAACTGGCCGCGGCCAGTCATCGCAAGCTGGCCGCCGCCTATGACCGGGGCCTGTTCACCGACCTCGTCACGCCCTACCTGGGCCTGAGCCGCGACCAGAACCTGCGCCCGGACTCCTCGGTCGACTCACTGGCCAAGCTCGCCCCGGCCTTCGGCACGCAACTGCCCGAGCCGACGATGACCGCGGGCAACTCGACGCCGCTCACCGACGGAGCCTCGGCGGTGCTGCTGGCCTCCGACGAGTGGGCGGCCGAGCACCACCTGCCGGTGCTGGCGCACCTGGTCGACGCCGAGACCGCGGCGGTGGACTACGTGCACGGCGACCGCAAGTACGACGGCCTGCTGCTGGCCCCGGCCTACGCGCTGCCGCGGTTGCTCGAACGCAACAAGCTGAGCCTGCAGGACTTCGATTTCTACGAGATTCACGAGGCGTTCGCCTCCACCGTGCTGGCCACCCTGAAGGCCTGGCAGGACCCCGACTTCTGCCGCGACCGGCTGGGGTTGGCCCGGCCGCTGGGCAGCATCGACCCGGCAAGGCTGAACGTGGCCGGCTCGTCGCTGGCCGCCGGCCACCCGTTCGCGGCCACCGGCGGCCGAATCGTGGCGACACTGGCCACCCTGCTGCACGAGAAGGGTTCCGGTCGCGGGCTGATCTCGATCTGCGCAGCCGGCGGCCAGGGCGTCGTGGCGATCGTGGAGGCCTGAGATGGCAGCCAGGCGCGCGGCGACAGCGGCATCCAGCGATCGGTACCTGAGCCTGGTCAACTCGCCCTGGGGACGCACCGTCGCCGCCCGGGTGGGCCTGCCCCGCCCGGCGGTGCTGCGCCGGTACCGTCCGGACGCGCCGTTGCTCGACGGCCCGTTGCTGCTGGGCGGGGTGGACGATGGCGTTGATGGCCTCGCCGACCTGCTCAGCCAGACCGGCGTCGAGGTGCACACCGCCGATCTGCAGACCCAGCGGTGGGCCGCGCTGGTCTTCGACGCGACCGGCAGCCGGACGCCGGCCGACCTGGCCGACCTGCGGGCCTTTCTCGGCGCGACGCTGCGCCGGCTGGGCCCGTCCGGCCGGGTGCTGGTGCTCGGACGGACGCCGGACGGCGCCGCGCCGGCTGCCGATGCGGCCCGGCAGGCGCTGGTCGGCATCGTCCGGTCGCTGGGCAAGGAAGTGCGCAACGGGGCCACCGCGAACCTGGTCCAGCTGGCCGGTGACGCCCGGCCGGACGGGCTGGTCGCGCCGCTGCGGTTCTTCCTGTCCGGCCGGTCGGCCTACGTGGACGGCCAGCTGCTGCGGCTGACCGGCGGCCCGGCGCCCGCCCCGCCCGACTGGGGCAGGCCGCTGGCCGGCCAGGTGGCCCTGGTGAACGGCGCCGCCCGCGGCATCGGCGCGGCGATCGCCGAGGTGCTGGCCCGCGACGGCGCCACGCTGGTGGTGGCCGACCTGCCCTCGGCCGGGGACGCGCTGGCCAAGGTTGCCAACCGGGTCGGTGGCACCAGCCTGCAGCTCGACATTGCCGGCCTGCGTGCGCCGGCCCGGCTGCGCGAGTACCTGCGGCAGCGACATGGCGGGGTCGACATCGTGATCCACAACGCCGGCATCACCCGGGACAAGCTACTGGCGAACATGAAGCCCGAGCTCTGGGACTCGGTGCTGGCGGTGAACCTGCAATCCCAGCTGCTCATCAACGCCGAACTGCTCGACGGCGCGCTGCTACGGCCGGGCGGCAGGGTGGTTTGCCTGGCCTCGACCAGCGGCATCGCGGGTAACCGCGGCCAGACCAACTACGCCGCGTCCAAGGCCGGTGTGATCGGCATGGTCGCCTCGCTGGCGCCGAGCTTCGCGGCCAACCAGTCCACCATCAACGCGGTGGCGCCGGGGTTCATCGACACGGAGATGACCCGTTCGATCCCGTTCGCTACCCGCGAGGTGGCCCGCCGGCTGAGCAGCCTGCAGCAGGCCGGGCTGCCGGTCGACGTCGCCGAGACCATCGCGTTTCTCAGCCAATCCGGTGCCGGCGCGGTGAACGGCGAGGTGCTGCGGGTCTGCGGGCAGAACCTGGTCGGCGCGTGAGCGAACTGGCCGCCGTCCCGGCGCTCGGGCCGCTGTTCGCCCGCGCGGTGCTGGCACGTCGGCACGGCTCGGCCGATCCGTCCGATGACCGGCTGAGCGTCCGGGACCAGCCGGTGGACGCCGACCGGCTGGTCCGCTATCAGCGACTGTGCGGCTTTCCGGTGAGCGGGGTGCTGCCGGTGACCTACCTGCACCTGATGAGCTTTCCGCTGGCGGTGGCGCGGATGGTGCAACCGGATTTCCCCTTTCCGCTGCTGGGCCTGGTGCATCTGGGCAACCGCATCGAACAGCTGCGGCCGGTGTCGCGGGCCGAGCCGGTCAGCCTCAGCGTCCGGGCCGCCGGCCTGCGCGAGCACCCGGCCGGCCGGCTGATCGACCTGGTCAGCGAGGCCCAGATCGGCACCGAGCCGGTGTGGCGCGAGGTGAGCAACTACCTGCATCGGGAGCGCGCCACCGAGCGGGCGCCACGCGAACCGGCCGGCCCGGCGACCCCCGCCGGCCCGGTCATCCGCTGGGCCGCCCCGGCCGATATCGGCCGGCACTACGCGGCGGTCTCCGG
>JBPCPA010000272.1:0-15230 GCA_050999655.1 Jatrophihabitans sp.
CCCAGTATGACCTTTTCCCGGTCTTTTCCCCCCTTGTTTTTTTGCCCCCCACCACCAACCTGCAACGCAGTCAGCGGGAATGGTGACCGCTGACCAACGCGCATCGACTCGAGAGGAAGGCCATGTCGACCCAGATTCACCGCCCACAACCGGCCGAGGCGGCGCCACCCTTGCTGTGGGAACGCGCCCTGCCGGTGGCTCGGGATCGACGCGAGGTTCTACGCCCACAGCAGGTCGCCCAAGCCGCCTTCGAGTTAGCCGAAACAGATGGCCTCGCCGCTACCTCGGTCAAACGAGTGGCCATCCGGCTCGGCGTTCCGGCCACCCGGCTTGAGCAGTACCTGCCGAGCCGGGAAGACCTACTGGATCTGATGCTGGACATCGTTCTGGGCGAGGTGGCGCTACCTGAACCAGGCGCCACCGTCCACTGGCGAGCTCAGCTTCACGGCATCGCAGTCGCGACACACCGGGTCGCGTCTCAGCATCCGTGGCTGGTCGAACTCATCGGCGGCCGGCCGCCAACCGGGCCGAACGGTCTGCGTTACATCGAGGCAGGTCTGGCGGCGCTCTCCGACACCGGTCTGGCCATCGCCGATATCGCACGTTGCGTCAATGCCATTCAGGCTTTCGTCTGTGGGTCGGTGCAGATCCATGCCACCCGCGGTGCCATCGGGCAGCAGGGCAGCAACGCCCGGTATCTCAAAGACGCCGTTGCGGGCCCGGACTATCCACAGCTCGCCGCGTTGTTTTCCGATGCCGAGGATCTGACAACAGATAATTCTTTTGAGCAGGGCTTGGACTGTCTACTGGACGGCATCGCCCTGCGGGTGGGAGCTGTTCAGATCGAGATCGCGCAGATAGCGGCCGCTCCGGTCGAAGCCGATCAGTCCGACCGGGCTGCTGCTGGGGTTGTGGTCTGACCCCATGACCGAGGCCGGGGAGTCCCGCGACAGGCAGCCTGTATTGCCTGCACAGCAGGACGAGCAGCAGCCCGCCGGTCCGTGGAACCAGCCGGCCCTGCGAGATGCGCGCGAACGTCAGATCGCCGTGCGGATCGGCAACGTTCCGGCCGCAGCGGCCACACTCGGCCAGCCCTATATGCGCGGAACCAAGAAGGTCCAGGCTGTCTTGATCAGTCCGCTCACCGACCCAGCCGGTGGGACGGCGGTGGAGGACTCCCCACCCGCCGTCCCGCCGACTGCCCCGCCCCGCCCGGACCCCAAGCTGCGCAACGTCCAGGGCCCGGCAAGCCGGTCAGTCAAGGCCGTCGCCCTTACCCAGGATCCTTCCTACGACCCACCGCCTTCGCCAGACTCACATCTGTTGTTCGCGCCGCAGGACGAGTTCGAGCCCCCACTGGAATCGCCTTCCCCAACTGGCGGATCGTGGTCAGGCGGGCGGCGGTGGCCGCTGCTCGCCACCGCTGCGGCGTTCGCGCTGTCGATCGGCATACCCGTCGCGCTGCACCTCAGCGCACCGTCGTCATCGACAACGGCGCCGGCCGCGGCGAACTACGCCGCGGCGCCGGTCAGCGATACCGCTGCTCGACAGCGGGCCGAACTTCTCAGCTGGGTCGGCAGCTACCTGCCCCAGGACTCGGTTATCGTCACCGACCAGGCCAGCGGCGACCAACTGAGGACCGCCGGCTTCACCAACGTCCATACCTTCGGCCAGCTCGACGGCACCTCCCTGCACACGGTCGACTACGTCATCGACGTGCCGAGCAGCCATGCCCAGCCGGCCGGTCAGTCCGGTCGCACCCAGCTGGTGGCGACCTCGTTGCCCTTAGCAGCGTTCGGCGCCGGCAGCACTGCCGACACCGCGCGAGAACTGCTCGGCTCAGCGACCGCCGACGCCTACCGCCGCCAGCGATCCGATTCCGCGCTCCGCAGGCAAGGGGGCGCTGAGCTGAGCCAGAACCCGGCGATAGTGGCCGATACAGCTAGTCGTGCTGTACTGGCTGCCGGTCAGTTGGACCTGCGTGCGCAGAACGTGCTGAACCTGCTGGCCAGCACCGGCGCCATCTATCTCACCAGCCCGCAGCCCGTGCCGGCCGAACAACAGGTGGGCCAGCCGGTTCGGTCCATCGTGATCACATCGGACAACCTTGCCGCCGTGCAGCGCGTCCTCGCATCGATGATCGTCCCGTACAAGCCGGACACGATTGTCCCGATCTCCCAGCGAAAGCTTCGGCTCAGCTGGAATCCGGCCATCGCACCCGTCGCCACGGTGGGCCAATGACCGGCCGACCGACCCGTTTCATCACCAGAAGGAAAAACGCCTCATGGCTATCTTGTTCAAGCGCATAGCAGCTATTCCTATGGTCTTGTTGATCGCGGCGGCCGGCAGCCTTCTCGCCAGCGCTCCCGCGCGGGCTGCGAACCCGGCAGCAGATGCGGTGGTCCGGGCAGCCCACCTGTCCCCAACCACGCCAGGCGTCGACATCTACCTCAGCCCGTTCACCGGCACGAAGCCGACCACGGCGTGGCTCGGCAACATCGGCTACGGCAAGGTCACCAACTACCAAGCGCTCACGCCCGGCCTCTACACGGTGGCGATGCGCCCAACGGGTGCCAGCCCGAACACCCCCGCGATGTTGAGCTGGACACTGGACGCACACAGTGGCGCCGCCTACACGGTTGCCGGTGTCGGCGCCGGCCCGAGCGTGCGCGGCGTGGTCATCCCGGACAGCCTGAGCGCACCGCCTGCCGGTAAGGGCCGGGTGCGAGTGATCCAGGCCGCTAGCCGAGCACCGGTAGCGAGCCTGTCAGCGACCAGCGGGACGGTGATCGCACCCAACGCAAGCTTCGCCTCGGTCACCAGCTACGCCACGCTGTCGGCGGGAGTCTGGAACGTCAAGGCGGTGTCGCTGTCGATGCCGTCGCTGAGCACCACCTCACCGGTAGACGTCAAGAGCGGGCAGATCACCTCGATCCTGCTTCTGGACGCGAAGTCATCCGGAATCACCCTGCGCACCCTTGTCGATTCTTCCGCTGCGGCCGTGGCGCCCATCGACGCAGTGCCAGCCGGCGCCGGCGGCACAGCAACGCGGATCATCCACGCCGAGCGCCGGACGCCGCCGCTGGCCGCCCTGATCGTTGCAGCTTTGCTGGCCGGCTCGGCACTCATGCTGGCCACGGGTGGCCGACTGCGGGGATCGGCCGGCCGTGCACGCGACGCAGCGGCCTGAGCGCAGCGCGGACTCACCCAACCCGGCCGACCAACCCGGTGGCCGGTATCGACCGGCGGCCAGCTGGCTGGCCGCACTGGTCCTGCTGCTTCTTGCCGGCGGCATCTTGCTGATCACCAGCGGCGCTGGTTTCGCACGTCGGGCGGCGCCGAGCACGGCGCACGGGTCGCAAGGTCCTACGATCGCAGGGGCGAACCAGCCCGCCGCATCGACCGACCTGCAACCACCGGCCGCCCCGGCCCGGCCAGCCTCAACCCCTGGTGTTCCGGTACTGGTGTCAGTGCCCAGCGTGGGCATCTCGAGTTCCTTGGAGAGCCTGGGCTTGCTACCCGATCACACCCTGCACCCTCCTACGCTCTACCAGCGTGCCGGCTGGTACGCCGGGGGAGTGCGACCCGGCGCCGTGGGGCCGGCAATCATCGCCGGACACGTCGATTCCTACCAGGGCCCGGCAATCTTCTTCCGGCTACGCGACATCAAGCTGGGCGCGGACGTGGCGGTGCGCGACAGCCTCGGCGTGGTTCGTCATTTCACCGTCACCGACATCCAGCGCTATCCCAAATCAGCTTTCCCCACCGAGGTCGTATACGGACCGACGCCGCTGCCGGTCTTGAGACTGATCACCTGCACCGGAGACTTTGATGCCAGCAAGCGCAGCTACGTCGACAACCTTGTGGTGTCCGCTCGTCTCAACGCGCCTCGCGCCGGCTGAGTTGCGGCTCGCGATGCCTGTTCGGTCACGACAGGCGCAATTCCGGCAGCACGACCCTGGCAAGCACCCCGTGACCGATAGTGACTGGCCAACGCCGGGACGTGCTGATGTCGATGTCGTAGAATCGGGTGAAAGCCAAAGCAGAAACCACGAATGGCCCGCCTCTTCGGCGGCTCGCCGATCGCACCGGGTAACTATGGCTTGCTCGCGGGTCCACCGCGCGCAGTCCCACCGTGTGAACCGCCCGATCGTAAAGCAGCTCGACCGCCAAGGGGCGCCCGAAGGCAACATAGGCGGCCCGATTCAGACAGATCAGGCCACCCTTCTGAATGGTCAGCATCGCTGGTGTTTCTTCGTCGCCGTCAAGGGTCCTCGTGTTGGACATCGTCTCTCCCCCGTCCCTGCCAACTACAGCTGCCTTCCTTGGGAACGCGATGAGTAATTCGGAGATGAGCCGCCGCCAGATTGCCATGGCCGGGTCCTGCCCGCCCCTCGGCCTCCCAGCCGGGACGCAGCACACACTGTGCTGTGACGGCGAGGTCCGCGATCCGGAGTCGACGGATCTCGTCCCGAGCCTCACCGCGGAGGCAGCAGCAGATGCCAAATTTTGAAGTCTTCACGCAGCGGGCCAGCCCACTTGCTGGCGTCGCCCTGGTCACCATCCAGAAGCGCGGCACCCTCTCGCTGAACAGGTCGGCATTCGCCGCGCTCTGCGAGCCGGAGGCGGTGGAACTCCTCTTTGATCGGACCGCACGCGTGATCGGCTTGCGCCACACGCAGCCCGAGGCCGCCCACGCCCACCTGGTCCGTAAACCCGCCGGTCGCGGTGGACCTTTTGTCATCTCAGCGATCGCGTTCATCAGGTTCTATGCCATCGACATCGACCGCTCACTGAGATGGCAGGCACGACTCGAGCACGGGGTGCTGTGCGTTGAACTGAGCTCGGCTGCCACCCCGGTGACCAGTAACCGAGCGGCGCATCCTGTCTGACCGCAATCACCGCGAACTCTGATCGATGGTCCGGCCGATCAGACGCCTTACAACCCCGGCCTCCCACCCACAGCAAACACCCAGAACCGGACCTCTTCTGCGCGAAACTGCCCGCGAGGTTGTGTGGCCGGTGCCCTGGGACGCGCGGCGAATGCGGTGGGCAGGCCCTTGCGCTTGCCGAAACTACACGGACAGCACACGATCCAGCTGGTGGGTGCTGTCCGAATGACCCTGGACGGCTTGGCTCAAAGCGTCGGTTCACCCGGTGGGAAGGCGCGCGATCGATGCCAGACTTCGAAGTCTTCACCAAGCGATTGGTGCCGTTGAAGAAGACTCCGCTCCTCACGATCCAGAAGCGGGGCACGATCTCGTTGAACAGGTCGGCGTTTGTCGCCCTCGGCGAACCGGACGCGGTAGAACTGCTCTATGACCGCGACGAACGCGTGGTCGGACTGCGGCCGGTAGAAGCGGCCATGGAGCATGCGTACCCGGTGCGCTCAGCCACCGCAAAGGGCAGCGGGCCGTACGTCATCTCGGCGATTGCCTTCACCAAGTTCTACGAGATCAATACCGATCAGTCATTGCGCTGGCAGGCGCACCTGGTAGGCGACGTGTTGTGCATAGACCTCGACTCGACCGCCACACCGGTCACCAGCAACCGCGCACAGCGCTCCTAGCCCTCACTCCGGGTATTCACTGGAGGGTGAGTAGGCCGGTCCTTCGCGCCGCCGGTTGGGACGGTGAGCTGGCTGGGTAGGTTGATAGCGAGTCGCTCGAGCGACTCTCCGCTGAGCAGCCAGCACCTACGCACGTGAGTCGAAGGTAGGCGGCAGATGTCTCGTCCGTTCTCTGGCCTGGTGGCCGGTCTGGTGGCCGGCGCGGCCGGCGCCACCGCGTTGAACCTCATCACCTACCTCGATCAGGCCGTTCGGGCCCGGCCCGCCGGCGACACACCAGGCCAGACAGTCAACGCCCTGGCCGACACGGTCGGTGTCGAAATTCCCGGAGATCCCGCGCAGCGGCAGAACCGGCTGGAGGGCCTGGGCCCCCTGTCTGGCCTGGCCGTCGGCCTCGGAGTGGGCGCGCTGGCCGGCGTGCTGCGTGGCTTCTCCCTCAGAACGCCCAGACCACTGGCCGCCGCGGCCATCGGGCTGGGAGCCATGGCGATCAGCGACACCACGATGGCGGTGCTCAAGATCAGCGATCCACGCACGTGGACACCAGCCAGTGTGGTCAGCGACGCGATCCCACATCTCGCCTACGGCGCGGTCACAACGGCAGCCCTGCACCTGATGCTGGACCCGCAGACCTCGTAGGTCCACGCCGGCTGCGGTCAACGTCCAGCGACGAGAAGACGCCCGGTCATCCACCTTGCCCTGTTAGATGGATAAGCGTAGACCTACCGTCTTTAGGCAACTAGTTATTGTTTGTTCCGAAAGAGCTAGTAATGCATCATTCTCACAGTCCGGCAGGGCCGCCCGACGTACCGATCCGCACGCGAGGTCGTGCCGTGGCGGTGGCGTTTGTCGGCGTTCTGATCGCCATGTTCGCCCTCGCGGCGCCCGCCTCTGCCGCCACGGTGTCCGGTGGCCGACTGACGATCACCCCGTTGAGCAACGGAGCCCTGCGGCTTAACTACAACGGGCACTCCTACACCTGCTACCAGGGTGATCTCTGCCTGTACCGCGGCGGCTACCAGACCTACTACGTATGCCAGGGCGTGACGAACTCCGTGACCAGCGAGGGGTTCTCGGTCAACAACCAGGGCGGCTCGGGCTCGACCGCGAAGTTCATCGGCCGCAACGGCGCGGCGAACTGGAATCAGGCGGCCGGCACCGCCTACTACATTCACTGGAATTACGTGAAGTCATTCACCACCTGTACCTGAGGGGCGGCTCCGCAACACAAGCCGATCGCCCCGGACGGTCCGGGGCGATCGACCTGCGGTGAGAAGGACGACTAGCGGCAGCCGTGCCAGAACCAGCCGGATCGCACGCAGATGTGCTTGACCGAGGCCACCGAACCGTCGGCCTTGAGCAGCACCTGCTTGTCGTTGGGCCGAGCGAAGTCGAAGAGGTTGCTCAGGGTGCCGGCTCGCTTGTCGAACGAGGCGTCGCCGATCCGTCCGGTCTGCCAGTTGTCCTCGACGAACCTGGTGATCGAGGTCTGCTCGGTGGCGGTGTGGTCGACGAAGTTGGCCTTCGAGTACGGCGAGATGACCAGCAGCGGCTGTCGGGTACCCGGTCCGCACCGGTCCAGGTAACCGCCGGCGACACCCACCTTGGTCACCGCGCCGGCGCAGGCGGCGGCGTCGATGGCCGGATCGTTGGACCCGTTGAGCAGCGTGGCCGACTGGTGGTCATACCAGCCGTCGGAGTCGTCATAGGCGATGACGATCGCGGTGTCCTTCCAGAACTGCGACTTCTGCACGGCATTGATCTCGCTCACCAGAAAGTGTTGCTCGTCGATCGGGTCGGAGTACGCGGCGTGCCCGTCCTGGTATTCCGGCGCCTTGAGAAAGCTGACGGCCGGCAGCACGCCGGCCGAGATCGCGGCGTTGAAGTCGGACAGATCGTAGTTGTGGTTGGCCTGGTCGGTGTGCCCGATCGCCCACACCGAGCTCGGTGGCAGGTGGTGCGGGTTCGAGGTCGAGGCGTAGTAAGAGAACGGCGAGTGGTGCGGGCTGTAGTCCACCACGCTCGCGCCGCCGATATTGGTGTGGCTGGCCCCGCACACCGCGTAGCTGCCGGCCCCGGCGTAGGGCGTGGTGGGCTTGAAGCCGCCCTGGAACCAGCCCCAGGTCACGTTCCGGGCGTTGAGCAGGTCGCCGATGTTCTTGCCGCTCAGCGTGGCCAGGTTGTTGCTGGACGTGTGGTTCTTGTCCGAGCAGTCGTCGTAGTACGGGTCGGGGTCGTTGATGACCGTCCCGACGCCGTTCGCGTCCGGTGCCACCACCGCGTAGCCGTCGGCGGTCGGCGCGCCGGTCACCGGGTTGAGCGCCCGGGCGCCGTGCGTCTGGCCCGAGATCAGGTTCAGTGCGCCCGGCGTGGACGGTCCGAACACCGAGCTGTAGGAGTTGTCCGACATGGCGAACTGCTGGGCATAGTTCCACAGCCCGGTCACCGAGTTGCCGTCGTAGTAGCCCATGGTCAGGCCGGGCGCGCCGTAGAGGCCGCTACAGGTGTCGACGCTGGTGTTCTGCACGAACGCGTCGTTCTTACCGCCGTTCTCGGCCTTCTGCTCCGGACCGTAGTTGTGGTTCTGGTCGCAGGTCAGGGCCTGGGACGGGCTGAGCCGGGTCGGCGGGTACAGGTTCGGGTTCTTCGTCAGCAGGCCGGCGTTCCTGACCGTGTTCGCAGCCGGGGTGTGCCGGGCCGCGGTGAACCTGGTGCCGTCGGTGTTCGCGGCCTGGGGGTAGGTGGCGAAGTAGTGATCGAAGGACACGTTCTCGTCATAGATCACCACGACATGCTTGATCGGCGTGGTGGTGCGGCCCGAATGGTCAGCGGAGCTGGCGGGATCCAGCGGGTGGGCGCCGGACGCGGCGGTGGTGGCCGCGATCAGGCAGCCCGCCGCGGCGAGCGTGGTGGTCGCCGCGATCAGGCCACGGCGGTGTGCGCGGATCGGCACGGTAGTTCCTCTCGGTCGTGAGAAGCTGGCGGCCCCGAGCGTGCTCGGAACGTCCGGCCGCTGCGGATCTGGTCGATGAACCCAGGGTGAACTCCGTGTGGCGGTTCAGCCGAACAGGCCGCTGCCGTACCAGTCGGTGGTCGATCGGACGCCGGGCAGCGTGAAGAAATAACCTCCGCCGGTCGGCCGGATGTAGTCGACCAGCGGCTCGTCGGCCAGCCGCCGTTGCACCGCGACGAACTGCCGGTCGAGATCCTGCTGGAAGCAGTTGAAGATCAGGCCCATGTCCAGGTTGCCGTTGCTGTCCAGGCCCCGGTCATAGCTGTAGGCCCGGCGCAGCAGCCGGGACGGGTCGGTGCCGGCCGTCCGGGGATTGGCCAGCCGGATATGGCTGTCCAGCGGGATCTGGGCTCCGGTGGGGTCATCGGAGTAGTCCGGCTGGTCGGTCTCGACACTGCCGCTGAGCGGCGCGCCGGTGTCCTTGCGGCGGCCGAACATCCGTTCCTGCTCGCTGATCCCGACCCGGTCCCAGAACTCGACCAGCATCCGGATGGTGCGCACCACGTGATAGCTGCCGCCGGTGGCCCAGCCGGGTTCGCCGGCACCGGGCTGCACCCACACCAGCGCGGCCATCGCCGCGGCGTCGGTGGGGTCGGGGTTGGCGATGCCGTCCTTGAACCCCATCAGGTTGCGGGCGGCACCGCTGGGCCGGAGCGGCGGCACGAAGCCGTCGACCCGCCAGCGCAGCTGCATTGCACCGCGGGTGTGCCTGGCCAGCTCGCGCAGCGCGTACAGCACCGTGTCGGTGCTGCCGGCACAGATCTGCAGCAGCAGGTCGCCGTCACACTGAGCCCGATCCAGTTCGTCGTTGCCGAAGGTGTCCATCGGCCGCAACCGGCGCGGCCTGGCTCCGGCCAGCCCGAAGCGGGCATCGAAGGCCGACGCGCCCAGGCCGACGGTGATGGTGAGCCCGTCAGACACCGGTGCCGGTCCGAGCAGGCCCGAGTCGGCCGGTGGGCCGGCGATGCCGAGGTTGCGCGGCCTGGCCGCCGCGGTGAGCGCTCGGGCCCGGTCGGTCAGCGTCCGCAGCAACTCGATCAGTTCGGCGCGCGAGGAGGTGGTCAGGTCGCAGGCGACGAACGCGGCGCTGGCCTGGCGGCCGGTGAGCACGCCGGCCTGGTGCTGGCCATGAAAGTCGATGGCACGATTCGCCGTGCTGGCAGCCGAATCCGGTGCCGCACCGGGATCGGCGTCGACGGCGCGCAGTGGTAGGGCGGTGGCTGCGCCGCCGGCCGCCAGGACGGCCGCGCCGCGCAGGAACCTGCGCCGGTCGATTCCGCTCATGAGGTCCTTCGAGGTTCGCAGATCTCGGCAACCGGTGCCAGTTGCTCGACCAGACCACCGAGCGCGGCGTTCACCTGCTCGCGCTGTGCCGTGCTCAGCGTGCTCAGTGATTGCTGGTGGGTTGCGACCAGCAGTTGTGCACGGGCCAGTGCGGCATCGAGCTGATCGAGGTGCTGGTAGCGGAGGAGCAGCAATGGCCGCAGCAGCCCTAGCACGGTCGCGGTGCCCTGCAGGTTCGCCCGGACGGTGGCCAGGTTGCTGGCACTGCCGAAGTCGGTGTGCCCGGTCAGCTCGAACTCGATGGCGTTCTCGGTGATCTCGTGCGCCCGGATCGCGACCTCGGCCGGTTCGAGCTGGGTGGTCGCAAACGAGGTCGTCAGCGATTGCACCGCCGCGCGCAGGGCATCGGTCATCGCCACCAGCTGGCCGGCCGGTTGGCGGTGCCACAGGCCGTACTCGATCCGGTGAAAGCCGGTGAAGCCCGGATCGGCCACCCCGCGCGGGAGCCCGTCCGGTAGGCCGTTGATGGCGGAGTCGGCCGCGCCGAAGGCACCGTAGGCCGCGCCCAGCCGCTCGTACTGCAAGTGTGCGGTCAGCCAGTCCGCGCGCGCCCTGACCAGCGAGCCGGTCGCCAGGTCGGACCGCAACACCAACAATTGCCTGGCGAGCAAGGGCAGTTGGGCGCTGACGTAGCGCTGGTACTGCCGGGTCGGCCCGATCAGCTCGGCCTGGGTTACCGGCTGCACGCCCGGCGAGCTGTCGCCGGCGCGGCCGGTGAGGGTGATGACCGGGCCGTCCACCACGTCGGCGTCCTCCATCGCGCACCGTATCCGGTAGCTGCCGGCCGCCAGATCCACGTCGAGCTCAGCCCGCGAGCCGGCCGCCAACGGTTCCAGGTAGCCGAACACCGCACCGGTCCGGGCGTCGGCGATCATCACCTCGCCGGGCCGGGTGTCGGTATCGTGCAACAGCAGTTGCTGATGACCGGCGGTACGCGGTTGCCAGCCGGCGCCGCAGTGGCTGAGTGAGACCTCGACCGGGGTTGCCGCCGGCCCGCGGGCAGTCTGCCCGGCAGGCGGACCGGTCCGGTGCCCGCCGCAACCCGTCGCCGCCAGCGCGAGGAGCAGCAGGGTTGCCAGCCGGCCGACCATACTTCCGGCGTGGTCGTGCGGGCGGCGGGTGACGGGCACGCCAGCGATGGTAGGCAGGGTGAATCTGCTTATTTCAGCAGGGGTTCAGCCTTTGCCGGCTGTTCATGCGGCGTTCACCGACGCCACGCTAGGCCGGGGCGTCCTCGCCGACCCGGCCGTCGATCACCTCGCGGATCAGGTCGGCGTGGCCGGTGTGCCGCGCGTACTCCTCGACCATGTCGATCAGCAGCCGGCGCAGGCTGGGTGTGCCCCAACCTGCGAACTCGTGCCCGCGGGCCCGGTCCAGGCCACCGTCAGCCAGTGCCCTGGCGACGAGTTCGCGGGAGCGGGCGACGGCCGCATGCCACTGCCGCCACAACTCGTCCACGTCAGCATCGGCCGTCCACGCCCAGCCGTCGTCCTCGGCGTTGTCGTCCCCAGCGCCGGTCCGGCTCTGGTCGTGCAGTTTCCAGGCGAAGGTGTCCGCCTCGACCTCGGTCAGGTGACGTATCAAGCCGCCGAGGGTGATCGAGGACGCGTCGATGGTCCGCGCCATGGCGGCGGCATCGAGATCGCCGCACTTCCAAACCAGGGTGCGGCGGTTGCGTTCCAGCGCGCCGATCAGGGTGTCGAGTTCGGTGCCGGCCAGCGGTGGCTCGGTCAGGACGGGTTCGGTGGTGGCGTCAGTCATGGCTTGGACGCTACGGTCTATCCCGGACGGAATCCTTCCGTGATCGATTAGGGGTGTCGCGATGACCAGCGGGGCCGGACCGGCCGGGCGCGCGTTGCTGGCGCTGGAGGCGATCCAGGCCGCGCCCGGCATCACCGCCGACCGGCTGGCGACCCGGCTGCGGGTGTCGGACCGGGCCGCCCGGCGTTATGTCGGCATCCTGCGGGAGGCCGGCATCCCGATCGAGTCCGAGACCGGTCGCTACGGCGGCTACCGGATCGGTCGCGGTACCCGGGTGCCGCTCACCTTCAGCACGTCGGAGGCGCTCGGCCTGGTGATGGCGGTGCTGCAGGGCTGGCACGGAACGGTCGATGCCGAGCACCCGGCGGCCACGGCGCTGGGCAAGATCATGCGGGTACTGCCCGTCGCGGCCGTCGCGCCGGTCGAGGCGCTGCGCCGGGTGCGGGCGCACAATCCGGGCGACGCCGCGACGATCCCGGACCCGGATCTGGTTGCTGCGGTGGCGCAGGCGTGCGAAGCCGGCCGCTCGATCACCATCGGCTACCGGACCGGCGACGGGCCGGCCTGGTACAGCGTGGTCGACCCGTGGGCGGTGGTGGTCCGGCACGGTCGCTGGTACCTGCTGTGCCGTTCGCATCGTGCCGACGCTCGCCGGGTACTGCGGCTGGACCGGATGACCGGTGCCGAGCCGACCGGCGAACCGTTCGATCCGCCGGACCGGCTCGATCCGGTGCGCGAGGTCGAGGAGCATCTGGCCGACGGCTGGCCGCACGAGATCGAGGTGCGCATCGACGCCCCCTTCGACGAGGTCGCGCCGTGCGTGCCCCGCTCGCTCGGTCGGCTCGAACCGGTCACTGCCGACAGCTGCCGGCTGCGGGGCAGCACCGATGACCCGCGCTGGTACGCCGCTCAGCTGGCCAACCTGCCTGCGCGCTTCAGCGTGGTCGAGTCCGAGCCGGTGCGCGCCGAACTCCGCGCTCTCGCCCGCCGGCTGGCCCGAGCTGCCGCGGGGGGACCGGTCAGCCGATGATCGGGCCGCTCAGCCGCTCTCGCCGGCGGCACTGTCGATGACCCGGCGGTAGGTGGTGGTCACGATGGCGGCGGCGGTCGCCCGCGACAGGTCGCTGGTCCGCAACCGGAGCCGGACGGAGTCCGCGGCGGTGATGAAGACCCGCAGGTTGCACCCTGCCGCGCCCAGCTTGACCGGCTGTTCCCAGTGCAACCGGACCGGCAGCTCGTCGGATTCAGCATCGAGGTATTCCGCCGGCGCCCCGCGAGCGATGTTGATGATGCAGACCGATGAGGCAGCGCAGTCCGGCAGGCCGAGCGCCGCCGGGCTGATCTGGTCGACGTCGAAGATGCCCAGCCGGTAGGCGCGCATCGCCGCGACCTGGATGCGCGCGAGCCGCTCGCCCAGCCGGTGTGCCGGGTCGGGATCGGCGATGATCGGGATGATCTGGTTCATCGAGCTCACCTGGTAACGCCACCGATCCAGGAAACGGTTGGACGACATCAGCCCGATCCGCAGCGGCCCGGGCTGGCAGAAACCGGCCACCGCGTCGAGGAACGCGGTGGTGAACACGGTGGCCGGCGACACCTTATGCGCGCTCGCCAGCCGGTTGGCCGCCGCGGCCAATCGGCGCGATTCAATGGTCACCTGCAGTACCTCGGCAGTGGCGTCCCGGTGCCGGAAATCGCTGGTGGGGGTCTGGTAGATGGTTCTGAAGTGCTGCTGGCTGGCCTTGAGCTTGCGCTGCCAGGCCGGCGCCGTCCGTTGTTCCCAAGCCACCTGGACCAGCGAACTCGGCGTCGGAGGCAGTTCCGGGCTGCCGGCGCCGAGCAGCGCCGCGAGGTCGGTCATCAGCAGGCCGATAGACCAGCCGTCACAGGCAATGTGGTGCGCGCACAGCATGATCTTGATCAGGTTCGGCCGGTCGCGGTCCTCGTCGGCGTCGCCCTCAGCGATTGCCAGCACCCGGATCGGCCGGTCCCGGGTCAGGTCGAAGGGTCGGCCGGTGAACCGGGCACAGTGTTGCGCCAGCCCGGCCGAGCCGGCGAAAGCGACCTCGACGTCGGCGGCCGGCCGGGCCGGGAGCAGGCGCTGCCGGGGCGGGTCATCGAGCTCGAAGATCGTCCGCAGCGACTCGTGCTTGGCGTCCAGCCGGGCCAGCGCCACGCTCAGCTGGTTGCGTGACACCGGTTCGGACAACTCGAAGGTGTGAAAGACGTTTGCCTCGTGCCAGCGCTCGCGCGGCAGCCGGCTGGCATCGCGCCAGGCCGCCAGCTGCCCCAAGGTCAGCGGGCCGGTGGTCAGGTCGGCCGGCTGGGTGCCGGCGGCTGGATCGTCGGGCGGTCGCGCGGACGTCGAAACGCCCACTCCCGACATTGCCATCCAAAGAGTGTGGCATATCGGAGACACATTATTTAACGGTCTATTACCAATAAAGTCCTCGACCCGGCTGGCTCGGTCACGGCACGTCCTGAGCGGTGGGCCGTCCGGTCGCTGAGTAGCGTCAAGGTATGACTGCGCACCCCGATGAGGACCGGATCACCAGCCGAGCCGAGCTCAATCCCGAGGAGATCGCCGCGGGCAGCGACGATCCACACCGGCAGGCCGAGATCATCCTGGAGGACTCAGACCGGCGTACCGAGGACCCGGAGCAGGCCCGCCACGATTCGAGCCAGACGCCGGACTAGCCAGCCGGCCCGGGTTGGCGCAGTTGCGCCAGTTCGGTCCGCAGCGCGACGAGTTCGGCGTGCAGCCGGGCCAGATCGGCCCGGGTCGCCGCCTGGCTGTCGGACTCCACCTCGCGCACCGCATCGATGAGCCACGACGCGATGGCGGCGGTGACCACGCCGAGCAGCGCCACCCCGGCCAGCATCAGGCCGACCGCCACGCAGCGTCCCTCGGTGGTTTTCGGATACAGATCGCCATAGCCGACCGTGGTCATGGTGGTGGCCGCCCACCACAGCGAGTCGCCGAAGGAGTGGATTTTCGGGCTCGCGCTGTGCCGTTCGGCGTCCAGTTCGGCCAGTGCGGCGCAGAACAGCACCAGGGCGGTGGACGCGCTGACGTAGATCGCCACCCGGCCGCGCAGGCTCTGCGAGGCGCGCCGGTTGATGAATTTGAGCAGCATCACCACCCGGAGCAGCCGTAGCGGCCGCAGCACCGGCAGCGCGATGATCAGCAGGTCGGGGATATGCCTGCTGGCGTAGTGCAATCGGCGATCGGCCAGGCCCAGCCGGACCAGGTAGTCCAGCACGAAGATCGCCCAGGCGGCGTAATCGACGAGGCGGCAGGCCGTGCGCCAGCCGCTGGTCAACTCGGTGTCCAGGATCGGCCACGCGAAGGCGGCCAGAAAGGCCAGCGCGCTGAAGGCGAGTGGCCATTCGGTGCGCCGCTCCCACTCTGAGACCCTGCTCATCGTCCGAGTCTGCCGTGCGGCCTTGGCCTGAGCGGTGAGCCACGCGCAGGAACGGCAGCGGGGGGGGGGGGGGGGAGAAAAACGACAAGCCGAGACAACAACACCAAACAAGAAAAAA
>JBPCPA010000158.1:0-3830 GCA_050999655.1 Jatrophihabitans sp.
GCCCATCGGGGTTCGGGCACCGCCGAGGATGACCGACGTGGTTGCTGACACCTGTGACCTCCTGGAAACGTGGAATCCTCAATATAGAGCGAATCCCCGCAGCCAGCCGGTGCCCCCGTATGACCCCTGCCACGCCACTTTGCGCGAACGGCGCCCGGCCCCGCACCATAGGTCCACGCCGAGCACGGGAGCGCCATGACCATCTTGCGGATCGACCACGTCGGGATCGCGGTGCCCGACCTGGACGTGGCAATCGCCTTCTACCGCGACAACTTCGACATCCACAGCGTGCACGAGGAGGTCAACGCCGAGCAGGGGGTGCGCGAGGCGATGCTCGCGGTCGGCGACGGGAGCACCCGGATCCAGCTGCTGGCCCCGCTGAACGAGCAGTCCACGATCGCCAAGTTCCTCGGCCGCAACGGCCCGGGATTGCAGCAATTGGCTTATACCGTCGACGATATCGAGGCCACTTCGGCCCAGCTGCGGGCCCGCGGGCTACGGCTGCTGTACGAGCGGGCCAGGGCCGGCACGGCTGGTTCCCGGGTCAATTTCGTCCACCCGAAGGACGCCGGCGGGGTGCTCATCGAACTGGTGGAACCGGCCGCCGGCCAGTAGCTGTGTGACCGGTCACGAGTACCCGCCTGTAAACGCTACCCACCAGTAACCTCGTCCGAACGCCGCCACCCGCAACCGAGAGGCACAGTGATGGAGCAGATCCGCGCGGCCGTCAACGCGGCCGATCCGGCCTCGATCGCCGAGCTGGCCGGGACACCGATTCCCGACAGCTATGCCGGCATGGTGGTCCGGGCCGACGAGGTGGACATGTTCACCGACCTGGACACCCGCGACAAGGACCCCCGCAAGTCCCTGCACCTGCAGCAGGTGCCGACTCCCGAGGTGGGCCCGGGCGAGGCCCTGGTGGCGGTGCTGGCCAGCGCGATCAACTACAACACCGTCTGGACCTCGATCTTCGAGCCGATGCCCACCTTCGGGTTCCTGCAGCGTTACGGCAGGAGTTCCGAGCTGGCCCGCAAGCACGATCAGCCCTACCACGTCGTGGGTTCGGACCTGTCCGGCGTGGTGCTGCAGGTCGGCGCCGGGGTGACCCGCTGGCGGCCCGGCGATCGGGTGGTCGCGCACTGCCTGTCGGTCGAGCTGGAGGATCCGCAGGGCCACGACGACTCGATGCTGGACCCGCAGCAGCGGATCTGGGGCTTCGAGACGAACTTCGGCGGCCTCGCCGAGCTGGCCCTGGTGAAGGCCAATCAGCTCATGCCCAAGCCCGCGCACCTGACCTGGGAAGAGGCCGCGGTACCGGGCCTGGTGAACTCGACCGCCTACCGCCAGCTGGTCAGCCACAACGGCGCGAACATGAAGCAGGGCGACGTGGTGCTGGTCTGGGGCGCGTCCGGCGGTCTGGGCGGCTATGCGACCCAGTTCGCCGTGAACGGCGGGGCGATCCCGGTCTGCGTGGTGTCCTCGCCGGACAAGGCCGAGCTGTGCCGGCGGATGGGCGCCGAGCTGATCATCGACCGGTCGGCCGAGGACTACCGGTTCTGGAAGGACGAGAACAACCAGGATCCGGACGAGTGGAAGCGCCTGGGTGCCAAGATCCGCGAGCTGACCGGCGGTGATGACCCCGACATCGTCCTGGAACACCCCGGCCGGGAGACCTTCGGCGCGTCGGTCTACGTGGCCAAGAAGGGCGGCACCATCGTCACCTGCGCGTCCACCACCGGCTACCTGCACTCCTATGACAACCGCTACCTGTGGATGAACCTCAAGCGGGTGATCGGCTCGCACTTCGCCAACTACCGCGAGTCCTGGGAGGCCAACCGGCTGATCGCCAAGGGCGCGATCCATCCGACGCTGTCACGGGTCTACTCACTTGCCGACACCGGTCAGGCGGCCTACGACGTGCACCGCAACCTGCACCAGGGCAAGGTCGGCGTGCTGTGCCTGGCCGAGTCCGAGGGCCTGGGCGTGACCGACCCGGAGCTGCGAGCCGTCCACCTCGATGCGATCAACCGGTTCCGGGATCGCTGAAGCTGCCCCGAAGGTCATACCGCTGCCCCACCCCGCCCGGTTGCACACCGATGTTCAGTACGAAACGTCCAGCACCTATCGGATAGATCGGCAACGCCGGGCTGGCCGCCGGTTAGCGATCGATCCTTGACACGCCAGGCGCTCTCACCTGCTCGTCAGCCGGACGTGCGACCATGGGGGCATGGCAGCGGAGGATCAGAACACCGAGCTACTGCCGCTACTCGATAGCGACGATCCCTTCTTCGACGTGACCATCCGTGGTTATGACAAGCATCAGGTGGATGACTACGTCGCCCGCGCCGTCGCCCAGGTCGCCGAGCTGTCGGTTGCCCGGGACGCCGCGTTGGCCACCAGCGCCGACCGGGCAGCTCAGCTGGCCAGCCGCGAGGCCCACATCGAGTCGCTGACCCGGCAAGCGGCCAAGAGTGGCCAGCAGGTGAACCAGGCGACGGTCTCCGATCGCATCCGCGAGATGTTGCAGCTGGCCACCGAAGAGGCTGCCCAGACCCGCCGGGGTGCTGAGGAAGAGGCCGAGCGGGTGCTGGTCTCGGCGCACGCCGACGCCGAGCGGGTACGCGCCGACGCGGCCGGCGAGCAGCAGCGACTGACTGCCGGCGCCACCCAGCGCTCGGCCGAAGCCGACCAGAAGCTGGCTCAGGCCAGGGTCCAGGCCAATTCCGAGCTGGATCGGGCGCGCAACGAGGTCGCTCGGCTCACCGAAGCGGCGCGAGCCGAGCGCGACCGGCTCGACGCCGAGGCTGCCGCCACCAGGTTGGCGCTGGAGCAGGCAGCGACCACGCGGGTGCGCACCGCCGAAGAGGACTTCGAGATCACCCTGCGGGGCCGCCGGACGGCCGCCGAGCAGCAGGACGCGGCCACCCGGGCAGCCGCTGAGTTCACTGCCGAGCAACTGGTCGCCGCGGCGCGTGAGCGCGCCGAGGCGCTGGCCGCCGAGCAGCAGCAGACCCTGCGGGATCTGCGCGAGTTGCATGCCAGGCTGGGTGCCGTCATCGACGGCTCTGCCGGCGCGTGAGCGAACCGGTCGAACCGGCCGCAGACCTACCGGTTTCGGGCCTGTCTGCGTCGGGCCTGTCGGCGTCGGGCCTGTCAGTTCCGGGTGTTCCGGTCGCGGCTGGTGCGGCCTCGGGCTTCTCGGTCTCAGACCTCGCCGTCTCAGGCCTCGCGGTCTCGGGTGTCTCCGACGTCCCGGTCTCGGACCTGCCGGTCTCGGACTCCGTCGCCGCCAGCCTCGAAGCTGCCGGTTTCGGCCTGCCGCGTCGCAGCCTGGCCACCTACTCCCCGTTCCGGCTCGGCCTGACCGCCGCGATCGGGTTCGGTCTCGCCTACCTGCTGTTCCGGGCCGCGCAGCAGGGCCAGGACACCTTGCTGCTCCTGCTGCTGGCACTGTTTCTGGCTGCGGGCCTGGATCCGGCCGTTCGCCGGGTTGAGGCGTTCGGGCTGTCGCGCGGCCCGTCGGTGGCGGTGGTCTTCGTCGTCGCGCTGCTGCTGCTCACCGGTCTGGGCTTCGCGGTGGTACCTCCGCTGGTGGAGCAGACCTCGACGTTCGTGCACAACCTGCCCGGCTACGTGACCGAATTGCAGAACAAACGGCGGGTCGCCGATCTGGACCGCCGGTTCGGAGTCCTCAAGGCTGTTCAGAACTACCTCAGGGATTCCTCGCTCATCAACCCACTGGCCGGCAACCTGCTCACCGTGGGTTCCGCGGTGGCCTCGCACGTCTTCCAGGTCTTCTCGCTGGCGATCCTGCCGCTGTACTTCCTGGC
>JBPCPA010000204.1:0-7010 GCA_050999655.1 Jatrophihabitans sp.
CAACTGCCCGCTTTGCTTGACCAGCAATACCTTTGGATGGGACGTGGTCAACGTCATTTTCGCCCCTGACCCGGCCGGCGCGGCGGCGGCCGGAACCGCCGCCACCCGCTTGGTGTAGTCGATTGCCATCAGACGTTCACCCCGTAATCCTTGGCGATTCCGGACAGGCCGGCGGCGTAGCCCTGGCCGACCGCGCGAAACTTCCACTCCGCGCCGTTGCGGTAGAGCTCGCCGAACACCATCGCGGTCTCGGTCGAGGCGTCCTCGGACAGGTCGTAGCGGGTGATCTCGGCGCCGCCGGCCTGATTGACGATCCGGATGAAGGCGTTGCGGACCTGGCCGAAGCCCTGCGAGCGCGCGTCGGCCTCGTAGATGCTGACCGGGAACACGATCTTGGCGGCCTCGGCCGGCACCGCCGCGAGATTGACCCGGATGCTCTCGTCGTCGCCGTCGCCCTCACCGGTCAGGTTGTCGCCGGTGTGCTCGACCGAGCCGTCCGGAGAGGTCTTGTTGTTGAATAAGACGAAGTGCTGATCCGACAGCACCTTGCCGTCGGCCTTGACCACGATGGCCGAGGCGTCGAGGTCGAAGTCGGTGCCGGTCGTGGTGCGGGCGTCCCAGCCGAGGCCGACGACGACGGCGGTCAGGCCGGGCGCCTCCTTGGTCAGCGATACGTTGCCGCCTTTGGTGAGACTGACTGCCATGAGAGTGTCCTTTCAGGGTGGGTGTCTGGTGGCCGGACGGTCACCATCGAGTTTTGCTGGGCAAAGCTGGGTGGTCCGGTCAGTCCCGGCCACCAGGCGTGGTTGCCAGTGCCGCGGCCGGTTCGGGCTCGGGCCGCGTCGGCCGGCGCAGGCTCAGCAGCACCGAGCCGGCGAGCACGCTCACAATGACCGCGAGGCTGGCCAGTGACGGGATCTCGGGGATCGAGGAGTCGATCACCTTGTGGCTGGCCTGCATCACCAGCTTGAGGCCGATGAAGGCCAGGATGATCGCCAATCCCTTGGACAGGTAGTGAAAGCGTTCCAGCAGCCCGGCGAGCAGGAAGTACAGCGCCCGCAGGCCGAGGATGGCGAAGGCGTTGCTGGAGTAGACGATAAAGGCGTCGTCGCTGACCGCAAGCACTGCCGGCACGCTGTCGACGGCGAAGACCAGGTCGGCTGCCTCGATCGCCACCACCACCGCCAGTAGCGGGGTGGCCACTCGCCGGCCGGCCTCCTTGACGAAGAACCTGGTGCCGGCGTACTCGTCGCGAACCGGGATCACCTTGCGCAGCAGGCGAACCGCGACGCTGCTGCCGGGGTCATAGCTCTCGTCGTCGTCCTTGAGCAGTTTGTAGGCGCTGTAAAGCAGGACGGCGGCGAAGGCGAACAGCACCACGGTGAAACGGCTGACCACCGCCACCCCGGCAGCCAGGAAGATGCCCCGGAACAGCAGCGCACCGATGACCCCGAAGAACAGCACCCGGTGCTGGTAGGCCCGCGGAACCTTGAAGTAGCCGAAGATCAGGGCGAAGACGAACAGGTTGTCGACCGACAGGCTCTTCTCCAGCAGCCAGGCGGTGGTGAAGTCCACGCCGGCGCCGGAACCGAGTGTCAGCCCGAGCACCAGGGCGAACACCAGCGACAGTCCGACCCACACCGCGCTCCACCAGGCCGCCTCCCGGAAGCCGATCACGTGGGCGCCGCGATGGGCGAGCAGGTCGACTGCCAGCATGATCACGACCACGGCGGCAAAGGCCACCCAGGCCCACAGCGGGACGTTCATCGGAGTTCGCGCAGGGAGTGAGCGAGCGGGGCCACCGGGACTCCTCGAAGGATGGGACGACCCTGTTGGTCATCGACTCCTTCAGCCTGCCGTCCGGCCAGGGCCGCGGCCGGAGCGGAAGCCGGACAGCTTCGGCTGGCCAGCTTGCCGGGTTACGGCAATGTGGAAGGTGGGAGGTCGTCGGGCCAACCGAGCAGCCTGGCGCCCAGGGCGGCGACCTGAAGCTGGAATTGGCATGCCGGATCGGTGGGATCCAGGCCGGTCAGGCCGCGTATCCGGTCCAGCCGATAGCTGACGGCGCGGACGGACAGGTGCATGCTCCGTGCAGTCTGGGCGGTGTTGCCGCCCGAGCCGAAGTAGGCCGCCAGGGTGTCCAGCAACGGCCCGGCACCACCGCGCGCGCCTAGCAGCGGCGTGAGCAGGGTGTCGACCAGATCGGTGATGGCGGCCCGGTCGCGCAGCACCACGTGATAGACCAGCAGGTCGCGACCGTGCACGACCTGGGCGTCCAGGCCCAGCCGGCGGGCCAGCTCCAGGGCGTCGCGGGCCTCCTGGTAGGAGGCCACCACGCCGTGCGCGCCAGGCCCGGCGCGGCCCACCCCGGCCCGCCAGCCGGCGACCTTGGCGGTGTTCAGGCAGCGGCCGAACTGGCTCACCACGTGCTCGATCGTGGCCCGGTCCGGGGCCGGGAACACCACCACCAGCCGGTCCTCCTTGCTGGCGACCAGGGTCTCGGCGTCCCCCTTGCGGCCCTGGATGGCTCGCTCGACGGCACCGATCAGCGGCGTCCCGTCGGCGAACGGCCGGTCGGCGCGCACCACCGCGACGGCGTGCGGTCCGGTCAGATCCAGGCCGTAGCCGTCGGCGCGGCGCAGCACCCCGGCCAGGTCCGCGCCACCGTTGAGCAGGTCGTCGATGAACTCCCGGCGGGCCGACTCCTCCACCCGCACCAGGCTGCGCCGGGCCAACTGGAAGCCCTCGGTGAGCGCGGCCACCGCATCGTCGACGGCGTGCAGCATCACCTCGCCGGCGACCACTACCGCCTCCGGCCGGCTGGCCTCGAGCACCGCCGGCAGGTGCCGCCACAGCCGCCAGGCTGCCGACAGGTACAGATCCAGCAGTGCCCGCAGCGCCACCCCCTGCCGGGCGGCGGTGTCGCCGATGCGCTGGTAGGCAGCCATCTGCCGCTGGGACAGCGGTGTGCCGGCCACCACCGCGTCGGTCAGCGCGGTCAGAAAGTCACCGAGCAGCGCCACCGGCAGCCCACCGGCATCGGCCGCGCCACCCTCGGCAACCTCGTCCAGCACCGAGGCCGGCACTGCCGCCGAACCGGTTGTCACATCCGCACCCTTCACAGTCAGGCATGATGAGCCATGCGACGCCGGAGCGGGGCTGTGCCTTGCTGACCATCTACTTCAACCGAACCTACGCCACCAACGCCCAGCTCATCGCGATGTTGCGCGCCAACCCCGACGGCCGGCCGGTTCGGGTGATCGCCACCCACGTCGACGCCGACTCGCCGGTGCTGGCCGCCAGCGATCTGGCACTGCCCGAGCCCGGTCCCGGGGTGCGCGGCGAGGACTACCTGCGCTGGGCGCTGGCCTTCACCGCAGAGCACCGGGTGGACGTGTTCGTCCCGCGGCTGGAACTGGCTGCCCTCGCCGCCGGCCGGCAGCGCTTCGCCGAGCAGGGAGTCGCGCTGCTGGCGCCGCCGTCCCCGGCGGTGGACCTGTTCGAGAACAAGGCCGCCGCCTACGCCGACGCCGCCGGCCGCGGGTTGCCGGTGCCGCCCTACCGGCAGGTGACCGACGGCGCGTCGCTGCTGGCGGCCTTCGACGAGATCAGCGCGCAGACCGGTGGGGCCTGCCTCAAACCGGTGACCGGGGTCGGCGGCGACGGCTTCCGGCTGCTGACCACTGACCGGCTATGCCTGGCCGATGTGCTCGGCCCGCTGAGTGCCACCGTCAACGTGCACGCGGTCGCCGACGCGCTGGATGCGGCGATCGAGCAAGCCGGGCCGATCGCGCCGCTGCTGGTGCTGCCCGTCCTGCCGGGTCCGGAGGTCAGCGTGGACGTGCTGGCCGATCCGGCTGGCAAGCCCCTGGTGGCGATCGGACGGGCCAAGCACGGCCGGCGTCGCCGGATCGTCGATGACCCGGCCGCCCGCGGGATCGCCGAGACCCTGGTGCAGGCACACCAGCTGAGCTACCTGTCCAACACCCAGGTGCGGTACTGGCAGGGGCCTGGTGACCAGCGGGCGCGGCCCTACCTGCTGGAGGTCAACACCCGGATCTCCGGTGGGCTCTTCCAGACGTCGCTGACCGGGCTCAACCTGCCGTGGGCGGCGGTCCGGCTGGCGCTGGGCGAGGAGGTCGATCTCGCCGAGCCACGCTACGACATCGTCTATGTCACGCCACCGGGCCTCGCGGTGGTCGGACCGGCCCGCCACGGCGGGTTATGACAAAGGGAGCTATTAACAACGAAACACCCGGCTTGCGTCGGCTTGGCTGAGAGATAGCCTGGCCGTACAGCATGAGTCGCCTGCCGGGCAGTTCTGTCCGCTAGCGTCGAAATTCTCGGCCGGCACGGTCGGGACCACCCATCCGCCGGGCGCGATGCCCGGCCGGCAATCTCGGGAGTTCTCGTGGTAGTCAGCCTCACCAAGGGCGGCAATGTCTCGCTCACCAAGGAGGCCCCTGGCCTCACCGCCGTGACCGTCGGGCTCGGCTGGGACGCCCGCACCACCGACGGCAAGGCCTTCGACCTGGACGCCTCGGCGATCGCCTGCGACGCGGCCGGCAAGGTGGCCTCCGACAGCTACTTCGTCTTCTTCAACAACCTCAAGAGCCCGGACGGTTCGATCGAGCACACCTGCGACAACCTGACCGGTGAGGGCGAGGGCGACGACGAGCAGATCAAGGTCAACCTGGCCGGCGTGCCGGCCGAGATCGACAAGGTGGTGTTCGCGGTGTCGATCTATGACGCCGAGTCACGCGGGCAGTCCTTCGGCCAGGTGCGCAACGCCTTCATCCGGGTGGTCAACCAGGCCGGTGGCACCGAGATCACCCGCTATGACCTGTCCGAGGACGCCTCGACCGAGACCGCGATGCTGTTCGCCGAGCTGTACCGCAACGGCGCCGAGTGGAAGTTCCGCGCGGTCGGCCAGGGTTATGCCACCGGCCTGGCCGGCATCGCCCGTGACTACGGCGTCGGGGTCTGACCCATCGGCCGCCCAGCGCCCTACTGCACCATGGAACTGCGCCAGCTCACCTAACAGGAGGAACCCATGTCCGTCAGCCTCACCAAGGGCGGCAACGTCTCGCTGACCAAGCAGGCCCCGAACCTGCGCGCGGTGCTGGTCGGTCTCGGCTGGGACGAGCGCACCACCAGCGGGGCGGCCTTCGACCTCGACGCCAGCGCGCTGATGCTGAACGAGGCTGGCAAGATCCTGTCCGATGAGCATTTCGTCTTCTTCAACAACCTCAAGAGCCCGGACGGTTCGGTCGAGCACACCGGCGACAACCTGACCGGCAGCGGCGAGGGCGATGACGAGCAGTTGCTGGTCAACCTCGAAGGCGTGCCGGCCCAATGCGCCAAGATCGTCTTTCCGGTCTCGATCTATGACGCCGAGTCGCGCAGCCAGTCCTTCGGCCAGGTGCGCAACGCCTTCATCCGGGTGGTGAACTCCGACGGTGGCACCGAACTCACCCGCTACGACCTGTCCGAGGACGCCTCGACCGAGACCGCGATGATCTTCGGCGAGCTGTACCGGCACGACAACGAGTGGAAGTTCCGCGCGGTCGGCCAGGGCTATGCCGCGGGCCTGGCCGGCATCGCCCGCGACTACGGCGTCAACGTCGGCTGACCTGCCGGCGATCCGCGCCGGCGGTTCACCTCAACCCGGGCCAACCGCCCTGACCAGAAGGACACCGATGTTCGCCAGAACGTTCGCGGGTTCGATCGGCCTGACCGTCGTCGGCCTGGTCGTCGCCCTGATCTACGCGGGCCCGACCGGGCTGGCGGTCGCGGCGATCCTCGGCGTGCTGGAGATCTCGTTGTCCTTCGACAACGCGGTGGTCAACGCCGGCATCCTGAAGACGATGAACCCGTTCTGGCAGAAGATCTTTCTGACCGTCGGCATCGTCATCGCGGTGGTCGGTATGCGGCTGGCCTTCCCGTTGATCATCGTCGGCATCACCGCCAAGCTGTCGCCGTCGCAAGCGATCAACCTGGCATTGGACAAGGGTGATCCCAAGACGCCAGGGACCTACGGCTACCTGCTGCACGAGGCGCACCCGGCTATCGCCGCCTTCGGCGGGGTGTTCCTGCTGATGCTGTTTCTGGACTTCATCCTCGAGGAGCGTGAGCTCACCTGGCTGTCCTGGTTGGAGCGGCCGCTGGCCCGGATCGGCAAGCTCGACCAGCTGTCGGTGGTTGTCTCGTTGATCGCGGTCTCGGCGGCGGCCTACTGGTTCGCCCCGCTGCACAAGATCTCCACGGTGCTGCTCTCCGGGGTGCTGGGCATGGTCAGCTACATCCTGGTCAACGGCCTCGGCGAGCTGTTCGAGTCGGCCGAGGAGGACTCCGACGACGAGTTGGCCGCCGAATCGTCGGCGATGCCGGCCGGATCCGGCGGCAACGGCACTCTGCTGCTCAAGGCCGGTAAGGCGGCGTTCTTCTCCTTCCTGTACCTGGAGGTGTTGGACGCCTCGTTCAGCTTCGACGGGGTGATCGGCGCGTTCGCCATCACCGCTGATCCGATCATCATCGCGATCGGCCTCGGCCTGATCGGCGCGCCGTTCATCAGGTCGCTGACCGTCTACCTGGTCCGGCAGGGCACCCTGGATGACTACGTCTACCTCGAGCACGGCGCGCAGTGGGCGATCGGGGCGCTGGCGGTGTTGCTGCTGTTCAGCATCAGGTTCTCAATACCCGAGGTGGTCACCGGTCTGATCGGGATCGGCTTCATCGGCGCGGCCCTGGTCTCGTCCATCGTGCGCAACCGGCGAACCGCCGAGCCAGCTGAGCCGGCTCTGAGTTCGCTGGCGCGCTGAGCGGCATCCGGTCGCGGACCAGGCAGAATACAACCATGGCAATCGATTACACCAAGCGTCCGAAGCCCTCGGTCCCGGCCGGCTCTGACCCGGTCCCGGCCGCCGACCCGGCCGCCGGCTCCGTGCCGGCTGCCGGCTCCGTGCTGCCGGCCGCCGCGCCGGTCTCGCTGAGCAAGCTCACCCTGACCA
>JBPCPA010000022.1:0-5889 GCA_050999655.1 Jatrophihabitans sp.
CTACGAAATAGATCCTTCGGGAAGATCATCGTAATAGGTACTGATTGGTTGATATATCGGCATTGCTGGCAATATTGGATCTTGCGGACGCAACAAGGCCGGTGCGGATGGCCGGCAGCTGCACGACCACCCGCACCGGGTATCAGGAGAGCACTACCGGACGTTGCCGTACGTCCACGGGGTGCTCGGCGGGGTGAGCTTGTAACGCAAGGTGATCGTGTCGTCCTCGCTCCACGCCAGGGTGGACGGGTTCTGCCGCACCAGCGCGATCGTGATCGGCACGATCGAGTTGTCGTTGGCGGCCCCGCTGGTCAGCGAGCTTCGCGGGATCACCATCTCGATCCGTCCGGTCGTGGTGTCCCACTGCGGCGCGATCACCGAGGTGATCGAGGAATCCGCGGTCCACGAACCGGAAACGACCTTGAAGTGCGAGAACGTGGTGGAATCCGACCACCGCCCGACCATATAAGCGGCCGGCCGGCTGAGCGCCTTGCCATACATCGCGGTGCTCGAGGTCGGCGTGGCTCCGCTGCCGGAGTAGTCCCCGGCATAGAGGTTGATCGCGAACCTGGGCGTGGTGTTATACCCGGGCAGCGCCCCGCTGGCGTTGTCCAGCCGGACGTAGATGTTGTTGGCATCGTTGGCGACAGCCACATTCTTGATGTCGGTGGTGGAGACCCCGCTGGCTTCGTTGCCGATCGGCGAGGTGTAGTACGGGATCGGGTTCCACTGCGGCCAGTCGCCAGTGGTGCCGGCGTTGACCGTCAGCCCGGCCTGCGCGCCGGCGTTGCTGATCGGCGCGAACACCCGGGTGTCGCCCTGGCCGGTGTAGGCCAGCGCTGCCAGCACGTACCAGGCACCGGTCACCGGCTCCACCATGGTGGAGATGATCGGCTTCTGGCTCACGTTGGACACCGCCTCGCCCGGCGGCATGTAGCCGACCGCCGTGCGACTGGCATACCAGGTCAGCCGGGGAAGTGCTGCGGACAGGTTGCCGTTGTAGATGTAGTACAGCGCGAGGTACATGGTCATCTGCGGCCAGGACGGCTCGGCGGCACCGGCCTCGTTGCCGGCCGGACTGTAGGGCGAGGTGTAGTAGAAGTTGTCGCCGGTGTAGCGGGCAATGCCGTAGGAATCATGGGTCAACGTCGCGATGACCTTGCTGACGTGCTAGGCGGCCCGGCTGCGGGCCGGGTCGATCGCGCCGGAGACGAACAGCATGTCCGAGGACGAATCCACCGTGGTGCGCGCGGTGTTGTCGCTGTTGTCGGCCCGGTTGAAGTAGGAGTCCGGGGAGTTCCAGAGCCCGGCCGGCGAGTTCAGCGACGAGGTCTGCAGCGCGGTCGCGATCGAGCCGACCGCGTTGCTCCAGTTGTCGGCGTCGGTGGTGTCGGCCTTGCTCTGCGCGAGCGCCTCGGCCGCCCACAACCCGGTGATGTAGAGCGACTGGGTGAAGGTGTTGTACTCCTGGGTCTCTTCCCAGATCGAGGCATCCTGCGGGCCGAGGCCGTTGGAGGCCAGGTTGTTCTTGACGAAGTTGGCCGAGTTCTGGATCTGGGTCCAGATCGCGTCGCGGAAGGTGTTGTCGCCGGTCATCTGCCAGTGCCGGTAGGCGCCGATCAAGAAGATGCCGACGCTGTCGAGTTCGGGTTCGACGAAGCTCACGTGCTGGCCGGTCCAACCGTCATAGGTGGTTCCGAACGAGCCGTTGGCGTACTGCACGCTGGCCAGCCAGCGGAAGTACTTGTCAGCCTCGGCGTGATGGCCGGCCGAGTCCAATGACATTGCGGTGACGGCCGAATCTCGAACCCAGCTCTTATAGCCGTAGGCGATCGGGTTGGTCGCGGCCGGCCAGACCCCGAGCACCGGGCTCTGCGTCTGCTTCATCGCGACCAGCGCCCGGTCATAGGCGGTGGACCGGCCGGTGTCGGTGGAGTTGGCGGTGGTCCGCTTGCCCGCGTTGAGCCAGGTGGTATAGGCGGTGGTGGTGTTGGTCAGCCAGTAGTCGCCGGTCTGCGCACGGGCCACATCGGCTGCGGCCAGCGCGTTGGCGTTGGTGGCTGCGATCGCCAGGTAGAACGATTGCGTGACAGTTGCCCCGGCCGCGACCGCGACCGACTTGTTCATCGCCACGTCGACGTTCATCGCGGTGACCGAGTTGTTGTTGGACAGGGTGCCGTTGTTGTCGAAGGTGTACCAGGGCGCCACAGTGGGCGAGGTCAGGGTCGAGTTGGTGTCATCACCGACCTGGTGCCCGGTCGGGGCGCCGCCCAGCGCGCCGAGTACCAGCTGGTACTGCCCGCTGGCCGACATGTTGACCACCTCGGCGTTGCGGGTGGCGTCCCAGGTCGCGACGACGTTCTGACCGGACGTGCCGGTGTTGTTCAGGTGCAGCGCATCCAGGACGTTCATGGTCACCGACGAGGCGCCGGCATTGTGCAGCCGGTACTGCACCACCATGAAGTGCTGGTTGGGCACGAAGGCGTAGTCCCGACCGATCGAGACGCTGGTGGCGGTACCGCTGTAGGGCCCGTAGTCGCTGCGCAGCACGCCGCCGGAGTCGAGGTAGCCGGTGGCCGAGCCGAAGTTGTGCACCTGGTCGTACTTCACGCCGTGCGTCTCGTCGCGGAAGAAGCCGGTGTAGTCGTTGATCTGGTTGACCGCCGAGGCCGAGGTGGCGCCGCTGGGCGAGTAGTGCAGCTCGCCGAGGCGCGGGCCGTACTGGGTGTTGGTGTCGGTCTGGGCCAGCTGCGGCGCCATCCAGATGCCGGTGGTGTCTGACCAGTTGTTCATGTAGAGGCTGCGGGCGGTCTCGGTGCTCGGAGCGGTGGGCGTGGTCGCGTGAGCAGCCGGGATGCTGCTGATCGCGACCGCGGTCAACGATCCGGCCAGCAGGGCCAGCGCGGTGCAGGCTCGGGTGACGAGCCGGGAGCGGGTCATGGGTTCTCCTCTGCGGAGTTGCGGACGGCGAGGCGCGGGGGAGCGCCTGCGCAGTTTCCGCCCAGTTAGTTCACGCCGTCAAGCAATAGCAACAATATTGTCCAGTTCCGTACTCGGTTACGTAACAAATTGGAAACCAGGTGGACCTAGTTACTTGACCTTCGAAAACAACCGGGCATACGCTCCGCGCCGTCCCTGGATGTGACGGCGACCTCGCTGTCGGCTGGGGCACCCGACCACCGACGGAGAAGGACACCACCTCGATGACCCAGGTTGCCGCGGGGCCCGACGACTCCAGTACCGGCCAGGCGGCCGAGCTGGGAGCGGTGCGATCGTTCGGTAGCCGTGAGCAGCACCTGGGGGCGTTGTTCGAGGCGGTGCTCACCCGCGGGCCGCTGTCGCGCCGCGATGCCGCCCGGCTCACCGGTCTGTCGGCGGCGTCGGTGACCAAGCTGGTCAAGCCGATGATCAGCCACGGCTACCTGATCGAGAACGTCCGCGAGGCCGGCGTTCCCGGCCGTCCGCAGATCCCGCTTCAGGTTGATGCCGGCCGCCATCACGCGGTCGGTATCAAGTTGATGGACGGTGAGATCGTCGGCGTGGTCGCTGATCTGCATGCCGAGGTGCAGTCGGCGCACCGGATGAAGTACGCCGACACCTCACCGGCCGGCGTGGTCAGCGCGATCGACGAGATGACCGCGATCCTGCTGGAGCGCTCGCCGGTAGAGCGGTCCCGGCTGCTCGGCATCGGCATCGGCCTGGGCGGGCATGTCAACGGCAGCACCGGGGTGGTGGTCGAGTCGCCGTTCCTGGGCTGGCGCAACGTGCCACTGCGCCAGCTGCTGACCCAGCGGCTGCAACTGCCGGTGGTCATCGAGAACGACGTGAACACCCTGGCGGTCGCCGAGCAGTGGTTCGGCGCCGGCAGCAGCTTTGCCAGCTTCGCGCTGGTCACCATCGGCGTCGGTGTCGGGTGCGCGCTGGTGCTCGACGGTCAGCTGTGGCGCGGGGTGAGCGGGGCGGCCGGCGAGTTCGGCCACATGGTCGTCGATCCGGACGGTCCGGTCTGCCACTGCGGCAAGCGAGGCTGCCTGGAGGCGGTGGTGGGCGACACCGCGATAGCGGCTGCCATGTCGGCCGCGGCCGGCCGGCGGATCTCCAGGGTCTCCCAGGTCGTCTCGGCCGCGCACGCCGGCGATCCGGACGCCCGCCGGGTCTTCACCCAGGCCGGGGTGGCGCTCGGCCGCGCGATCGCGGCCCTGCTGAACCTGCTCAACCCGCCCCTGGTGATCCTGTCCGGCGAGGGGATGACCGCCTCTGACCTGTTCATCGATGCCCTGCGCGCCGAACTGGACCGCGACGCCTTCTCATCCACCTCCGCCGACTGCACCGTCCTGGTGCGTCCGCTACCCGACGAGACCTGGGCCCGCGGCGCCGCAGCGACCATGCTGCGCCACGGCGTGCTGCGCTCACTGAGCAAGCTGAGCGATCAGGTGCCGGCCTAACACGCAGTACCCGGCGGAAGCCATTCCTCACCGGTTCGCACACATTTTACGGGAGAAACTCATGGCACTCTGCTTGACCAGGCGGCGGACCACGACGCTGGTGAGCCTGGCGGCGATCGCCGCCATCGCTCTGACCGGGTGTTCCAGCTCGAAGAAGAGCAGCAGCGACAGCTCGCCGTCCAAGCCGGTCACCCTGACGTTCTGGGGGACCTACGGCAACGGTGGCAACAAGGCACAGACCGACGCGCTGAGCCAGACCATCATCCCGGCCTTCGAGAAGGCCAACCCGAACATCAAGATCAACTACGTCGACATCCCGTACGACTCGCTGCTGCAGAAGCTGACCACCAGCGCCGCCGGCGGCGAGCTGCCCGACCTGGTGCGCTCGGACATCGGCTGGGTGCCCAAGTTCGCCGCGCTCAAGGTGTTCGCCCAGCTCGACGGCACGCTGGCCAACTTCGATGACCTGTCGGCCGACAACTACCCGGGCAGCCTGGCCACCAACAAGTACGAGGGCCACTACTACGGCCTGCCGCTGGACACCAACACCCGGGTGCTGATCAGCAACAGCACCGCGCTCAAGGACGCCGGCATTGCCGCACCGCCGGCCACCTTCGATGACCTCAAGACCGATGCCGCGAAGCTGTCGGCCAAGAAGGTCGCGGTGTTCGCCGACAGCGGCCTGCAGGGCTGGAACGTCTACCCGTGGATCTGGTCGGCCGGCGGCGAGGTCACCAGCCCCGACCTGACCAAGGCCACCGGTTACCTGAACTCACCGGCCAGCGTGGCCGGTGTGCAGATGCTGGTCGATCTGTACAAGAGCGGCGCTATCCCGAACCTGATCATCGGCAACAAGGGTGCGGTGCAGACCTCGGACGGGCTGCCCAAGGCCACCTACGCCAACATCCTGGACGGGCCGTGGATGCAGGCCATCTGGCAGGGCCAGTACCCGAAGTTCGCGCCGGTCTACTCCCAGGTTCCGGCCGGTCCCGGCGGCTCCATCTCGGTCGTCGGCGGCGAGGACATCAACATGACCACCGCCACCAAGAACAAGGCGGCCGCGTTGAAGTTCATCGCCTTCACCCAGACCGCCGACTACCAGATCGCGATGGCCAAGACCGGTCAGATGTCGGTCGTGAAGTCCCTGGACAGCCAGGAGGCCTCGACCGTGCCGGCCTTCGCTCCCTACATCAAGCAGCTGCAGACCGCGCGCCCGCGGCCGTCCGTTCCGCAGGCGCCGGCCATCGACACCGCCCTGCAGGACGCGCTGACCAAAGCGTTCCAGGGCAGCGAGTCGGTGCAGGACGCGCTCACCAAGGCAGCCAGCGCGATCGACCCGCTGCTCACCAAGACGAGCTAGCGACCTGCCTGGTCCCGATCACCACCGGCCGAAGGACGAGATGACTGCAGTGTTGGCCACCACCGAGCCGCGGACGAGTTCCGC
>JBPCPA010000048.1:0-8509 GCA_050999655.1 Jatrophihabitans sp.
CTGCTGGCCGAGAGCGTGCTGCAGCCGGCGCTGACCGATCCGATGGCCACCGACCCGGCCGCCGCGCGGGGGCTGGATTCGGTGATCCACAACCGGGTGCTGTCCGCCTCGCTGGTCCGGGTGAAGATCTGGTCACCTGATGGCACCGTGCTCTACTCCGACGAGGCGCAGCTGATCGGGCGCACCTTCGGCCTGGACGACGGTGCGCAGGTGGCCTTCAGCACTCCACGCACCCAGGCCGAGATCACCGACCTGTCCCGGCCGGAGAACAGTTTCGAGCGCAGTCAGGGCCGGCTGCTGGAGGTTTACCGGCCGGTCTGGACCCCGGACGGGCACGAGCTGCTGTTCGAGACCTACTTTCGCTACGACGCGGTGACCGAGCGCAGCTCGCAGCTGTGGCGCGGCTTCGTCGGGATCACCTCCAGCAGCGTGGCACTGGTGTTTCTGCTGCTGGTGCCGATCATGTGGACCTTGTTGCGCCGGACCCGGCGCGCCCAGGCGCAGCGGGAGGCGATGATGCAGCGGGCGCTGGACGCCTCGACCGACGAGCGGCAGCGGATCGCGGCTGCCCTGCATGACGGGGTGGTCCAGGAACTGGCGGCCGCCTCGTTCGCGGTGGCCGGCGGCGCGGAGGCCGCGGCCGGCAGGCAACAGCAGGAGTTGGCCGATCAGTTGCGGGCGGCGGCCGAGACCCTGCGCGCCAGCATGGGCAGCCTGCGCTCGCTGGTCGTCGACATCTACCCGGCCAGCCTGCGCAGCGCCGGGCTGCCGGCCGCGCTGCATGACCTCGCGGCGATGCCGGGCAGCCGAGGTCCACACGTCGGCGTCCAGGTCGATCCGACGGCAGCCGCAGCGCTGAGCTTCGAGCAGCAACAGGCGGTGTTCCGGATTGCCCAGGAGTGCCTGCGCAACACCGTCAAGCATGCCGAGGCCGCCACCGCGACGGTGCGGCTGAGCGAGCAGGCCGGGGCGGTGCTGCTGGAGGTCGGCGACGACGGTCTGGGCTTCGAGCCGTCGGTACGCCGTGAGCGGCATCTGGGACTGGCGCTGATCGCCGAGGTGGCTGGCGCGGTCGGCGGCCGGCTCGAGCTGCGGACCGCGCCGGGCCACGGCACCTCGTGGCGGCTGTCGGTGTTGGCCGGATGATCCGGGTACTGCTGGTCGATGACCACCGCCTGGTCCGGGAGGGCCTGCGCGCGGTGCTGGCCAACGCCGGCGATGTCGAGGTGATCGCCGATGCCGCCGACGGCGCTCAGGCCGTCGAACTGGCCGCGAGCCTCGATCCCGATGTCATCCTGATGGACCTGTCGATGCCGGTGCTCGACGGGGCGGGCGCGACCCGCGCGATCCGCGCTGCCCAGCCTCAGGTCCGGGTGATCATCCTGTCCTCCTTCGCCGAGCAGGCGCGGGTGCGTGAGGCGATCGCGGCCGGCGCCACCGGCTACGTGCTCAAGGACTGCACGCCCGAGCAGCTGCTGGCCGCCATCCGCTCAGCCGCCGATGGCCATGCCCCGCTGGATCCCCGCGTCGCCGGCGCCCTGCTGCCCAGCCAGCAGGCGCCCTCGGCTGCCGAGCAGCTGAGCCACCGCGAGGTCCAGGTGCTGCGACTGGCCAGCAAGGGCCTGGCGAACAAGCAGATCGGCCGCACGCTGGGCATCGCCGAGCGGACCGTCAAGGTGCACTTGGGCAACATCTTTCGCCGGATCGGGGTTGCCGACCGGACCTCTGCCGCGCTCTGGGCCCGCGACCACCTGGCCGAGGAGGTCAGGCCGCCCGACTGACCGGCGAGGTGGAGCAGGGACTGCCCCGAACCCGTTGAGGTGACCCGGGTAGCTTGAACCCCCGACGGCCGGTGCTACCGGCTGCCGTCCCGGAGAGCAGTCCCCGGACAGCTGGCGGGGCGATAACCGCCCAGGCACATACCGATGCCCGATCGATGGCGACGGGCTGGAGGCGGCGTGGCAACCCTTCTGATTCCCCTGGTTCTGGTGCTGATCGCGGCGGCGCTCACGCTGGCCGCCCTGGTGTGGTCGGCCTGGTGGTGGGTGCTGGCCGCCATCCTGATCGGCCTGGCGCTGCTGGCGGTCTATGACGTCAGCCAGCGCCGGCATTCGGTGCTGCGCAACTACCCGGTCCTCGGCCACCTGCGCTACCTGCTGGAAAAGCTGCGGCCCGAACTGCAGCAGTACTTCATCGAACGCAACTACGACGGCCGCCCGTATGACCGTGACACCCGCAGTGTCATCTACGAGCGGGCCAAGGGCATTCACGGCGAGCAGACCTTCGGCACCGAGCGCGAGGTCAACGAGGTCGGCTACGAGTGGGTACTGCACTCCTCGGCGCCCGGTGAGCCGGCCAAGGATCAGCCCCGGGTCCGGATCGGCGGCCCGGACTGCACCAAGCCCTACGAGATGGCACTGCTCAACGTCTCGGCGATGAGCTTCGGCGCGTTGTCGGCCAACGCCCTGCGGGCCCTGAACGCCGGCGCGGCTCGTGGTGGCTTCGCCCACGACACCGGCGAGGGCGGCCTCACCGACTACCACCTGGAAGGCGGCGGCGATCTGATCTGGGAGCTGGGCAGTGGCTATTTCGGCGCTCGCACCCGCGACGGCGACTTCGACCCGGCGATGTTTGCCGACAAGGCCGCCCACCAGCAGGTCAAGTGTGTCTCGCTCAAGCTCAGCCAGGGCGCCAAACCCGGCATCGGCGGGGTGCTGCCAGCGGCAAAGGTGACCAAGGAGATCGCCGACGCCCGCGGTGTCCCGCAGGGCCAGAAGTGTGTCAGCCCGGCCGCTCACAAGGTCTTTCACACCCCGCGCGAGCTGGTGCACTTCATCGCCCGGATGCGCCAGCTGGCCGATGGCAAGCCGACCGGCTACAAGCTCTGCGTCGGCTACCGGCACGAGCTGCTCGCCATCTGCAAGGCGATGGCCGAGGAGCAGATCACGCCCGACTTCATCGTGGTGGACGGGTCCGAAGGCGGCACCGGTGCGGCGCCGCTGGAATATGAGGACCACGTCGGCACGCCGCTGACCGAGGGCCTGATCATGGTGCACAACGCCCTGGTCGGCACCGGTCTGCGGGATCGCATCAAGCTCGGCGCCAGCGGCAAGGTCGCAACCGGCACCGACCTGGTCAAACGGCTGGCCCAGGGCGCGGACTACACCAACGCAGCGCGCGCGATGATGATGGCGATCGGCTGCATCCAGGCCCAGAAGTGCCACACCAACGAGTGTCCGGTCGGCGTCGCCACCCAGGATCCGCGCCGGGCCCGGGCCCTGGACGTCGCCGACAAGACCGAGCGGGTCTACCGCTACCAGCAGGCCACCGTCGCCCAGGCCCAGCAGATGATCGCCTCGCTCGGACTGGCCGGCCCGCACGAATTGCACCCGGCGATGCTGATGCGCCGGATCGATCATGTCCGCACGGCCAGCTACGCCGACCTCTACGACTGGCTGCAGCCGGGCCAGTTGCTGGCCGAGCCACCCGAGGACTGGCGCGGCGACTGGGCCGCGGCCAGCCCCGACACCTTCACCCGAGTCTGAGAGGCCTTTCGATGCCCACCGTTGCCGAGATGATCGTGACCGCGCTGGCCGAACAGGGCGTGCGGACGGTGTGGGGCGTGGTCGGCGATGCGCTGAACCCGGTCACCGACGCGATCCGCCGGGAGGACCGGATCGAGTGGATCGGGGTCCGCCACGAAGAGGTGGCCGCCTTCGCCGCGGGTGCCCAGGCCCAGCTGACCGGCACCCTCGGTGTCTGCATGGGCACCGTCGGGCCCGGTTCGATCCACCTGCTCAACGGACTCTATGACGCCAAGAAGTCGCATGCCCCGGTGCTGGCCATCTGCGGCCAGGTGCCGCTGGAGGAGCTGGGCACCGACTACTTCCAGGAGGTCGACAACGACCTGCTGTTTCGCGATGTGGCCCTGTTCACCAGGACGATCACCTCGCCGGCGCAGGCCACCACGATGGTCGAGCAGGCCGTCCAGTCGGCGCTGAACGGGCCTGGCGTCGCGGTGCTCACCCTGCCCGGTGACATCGGTGGCCTGGACGTGCCCAAGCACAGCGCGCCGCCCCGCTTCGCCCGGGCCCACCCGGCGACGGTCCCGGACGGCCAGGCGCTGGACCGGGCCGCGACCTTGCTCAACGAGGCCAGCTCGGTGACCCTGCTGGTCGGCATCGGTGCCCGCCCGGCCCGCGCCCAGGTGCTGGCGCTGGCCGAGCGGTTGCGCGCGCCGATGGTGTTGAGCCTCAAGGCCAAGCAGGAACTGGAGAAGGACAATCCCTACCAGGTCGGCCAGAGCGGCCTGATCGGCAACCCGGCCGCTACCGAGGCGTTCGAGGGCTGCGAGGTGTTGCTGCTGATCGGCACCGACTTTCCCTACCGGGAGTGGTACCCCGAGGGCAAGACGGTGATCCAGCTGGACGCCCGCGCCGAGCAGATCGGGCGCCGGGTGGCGGTCGACCTGGCCCTGGTCGGGCACAGCGCCCCGACCCTGGAGCTGCTGCTGGACAGGTTGGCAGCCGGCACGTCCGAGGACCACCTGCTCGCCTGCCGGACCAGCTACCAGGCCTGGACTGCACGGCAGGCCGCGCTCACCGAACCCGACCATGACAGTGGCCTGATCGGCCGGCTGCGGGAGCGGCTGGACAACACCGAGGAGCGGATCCGTCCGGAGCTACTGGCCCAGGCGGTCAACCGGCATGCCGCGCCGGACGCGGTCTTCACCACCGATACCGGAATGTCGACGGTCTGGCTGTCCCGGTTCGTGCAGATGACCGACCGGCGGGCCCTGCTGGGCTCGTTCAATCTGGGTTCGATGGCCAATGCCATGCCGCAGGCGCTCGGCGCGCAGGCGCTGGACCGAGGCCGCCAGGTGGTCGCGTTCTGCGGCGACGGCGGGCTGACCATGCTGCTCGGCGACCTGATCACCGCGGTCAGTCATCATCTTGACGTCAAGCTGATCGTGTTCGACAACGGCCGGCTCGGCATGGTCAAGCTCGAGCAGGAACAGGTCGGCCTGCCCGAGTTCGGCACCGTGCTGGCCAATCCGGACCTGGCCGCGGTGGCCCGCGCAATCGGCCTGCACGCCGTCCGGGTCAGCGATCCGGCACAGGTGGACGGTGCGGTTCGCGACGCCCTTGCCCACCCCGGTCCGGTACTGCTGGACGTGCTCACCAATCCGCAGGAGATCTCGGTGCCTGGCAAGGTGAAGGTCGGCCAGGCCTGGGGCTTCGCGATCTCCAAGATCCGCGAGACGCTGCTCAGCGAGGGCGACTCCTGAGCGGTCGGGACGCAACCGGGCCGGTGCGGTGAAAAGCAATGCAATTCCGGCTGGACAGATCCTGAGCGGAAGGTCATGCTTCGTGCATGATCAGGCGTTTGTCCGTAAAAGTCCGTCTGGCCCGGGCGGCGGTGGCGATGCTGCTCGCGGCCGGTGCGCTGGCGGGCCTCGGCGCCACCACCGCCCCGGCCACCGCCGCGCCGCACAGCTTCACCACCATCGGCAAGGGCGGAGACTCGTGCAGCGCGCCGTCGGTCAGCCAGATGAGCGCCTTCTTCCGCAACACCCCCTACCTGGCCTGGGGCATCTATCTCGGCGGTGAGGATCGCGCCTGCAGCCAGCCGAACCTGACCGCCTCCTGGGTCACGCAGGTGACCGGGCAGGGCTGGGCGCTGCTGCCGCTGTGGGTCGGCCCGCAGAACCCCTGCCTGGCCGGCTTCGACCATTTCAGCACCAACACCTCGACGGCCTACGGCCAGGGTCAGACCGAAGCCAGGGCCGCCTACAACGCGCTGGTGAAGCTGGGCATGGCGGCCAACTCCCCCATCATCTATGACATGGAGGCAGGCGGCAGCAACAGCGCCACCTGCATCAACGCCACCAAGTCCTTCGTGCAGGGCTGGGTCAACCAGCTCGCGGTGTCGCCGGCCCAGCCCTCGGGCATCTACACCTCGACCTGTGCCGGCTTTCTGGATGACTTCGCCTCGCTGTCGCCGCCACCGACTTTCATCGATGGTGCTGACTACAACGGGGTGATCTCGACCAGCAACCTGCCCTGCGTCAGCATCGCGCACTGGACCCAGCACCAGCGGCACAAGCAGTACGCCGGTGGGCACAACGAGACCTGGAACGGCGTGACGCTCAATATGGACAGCACCTGCTCCAACGCTCCCGCAGTGGCCACCGCGGCCTACAACGGCAACAACGGCTGCCTGTAAAGGCCGGGAGGACATCACATGAACAGGCTCCGGAGCCGATCTGGCGTCACCACCGGCATACTCGCCATGGTCGGCATTGCCCTGCTCACAACCCTGACCGGCTGCGCCGGCCAGCACCGCCGGCCGGTCGCGGAGAAGACCGCCAAGGCCAGTGCCGAGAATGCCGGCAACAGTGCCCTGCGGGTCAGCCGGGCGGTCTTCGACGGCCACGGTCACGCGCTGGTGCTGGCCGCGGCCGATACCGTCCGGCTGAGTACCAACGCCGGCCAGAGTTGGGCCGAGCTGCGGCTGCCCGCCGCGCCCGCCAGCGGCCAGAGCATCGCGGTGACCGCCCACCAGGTCGCGGCGCTCACCGTCGACAGCGCCGGCATGGCCTACCAGGTCTCCGCGGACGGCGGTCGGAGCTGGCGCCGGACCGCGGTGCCGCTGTCGCTGCCCACCGATCAGGCCAACCTGGCGCTGTCGACCGACGGCAGCCGGGTCGCGGTGCTGGCCAGCGTGCAGGGCAGCGCCAACGACGGCAGCACCCCGCGGCTGTTCGTGAGCAGTGCCGGCGGCCCGTTGGTCCGCCGGCAGGCACCGGCCAGTGGCAGCATCGCCTGGGCCGGCGATCAGCTGCTGCTGGCAGGCGGTCCGTTGAGTTCGCGGCTCTACACCAGCGCCGACAACGGCCTCAGCTGGACGGCGCGGCCGGTCGGCGGCGTGCTGGCACCACGGTTCGGTCTGGACCCGAACACCCCGAGCATCGGCACGCCGCTGGTCGCAAGCTCGATCGAGGTGCCGGTGACCAGCCACGCCGGTACCGGTTCGAGCGTACGTTTCTACAGCAGCAGCAACGCAATCTCGTTCGTCGCCGGCGTCCGGGTGGCGCTGACCAGCGTCCTCGGCTCGGGGGTGTCGGCAGTGGTCAGCGCGGCCGGCCCAAACCGGTACCTGGTCGCCGAGCCGGGCAGTGCCACCTTGCACGTGGTGAGCGGTGCCAGCCAGCGCACGGTGCTGCCGAGCGGACTGCCCGGGCCGGTCGACTCGCTGTCCTTCGCCGATGCCCAGCACGGCCTGGCCCAGGTCACGCTACGTACCTGCGCTGCCGGCAAGGCTGGCTGCAGCGAGCAGGTCGAGGTGCTCAGCACCTCCGAAGGCGGCCTCAGCTGGTCACCGGCTGCCGGCTGAGCGAACCGCAGCCTGAGCGAACTGCAGGCTGGGCCGACCGAGGTCCACCACGGCCACCCACCGTCGAGGCGCGAGCGCGCCCGGCCGATGCACGCCCCCGGCGCGACCGGCAGGTACCGACCTGTCGCAATGGCTGCTGCCCAGCTCTTGACAGCGTGAGTGGTACAGACCAATATGACACTAATTCGTCTATACCAATTCTTCGGCCGCGGGGGCCGGCACTGCCGGGACCGAGACGAAACCGAGGAGAATCATGAGCATTCGCAAGAAAGTGGTCGCGGGACTCGCGGCACTGGCGAGCGCCGGTCTCGGCCTGCTCGTCACCAGCGCGCCGGCCACCGCTGCGCCGGTCAGCTGGCCGGCACACTATTCGGCGCCCTACGTCGATGTCAGCGCCTGGCCCACCTTCAACCTCAGCCAGGCCGCTCAGGCCGCCGGCAACCGGTTCTACACGCTGGCGTTCATCCTCAACACGGGCGGCGACTGCACTGCCGGCTGGGGACCGTCCGGCTCGCTGGATTCTGGTTTCCTGCAGTCCGACATCGCCACCCTGCGCTCGATGGGTGGGGACGTCGCGATCTCGGTGGGTGGTGCGAACGGCTCCGAGCCGGCACCGTCCTGCGGTTCCGCCGGCGCGCTGCAGGCCCAGTATCAGCGGATCGTCACCGCCTACAATCTCAGCCACCTGGACTTCGACGTCGAGGGCGGGGCGCTCACCGACACCGCAACGATCACCCGACGCAACCAGGCAATCGCCGGCCTGGAGTCGGCGAACCCGAGCCTGAAGGTGAGCTACACGCTGCCGGTGCTGCCCAGCGCGCTCACCCAGCCGGGCATCGACCTGCTGAGGAACGCGGTGACCAACCACGCCCGCGTCGACGTGGTGAACATGATGACGATGGACTACGGGTCGGCCAACTCCGACATGGGCGGCGCGGCGAACTCGGCCGCCACCGCGCTGGAGTCCCAGCTCAACTCGATCTTCACCGGCCGTACCGCCGCGCAGCTGTGGGCGATGGTCGGCATCACCCCGATGATCGGGCAGAACGACAGCCAGGGCGAGATCTTCACGCTGGCCAACGCCTCGAGCGTGCTGTCGTTCGCGAACTCGCAC
>JBPCPA010000052.1:0-24378 GCA_050999655.1 Jatrophihabitans sp.
GTGAGCGCCCGCTCTGGGACTACCCGGACGGCACCCTGGCCGAGCGCGAGGTGGCCATCTTCCTGCTGACCGCGGCCACCGGTTGGGACCTGGTACCTGCGACCGTCCTGCGGGCCGTCCCGCTGGGCAACGGGATGGTGCAACTCTGGATCGACGATGACGAATCCTTCGACATCGTCAATGCAATCAATGCCGGCAGCTACTCCCAGCTGCAGCGGATGGCGCTGCTGGATGCAATCCTGAACAACTCCGACCGCAAGGTCTCACACCTGCTGCCGGTCAGCCACAGCCCGCTGCACGAGGGCCGATTGCACATCTTCGGCGTCGATCACGGGGTCAGCCTCAGCGTGGACAACAAGCTGCGCACCGTGCTGTGGCAGTGGGCCGGTGACCCGTTGCCGGCCGAGGCGGTGGCGATGCTGGGACAGCTCTCCGATCAGTTGGCCGGCCCGCTCGGTGAGCAACTGGGCGAGCTGCTCACCACCGCCGAGGTGCGCGCCGTCCAGCGCCGGGTGCGGCGGTTGCTGGCCAAGCCGAAGTTCCCGATGCCGCCGACCGATTGGCCGGCCATCCCGTACCCGCCCTACTGAGCGCTGGCGACCAGCCGGTCGAGCCGCTCCAGGGTTCTGGTCATGCCCTGCTCGTTGCGCTTGGGAAAGCCCAGCAGCAGCAGGCCCCACTTGCGCTTGGCCCGGCGCGCGTCCCATTGCTCGGTGACCTCGGTGGCCCCGTCGGCGGCGGCGAGGAAGGAGTATCGCCAGATGTGGCCGTTGAAGTGCCGCCAGCCGATCACGGCCGGCTCCTCGAACTCCACCACCGTGTTGGCGATCTTGTAGGCCGTACCCAGATGCATGTCCATCGAGAACCTGCTGCCCAGGCTGAGCCGCTCCGGCCCGCCCGCCCGCACTGCCCGGACCGAGCCCGAACCGTCGATCACCGGGTGCTGGGCGGGATCGGCGATGATGTCGAACAGGGTCTGCCGGTCTGCCGCGATGGTCCGGCTGACCGTGACGAGGTAGCGCGAATCTGAGGCCATGGGACAATCCTGACGGCCGGGGTCTGAATCGGCCAGCCAGGACCGGCAGCGGGCACCCAAACGTCGGCCGGCTCACAATCGGCGGCTAGCGTGAAGCCATGCATTCCTGGCCGACCTGCGAGGTTCCCACCCTGCCCGGCACCGCCCGCCCGTTGCGGCTCTATGACACCGCGACCGACGAGATCCGGCCGTCCGCGCCCGGCGGCACCGCTCGAATGTATGTCTGCGGGATCACCCCGTACGACGCGACCCACCTCGGCCACGCGGCAACCTACCTGGCCTTCGACCTGGTGCAACGGCTCTGGCGCGACGCCGGCCATGACGTGCACTACGTGCAGAACGTCACCGACATCGATGACCCGCTACTGGAGCGTGCCGCGGCCACCGGGGCGGACTGGACCGATCTTGCGACCCGAGAGATCGGCCTGTACCGCCAGGACATGGCCAGCCTCCGGGTGCTGCCACCGGCCGACTATGTGGGCGTCGTGGAGTCGGTGGACGAGATCTCCGAGGTGGTGGCCAAGCTGCTGGCCGACGGCCTGGCCTACCGGCTGGAGGAGGACGTCTACGCCACCACCACCGGCAGCGGCCACTTCGGCTACGTCTCGCGCTATGACACCGAGCAGATGCTGGCGCTGTCGGCCGAACGGGGCGGCGATCCGGACCGGCCGGGCAAGCGGGATCCGCTCGATGCGATGCTCTGGCGTGGCCGGCGACCCGGCGAGCCGTCCTGGGACTCTCCGGTCGGCCCGGGCCGGCCCGGCTGGCATGTCGAGTGCTCGGTGATCGCGCTCAACCGGCTCGGGATGGGTATCGACGTCCAGGGTGGCGGTTCGGATCTGCGGTTTCCGCACCATGAGCACTCGGCCGCGCACGCCGAGGCACTGACCGGGCAGTGGCCGTTCGCGCGGCACTACTGTCACGCCGGCATGATCGGGCTGGACGGCGAGAAGATGAGCAAGTCACGGGGCAATCTCGTTTTCGTGTCCAAGCTGCGCGGCGCCGGGGTGGACCCGATGGCCATCCGACTGGCCCTGCTCGACGGGCACTATCGGGTCGACCGGGAATGGACCGGTGGCAGGCTGCCGGCTGCCGAGCGCCGGCTGAGCCGCTGGCGGGCAGCCACCGTCGCCGGCACCGGCCCGGACGCGCTGGTGGTGCTGGACCGGATGCGCGAGCGGCTGACCGATGACCTGGATACGGTCGGGGCCATCACCGCGGTGGATCGGTGGGCAGCTCAGGTGCTCGAACAGCACCAGGACGCCGATCCGGCCGCCGGGTCGCTGATCGCCCGCGCCGTGGATGCGTTGCTGGGCGTCGCGCTCTAGCTGCGACACTCCCGCCGCGACCAAAGCCCGCCGCGACACTCCCGCCGCGTAGATCAGGTCGCGGTGACGTCCACCACCACGACGGTGGTGTTGTCACGCCCGCCGGACTGGTTGGCCCGGCGCACCAGCTCCGCAACGACCTCGGCCGGGTCGGTCAGCACCTGCAGCACCTGGGCGATCTCGGCGTCGAGCAGCTCGTTGGTCAGGCCGTCGGAGCAGAGCAGCAACCGATCTCCGAGGACCGGTTCGTAGAGTTCCACATCGGCCAGCGGCGCGGGGTCCGAGCCCAGCGACCGGGTCACCACGTTGCGCCGCGGATGGTGGCGGGCCTGGGAGTCGGTGAGCTGGCCGGCGTCGACCAGCTCCTGCACCGCGGAGTGATCGACCGTGAGCTGGCGCAACGTCGCCTCGGCGTAGCGGTAGACCCGGGAGTCGCCGACGTTGAACACCGCCCAGTGCTCTCGACCGGACACCTGCACCACCGCCAGCCCGGTCAGCGTGGTGCCCATCCCGCCGTAGGCCGGTTGCTCGGCCGCGGCCCGCAGGATCTGCGCGTTGGCCAGCTGCACGGTGGCCAGCAGGTCGGCCACCTCGATCTCCGGCTGGCCAGCCAGCTGCTCGATCGCGGCGATCGCCAGCTGGCTGGCCACGTCTCCGGCCGCGTGCCCGCCCATGCCGTCGGCGACCGCGAACAGCCGCTCCGAGCCGAAGCAGGCGTCCTCGTTGACCTGCCGGACCCGTCCGACGTCGCTGGCCTGGGCCCACCGCACGCTCAGCATCGGCCGCTACAGCGACCCGGGCCGGCCGCCGCTGTCCGGCTTGTCACGGCGGCGCAGGTAGCGTTCGAATTCCTTGGCAATGGCATCTCCGGAAGCCTCGCGCATCTCGCCGTCGTCGTCACGCTCTTCGAGATTGCGGATGTAGTCGCGGACGTCCTCGTCCTCGTCGGCCATCTCGTTGACCAGTTTCTGCCAGTCGTCGGCCTGCGCCGGCAGCTCGCCGAGCGGCACGGCGATGTCGAGCACCTCCTCGACCCGGTGCAGCAATGCGATGGTCGCCTTCGGATTCGGCGGCTGGGCCACGTAGTGCGGTACTGCCGCCCAGAACGAGATGGCTGGAATGCCGGCCAGCACGCAGGCTTCCTGCAGGACGCCGACGATGCCGGTCGGACCCTCGTACCGCGAGCGCTCCAGGCCGAACCGGGTCGCGCTGGCGGTGTCGTAGGAGGTCCCCGACACCGGGGTGGGCCTGGTGTGCGGTGAGTCGGCTAGCAGCGCGCCGAGGGTGACCGCGGTCCGCACGCCCAGCTCGCGCATGATCTCCAGCAGCTCCTCGCAGAAGCTGCGCCAGCGCATGTTGGGCTCGATGCCGCGCACCAGCACCAGGTCGAAGTCCGCGCCGGCCGGGCGACACACCGACAACCGGGTGGTCGGCCAGCTGATCCGGCGAGTCACGCCGTCCACCTGCGAGACGGTCGGACGGTTGACCTGAAAGTCGTAGTAGTCGTCCGGATCGATCGCGGCCAGCGGGGTGGCCTGCCAGGTCAGTTCGAGATGCTCGATCGCGCCGGTGGCAGCGTCGCCGGCGTCGTTCCACCCCTCGAAGGCCGCTACGAGAACCGGGTCCTTCAGTTCCGGCCAGTTCTCGAATTCCGTCATCGGTCCAGCTTAGGACGCTGGGGCCGGCCCGGTGGGCGACGGGCCGGGCAGGGGGCCGGTCCGGACGTATCGGGTGCCAGGGCGAGCCGGTGCGAGCACATCGGCCAAGATCACGCAAAATAACTGGCCAGATCCCCGGTAAACTTGCCGGGTGCCTCTCACCGCCACGGCTAGCCCGTTCCTCCAAGCCCTGTCCGAGCGCGTCCTGGTCTGCGACGGCGCCATGGGCACCATGCTGCAGGCCGCCGACCTCAGCCTGGCCGATTTCGACGACCTCGAAGGGTGCAACGAGATCCTCAACGTGACCCGGCCCGATGTGGTGGCCGGCGTGCACGAGGCCTACTTCGAGGCCGGTGCCGACGCGGTCGAGACCAACACCTTCGGCGCCAACTGGGCCAACCTCGCCGAGTACGACATCGAGGACCGGATCCACGAGCTCTCGCTGGCCGCTGCCCAGATCGCGCGCGAGGTTGCCGACCGGCACTCCACCGCCGAGCGGCAGCGGTTCGTGATCGGCTCGATGGGGCCCGGCACCAAGCTGCCGACGCTGGGCCACGTGCACTTTCGCAAGCTGCGCGATGCCTACTACGAAGAGGCCGCCGGTCTGATCGAAGGCGGCGTGGACGTGCTGTCGGTCGAGACCGCGCAGGACCTACTGCAAGCCAAGGCCGCCATCATCGGCGCCAAGCGCGCGATGGCCGACCTCGGTCGTCGGCTACCGAGCATCGCCCACGTCACGGTCGAGGCCACCGGCACCATGCTGCTCGGCTCGGAGATCGGCGCCGCGCTCACCGCGCTGGAGCCGCTGGATGTGGACCTGATCGGGCTGAACTGCGCCACCGGGCCGGCCGAGATGAGCGAGCACCTGCGCTACCTGTCCCAGCATGCCGACATCGGACTGTCGGTGATGCCCAACGCCGGCCTGCCCTCGCTCGGTCCGAACGGCGCGGTCTACCCGCTCACCCCGGCCGAACTCGCCGATTCGCTGGCCTCGTTCGTCACCGAGTTCGGCACCGGCCTGGTCGGTGGCTGCTGCGGCACCACCCCCGAACACATCCGCCAGGTGGCCGAGCGGGTTGCCGGGCTGCAGCCGGCCCGCCGCCGGCCGGTCAGCGAGCCATCGGTGGCCTCGCTCTACGCCAGCGTGCCGTTCCGCCAGGACGCCTCGGTGCTGATGATCGGCGAGCGCACCAACGCCAACGGCTCCAAGGCCTTCCGCGAGGCGATGCTGGCCGGTGACTTCGGTAACTGTGTCGAGATCGCCCGTTCCCAGACTCGCGACGGCTCGCACCTGTTGGATGTCAACGTCGACTACGTGGGCCGTGACGGTGTTGCCGACATGATGGAACTGGCCGGCCGGTTCGCCACCGCGTCCACCCTGCCGCTGATGCTGGACTCCACCGAACCGAACGTCATCGAAGCGGGCCTGGAAATGGTGGGGGGGCGTTCCATCGTCAACTCGGTCAACTTCGAGGACGGCGACGGCCCGACCTCGCGCTACGCCCGGATGCTGCCGCTGGTCCGCGAGCACGGCGCGGCCGTGGTGGCGCTGACCATCGACGAGGAGGGCCAGGCGCGAACCCGGGACCACAAGCTGGCCATCGCCGAGCGGCTGCTGGCCGACCTGACCGGCACCTGGGGCATCGCGCTGTCCGACATCATGGTCGACTGCCTGACCTTCCCGATCGCCACCGGCCAGGAGGAAACCCGCCGCGACGGCATCGAGACCATCGAGGCGATCCGCGAGCTCAAGCGCCGGCACCCGGACGTGCAGACCACGCTGGGCCTGTCCAACGTCTCCTTCGGCCTGAGCCCGGCCGCGCGGCAGGTGCTCAACTCGGTGTTCCTGCACGAGTGCGTCGACGCCGGCCTGGACTCGGCCATCGTGCACGCCTCCAAGATCCTGCCGATGTCAAAGATCCCGGACGCGCAGCGCGAGGTGGCCCTCGACCTGGTCTATGACCGCCGGCGGCCCGAGTCCACCAACGACGACGGCACGGTCAACGAGGCCTATGACCCGTTGCAGAAGTATCTGCAGCTGTTCGAAGGGGTCTCCTCCCAGTCCACCGCCGCCTCGCGCGCCGAGGAGCTTGCCGCGCTGCCCCTCGATGAGCGGTTGCAGCGGCGGATCATCGACGGCGAGCGCAACGGCCTGGAAGCCGACTTAGATGAAGCACTGCGAGGCCAACCTGCTTTGCAGATCATCAACGAGACGCTGCTGTCGGGCATGAAGACGGTCGGCGAGCTGTTCGGCAGCGGCGAGATGCAGCTGCCGTTCGTGCTGCAGTCGGCCGAGGTGATGAAGACCTCGGTGGCCTACCTCGAACCGCACATGGACAAGGCCGACGACGACGGTAAGGGCACCATCGTGCTGGCCACCGTCGAGGGCGACGTGCACGACATCGGCAAGAACCTGGTGGACATCATCCTGTCCAACAACGGTTACACGGTGGTCAACATCGGCATCAAGCAGCCGATCACCGCCATCCTGGAGGCGGCCGAGGAGCACAACGCCGACGCCATCGGAATGTCCGGCCTGCTGGTCAAGAGCACCGTGGTGATGAAGGAAAACCTGCAGGAGATGAACTCCCGCGGGCTGTCGGGCCGGTTCCCGGTGCTGCTCGGCGGCGCGGCGCTGACCCGGGCCTACGTGGAGCAGGACCTGTCCGAGGTCTTCACCGGCGACGTCCGCTACGCCCGAGACGCCTTCGACGGCTTGCGCCTGATGGATGCGCTGATGGCGGTGCGGCGGGGCGGCGTGGCCACCAACCCGGACGGGCCCGACGACACCAAGCTGTCCGAGGACGAGGCCATCAAGCTCGCCGAGCGCAAGACCCGGCGGGAACGGTCGCTGCGGATCGCCGCCGAGCGCAAGGCCGCCGAGGACGCCGTGCTGGACCCGCTGGAGGGCACCCGCTCCGATGTGGCCACCGACGTGCCGGTGCCGTCCCCGCCGTTCTTCGGGTCCCGGGTGGTGAAGGGGGTAGCGCTGGCCGAGTACGCCACGCTGCTGGACGAGCGCGCCACCTTCATGGGCCAGTGGGGACTCAAGGGCGGCCGGGGCGGTAAGGGCCCCAGCTATGAGGAACTGGTGGAGACCGAGGGCCGGCCGCGACTGCGGTACTGGCTGGACCGGTTCCAGACCGAGGGCATTCTGGAAGCCGCCGTGGTCTATGGCTACTTCCACTGCGTGAGCGAGGGCAACAAGCTCATCGTGCTCAAGGACGGGGGCGGCGAGTGGGAGTCCTTCGAGTTCCCGCGCCAGCGCCGGGAACGTCGGCTGTGCCTGGCCGACTTCTTCAGATCGCGCGAATCCGGCGAGACCGATGTGGTCGCCTTTCACGTGGTGACGATGGGTCAACGCATCTCAGAATTCGCCAACGAGCTGTTCGCGGCCAACAACTACCGCGACTACCTGGAGGTACACGGCCTGTCGGTGCAGCTGACCGAGGCGCTGGCCGAGCTGTGGCACCGCCGGGTTCGTGACGAGCTGGGTTACGCCGGCGAGGACTCCGAGGACCTGGACGAGATCTTCAAGCAGGGCTACCGGGGTTCGCGATACTCCTTCGGCTACCCGGCCTGCCCGAACCTAGAGGATCAGGAGCAGCTATTCCGGCTGCTCGAACCTGAACGGATCGGGGTCAGCCTGTCCGAGGAGCACCAGCTGGTGCCGGAGCAGTCGACCTCGGCCATCATCGTTCCGCACCCCGAGGCGAAGTACTTCGCGGCCAAGTGAGCGGCCGGTTGCAGGCCGTGCTGTGGGACATGGACGGCACCCTGGTCGACACCGAACCGTCCTGGATCGCGGCCGAGTACCGGCTGGTCGAATCCTTCGGCGGTAGCTGGAGCGATGTGCACGCCCATGCGCTGATCGGCCAGCCGCTGCTGGTGTCGGCCGGCTACCTGCGCGAGCACGGCGGGGTGCCGCTGCCGGCCGCGCAGATCGTCGACCAGCTGCTGGCCGAGGTGATTGCCGACGTCGGCCGGCAGCTGCACTGGCGACCGGGCGTGTTGCGGCTGCTGGAGGAGATCGGCCGGGCCGGGTTGCCGATGGCGATGGTCACCATGTCCTATCGCAACCTGGCCGAGGCGGTGGCCGACCAGCTACCGGCCGGGACGTTCGACACGCTGGTCACCGGTGACGAGGTGCGTGCCGGCAAGCCCGATCCGGAGAGTTATCTGCTGGCCGCCGAGCGGCTCGGCGTGGACCCGAGCCGTTGCGTGGCCATCGAGGACTCGCCCGCCGGGGTGGCCTCGGCCGGGGCGGCCGGCTGCCAGGTGCTGGCGGTGCCCAATCAGGTGTCGCTGCCGCCTTCGGCCAATCGCACGGTGGTCACCGACCTGTCCGAGGTGGGCTTGGCCGAGCTCAGGCAGCTGGTCGACGGTCCGGCAGCCCGCCAGATCGCCTGACGCGGCCCTTCATACAGCACTTCGCGGGGCCTCCCTTCACGCAGCCGTCCACGCAGCACTGACGCTGCCTTACAGCACCGGCTCGACCACGCTGCTCGGGTCGCTGACCGGCGACTGTCGGTCGGCGGTGAGCAGGGCCAAAGCGTCGGCCGGGAACGGCGGGGGAGTGCCGCCCTTGGCCGGGCACAGTTCGTGGTGGGAGCACCAGTCGCAGAGCCGGGACGGGTTCGGTCGGAAGTCGCCGGTCTGGCTGGCCGCGGCGATCGCCTTCCAGATCGCCTGCAACGTCTTTTCGAACCGGGCGAGCTCCTCGATATCGGGCTGGTAGCTCAGGGTGTCGGTGTCGGCCAGGTAGATCAGCCGTAGCTGGCGGGGCACCACGCCGCGGATGCGCCACAGCACCAGGGCATAGAACTTCATCTGGAACAGCGCCTTGGCCTCGAACGCCTCGCGCGGGATCGAGCCGGTCTTGTAGTCCACGATCCTGATGTCGCCGGCCGGTGAGACGTCCACCCGATCGATGTAGCCGCGCAACCGCAGACCGTCCAGCACCACCTCGACGAACTCCTCCCGGGCGGCCGGTTCCAGCCGGGTCGGGTCCTCCAGCGCGAAGTAGTTGGCGACCAGGCTGCGCGCCGAGTCCAGCCAACGGGTCAGCTCGGAGTCGATGCCCGCCGTTGCCGCCGTGTCGTCGGTATTCTCGGTGCCTGCTGTGACCGCGGTGCCGTCAGCATTCTCGGTGCCTGCCGCGGTGTCGGCGAAGAGCTGGGCCAGCTCCGGGCGCTGTTCGAGCAGCTGCTGCCAGGACGGCGCGACGTCGGCCTGGGCCTGCGCCACGGTGCGCTCGGCCGCCGGCAGGTCATAGAGGTGTTCCAGCACCGCGTGCACCACCGTGCCCCGGGTGGCGTCCCTGGTCGGCGTCTCGGGCAGCCGGTCGATGCTGCGAAACCGGTACAGCAGCGGGCAGGTCTTGAAATCAGAGGCACGCGAGGGTGACAGCGAACCCACGATGGCCGGCGGCAGCGGTTGGGCCAGCACCTCGTCGCGATCGGCCTGCAGCACTTCGGTCTCGCTCATGGGCATCACCCTAGGCCGGGTCACCGACACAACGGCTGACCAACGCGATCAGGCACTGTCAGGCGGGTCAGCCGGTGGGAAGAAAGTCGAGCACCCGCTGGGTCAGCAGGGTGGCCGCGTCCGGGTCATAGGCCGGCAGCGAGGAGTCGGCGAACAGGTGCTGCTCGCCGGGGTAGAGCCACAGCTCGGCCTCGGCAACCTCGTCGACCAGGGCCTGGGCGGCCGCCAGATCGCCGTCGTCGACGAAGATCGGATCCGCCGCCATGGCATGGATCTGCGCCGCCAGGCCCGCGGGCCACGGCCCGAAGTAGGACGTCGCCACGCACGAGTACAGCAGCAGCGCACCCCGCGCGCCCGGACGGGTCTGGGCCAGCCGCTGCGCGGCGACCACGCCCAGGGACATGCCGGCATAGACCAGCTGCTCGGGCAGTTCGGCCACCGCGCGATCAGCCCGGGCGTTCAACTCCTCGAAACTGACCTGCTCGGCATAGGCCAGGCCGTCGGCCAGCTCGGTGAAGGTGCGGCCCTCGTAGAGGTCCGGGGTGTGCACCGAGTGGCCGGCGCCGCGCAGGGTGTCGGCGAAGTCGACAACGCCGGCTGTCAGCCCCTGGGCATGGTGGAAAAGGACTACCTCGGCCATCAACGGTCTCCATTCGCCAGAGCGAGTACCAACGGTCCATCACTCTAGGACGAACCGACGACACCGGCCCGGCATGGTCCAGCCGGCGGCAGCGCGGCCGAGCCCACTGCCAGAGCCGGCCCGCGCCTACCGGACGACGGTACTAGAGCCAGCGCAGGTGCTTGACCGGCCAGATCACCGCGAACGCCCGGCCGACCACGGCCGACCGGGGGATCGCGCCGAACATCCTGGAGTCGAAGGAATCGCAGCGGTTGTCGCCCATCATGAAGTACTCGCCGGTCGGCACGGTTACCGGCGCGAAGTCCGCGGTGCCCTGGCAGGCAGGGTTGACGTAGGGCTCGATCAGTTCCCGGTTGCCGATGTAGACATGCCCGCCGTGCCCGCTGACGACCTCGCCGGGCAGCCCGATCACCCGCTTGATCAACTGTTTGTCGGCCGGCGGCGCCAGCGGCGGCCTGTTGAACACCACCACGTCCGTCCGAGAGATGGCCTTCACCCGGTAACTCAACTTGTCCACCAGGACCATGTCCGGTTGGCAACCGGGACAGCCGTGCAGCGTGGTCTCCATGGAGGCCGACGGGATGTAGTACGAGGCGACCACGTAGGTTCGCAGCCCGATCACCGCGGCCGCGGTCAGCACCAGCAGCATCACCAACCGCGCGAACCGGCGCAACAGGCCGGGCGGAGCAGGTGCCGCGCCATGCCGGCCCCGGCCGGTTCGGTTGCCCACCGCCGGGCCATCCGGCGCGCTCGAAAGCCCGGGCAGGCCGGCGCTCACCACTGCCTCGGCAACGGTCGGCAGGCTGGTGGTGGTAGCCGCTGCCAGGTCGGAGCTATCAGACACCGGTCGCAGCTGGCCGATCCGGCTGTGCTGGCCGGCGCCAATCGGTCGAGCGGTGCCAATCGGTCGAGCGGTGCCAATCGGCTGAGCGGTGCCAATCGGTTGGGCGGTCGACGGCGGGGTGCCGTTCAGGCTGGTGGCGACCACGCGGGACGGCCGCCGGTCCGAATGTGCCGCCCTCACCTCGGCAACCGAGAGGTGCTCGACGGTACTGCCGGTGCCGTCGCGTCGTCGCTCGGCCACTCGGGCGCGAATCTGGGCGTGCAGATCCGGGCCGGCAGGCGCCGTCGGACGCCGCTCGGGTTCGGCCACGTACAAAGGCTAAGCGGTGGCGCCAAGCCGGCGGTCACTGACACACGGGTCACCTCTAGCTCATCGGCCGGCAGTCGGTCCGGCCTGAGCCTTGCCGGGCGGTCCGTAAGATCGGTGCGTGAGCACGATGCGGCCGGACCAACCAGGCAAGGCCGGCGGCGCCGAGGGCAACCGGCGGCTGATCCGGCTCGGTTCGGTGCTGGGCGTGCCGGTGTTCATCACCCCCAGCTGGCTGCTGATCGTCGGGTTCATCACGCTGAGCTACGCCGACTTTCTCAAGCAGCAGATTCCCGGCGAGTCCACCGCGGGCTCCTACGCGCTGGCGCTGCTGTTCGCGGTGGCCCTGGGCGCCTCGGTACTGCTGCACGAGATCGGCCACACCGTGGTGAGCAGGCTGCTGGGCATGCGGGTCCGTCGGATCGTGGTGTTCCTGCTCGGCGGTGTCTCCGAGATCGAGGGCGAGGCCCGCCGGCCGCGCGACGAGTTCGCGATCGCGGCCGCCGGTCCGGCCGTGTCGTTCCTACTGGCGCTGGGCTGCTGGCAACTCGGACGCTGGCCGGCCGCCGACTCGGCCAGCTCGGTGCTGCTGTTCCTGCTGGCCTGGAGCAACCTGGTGATCGCCGTGTTCAACGTGCTGCCAGGCCTGCCGCTGGACGGCGGCCGGCTGGTGCAGGCCTTGATCTGGACGCTCAGCCGCTCCCGGTTGACCGGGGTTCGAATGGCATCCTGGTCCGGCCGGGTGGTGGCCGTGCTGCTGGCGCTGGCGATCCTGCTCGGCAATGCCGCGGTCGCCGATCAGCATCGCGGCGATGTCAGCACCATCACCGCCACCATTCTCGGTCTGGCAGTGGCGGCCTTTCTCTGGTTCGGGGCCGGTCAGAGCCTGCACACCGCCGAACTCGGCGCCCGCACCGAGCGGTTGCAGGTGCGCCAGCTGACCCGGCCCTCGATCTACCTGCCCGCCCACACCCCGGTGTCCGAGGCGATGCGGCAGGCAGGTGAGTCCCGGGCCGCGGCGATCGTGGTGATCGACGAGGCCGGCCGCAGCCGCGCCATCGTCCGGGAGAACGACATCATCGGCACCGAGTTGCGCCGCCGGCCGTGGATCACCCTGGCCGAGGTGTCGCGCACGCTGGAGCCGGGCCTGATCATCGCCGAGGACCTGCCCGGTCCGGCCGTGCTCGACCTGGTCCGTGCCACGCCCGCCACCGAGTACCTGATCATCGGTCAGGACGGGGTCAGCCGAGGCGTGCTGGCCATCACCGACCTGGCTCGCGCGCTCGGCCTGCGACACTCGATGAACTGAGCCCGGCTACCCTTCAGTCCGGCCGGCTCCGGCCGCCTCCGGCCCTCCACCGGCTACCGCCGGCCCCTGCCGAACAGATTGGTCGTCCCGTCGTGCCAGCTCAACCGCCCACGCCCGCCGAGGACAGCGCCCTGTTCCAGATCGATGACCGGGTCCAGCTGACCGACCCCAAGGGCCGGTTGCACACGGTGACGCTGGCGGCCGGCAAGCAGTTTCACACGCACCGGGGCGCCATCGAACACGACCACCTGATCGGGGCGCCGGAAGGCTCGGTGGTGCATTCCACCGCCGGCACCGGCTACCTGGCCCTGCGGCCGCTGCTCAGCGACTACGTGCTGTCGATGCCGCGCGGGGCCGCGGTGATCTACCCGAAGGACTCGGCACAGATCATCGCCCAGGCCGATATTCACCCGGGTGCCCGGGTGATCGAGGCCGGCGCTGGCTCGGGCGCGCTGACCTGCTCGTTGCTGCGCGCGATCGGCCCGTCCGGCCGGCTGGTCTCCTACGAGCGCCGGGAGGACCACGCCGAGCACGCCCGGCGCAACGTCGAGACCTTCTTCGGCGGCGCACCGGACACCTGGCAACTGCGGCTGGCCGACCTGGCCGAGCACCCGGCAGCCGAAGTGGCCGACCGGATCATCCTGGACATGCTGGCCCCGTGGGACGTGTTGCCGGCGGTCGCGGCGGCGTTGCGGCCCGGCGGGGTGCTGCTCGGCTACGTGGCCACCACCACCCAGCTGTCCCGGCTGGTCGAGGCGCTGCGCGACGCCGGCTGCTGGACCGAGCCGCACGCCTGGGAGAGCCTGCTGCGCACCTGGCACGTGCTCGGCCTGGCGGTGCGTCCGGATCACCGGATGCAGGGCCACACCGCCTTTCTGGTGACCGCCCGGCGGCTGGCACCGGGAGTGGTCGCGCCGACCCGGCAGCGCCGGCCGGCCAAGACCGTGGAGCTCGAGGTTGCCTTCGGCATCGGCGACAGCGCTGGTGTTTCTGGCGGCAGTGACGACAAGGCAGCCGACGGCCCTGCCGAACCGTTCCGGCCCAAGTTGCCCTGACCGCCCCGACGGGCCAGCCGCCCAGCGGCTGAGCGGTGTGGCGGCTGAGGGGTGTGGCGGCTGAGCGGTGTGGCAGCTGAGCGGGGGCCTCAGGCGTCCGGGCCGGCGACCATCGTTCCATCGGTGCTGTCCGCGACGTGGATGCAGTTGCCCGGGCACTCCTTGGCCGAGTCGATCACGTCCAGCCGTAGCCCCTTCGGCACCGGCACCCGCTGGCCGCTCGCCTGCTTGAGATCGCCGGCCTCGTCCTTGACATAGGCCAGGCCGTCGACGTCGAACTCGAAGACCTCCGGGGCGTATTGCACGCACAGGCCGTCACCGGTGCACAGTTCCTGATCGATCCAGACCTCCAGGTCCGATGTGCCCTCGCTCACGCAGCTGCCCCGCCTCGGTGGTGTCAGTTCTTGTAATGGACGCGTAATCACAGTCCAGAGTAGATGCCTCGCGATTTCACACCGCGTGTGTAGGGTGAAAATCGAGCGGTGCGGCACGCCTCGCGCCGGGATGAGGGAGTACCCAGATGGCAGAGGACTTCGGCGACAAGCGTGGCTCCGGCGTGCCCGGCGCTGCGGAGCTCGCCCAGGAGATCGAACTGCTCCGCGCCCGGCTTGCCGAATCGCCCCGGCAGCTGCGCGCGCTGGAGGACCGGCTGGCCGACACCCAGGCCAGGGTCGCCTCGCTGACCGATCGCAACGAGCGACTGGCCGACACCCTGCGTGACGCTCGCGACCAGCTGGTCAGCCTCAAGGAGGAGATCGACCGGCTGGCCCAGCCGCCCTCGGGGTACGGGGTGTTTCTGGAGAAGGTGGACGAGCACAGCGTCGACATCTTCACCGGCGGCCGCAAGCTGCGGGTCGCGGTGTCGCCCGAGGTCGGCATCGACAGCCTGGAGCACGGCCAGGAGGTCATGCTCAACGAGGCGATGAACATCGTGCAGGCCCGCGGCAACGAGCGGGTCGGCGAGGTGGTGATGCTCAAAGAGATCCTCGAGGGCGGCGACCGGGCGCTGGTCATCGGCCATACCGATGAGGAGCGGATCGTCCACATCGCCGACATCCTGCGCGGCGCGCCGCTGCGGATCGGTGACTCGCTGCTGCTGGAGGGTCGCTCGTCCTACGTCTACGAGCGCATTCCCAAGAGCGAGGTCGAGGAACTGGTCCTCGAAGAGGTTCCCGACATCGACTACACCGACATCGGCGGCCTGAGCTCGCAGATCGAGCAGATCCGCGATGCCGTGGAGTTGCCGTTCCTGCACGCCGACCTGTTCGTCGAGCACCAGCTGCGCCCGCCCAAGGGCATCCTGCTCTACGGCCCGCCCGGCTGCGGCAAGACGCTGATCGCCAAGGCGGTGGCCAATTCGCTGGCCAAGCAGGTCGCCCGGGTGCGCGGTGACTCCGAGCAGGGCCGCTCCTTCTTCCTCAACATCAAGGGCCCGGAACTGCTCAACAAGTACGTCGGCGAGACCGAGCGGCACATCCGGCTGGTGTTCCAACGCGCGAGGGAAAAGGCTAGCGAAGGCACTCCGGTCATCGTCTTCTTCGACGAGATGGACTCGATCTTCCGGACCCGGGGTTCGGGAGTGTCCTCGGACGTGGAGAACACCATCGTCCCGCAGTTGCTCAGCGAGATCGATGGCGTCGAGGGCCTGGAGAACGTGATCGTGATCGGCGCGTCCAACCGCGAGGACATGATCGACCCGGCGATCCTGCGGCCCGGCCGGCTGGACGTCAAGATCAAGATCGAGCGGCCGGACGCCGAGGCCGCCAAGGACATCTTCGCCAAGTACATCCTGGCCAACCTGCCGATCCACGCCGACGACCTGGCCGAGCACGGCGGCTCTGCCGAGGCGACCGTGAACGCGATGATCCAGCACACCGTGGAACGGATGTACACCGAGAGCGAGGAGAACCGGTTCCTGGAGGTCACCTACGCCAACGGTGACAAGGAGACGCTGTACTTCAAGGACTTCAACTCCGGCGCCATGATCCAGAACATCGTCGACCGCGGTAAGAAGATGGCCATCAAGGACCTGCTCACCACCGGCCAGCGCGGCCTGCGGATGCAGCACCTGCTGGCCGCCTGCGTGGATGAGTTCCGCGAGAACGAGGACCTGCCCAACACCACCAACCCGGACGACTGGGCCCGGATCTCAGGCAAGAAGGGCGAGCGGATCGTCTACATCCGCACCCTGGTGTCCGGTGGCAAGGGCAGCGACGCCGGCCGGGCGATCGACACCATCTCCAACACCGGCCAGTACCTGTAGCCGCCGGCCAACGCCGGCCAACGCTGAGCCGAAGTCGATGTCGGTGGGTGCCCGGCTCAGGCTCGGCGGGCAGTCGTGTCACGCACTACCAGCTGCGGGCGCACCACCAGCTCGCGCCGGTACTCCCCGGCCGGCCGCTCGATCCGGTCGACCGCCCGTCCGACGGCCAGCTGCGCCAGTTGCGTGGCGTCCTGACTGACCGTGGTGATGCGCAGGTAGGGCAGCCGGGCCACCTGGCTGTCGTCGTAGCCGACCACCGAGAGTTGCTCGGGCACCGCCACCGCGAGCCTGGCGAACACGTCGAGCAGCCCGACCGCGCACCGGTCGTTGTAAGTGAGCACCGCCTCGGGCAGTCCCTGCTCGGACAGCTGCCGGGCCGCCGCCGCACCGTCCTGCTCGTACTGGCCGCCGGGCACCACCCGGATGTCTGCGGTCAGGCCGTGCTCGCGCATCGCCGCCCGGTAGCCGGCGCGCCGCTCGGCCGCCGCCGGGGCCCGGCCGCCGTCGACGTAGTCGATCCGGTGGTGACCGAGTTCGACCAGATGACCGATCGCGGCCCGGATTCCCTCGGCGTCGGCGGCCCGTACCACGTCGACCGCCGCCGCACTGGCCGGTTGGCCGACCACCACCACCGGCAGCCGTTCGGCCAGCGCCGACAGCCCGGCCGGTGGCAGTAGCGGCCCGAGCAACAACGCCGCGTCGCACCGGTAGTCGAGCAGGGTGTCCACCGCCTGGCGCGACGTCCGGCTGCCGGTCACCGCGCTGAGCACCACCTGGTAACCCAACGCCTCGGCTGCCGGGTAGGCGGCCTCGACCAGGTCGGCGTGAAAGGGGTTGGTCAGCGAGAGGGTCAGACCGAGCAGCCGGCTGCGGCGACCGGCCAGCAACCGGGCCCGGTGGTCGGGCCGGTAACCGAGTTCGGCAGCCACTTCGAGTACCCGGGCCCGGGTCTGCTCGCTGGCACCGGGCACCCCGCGCACCACGATCGAGACCAGCGCCCGCGAGACACCGGCCCGGGTGGCGACGTCCTGCAGGGTCGGTGGCCGGCCGCGGGAGTCTGCCGGATCGGACACGCACACCTCCTGGTGGGATGCATCGGGGCACCGGCCACGGCCCGGCCGCCAGCCGATTGACACCGGCCGCGGCGCTGAGCATACTTGACAGTACTAGAGCGCTCTAGTAGATCACCTCGCCGCAGCCCCGGAGCCCACCATGACCGTCAGCACCACCCCCTCGCTGCTCGACCGGGTGGCCGGGGCGCCGATCTCGTGGGGTGTCTGCGAAGCTCCCGGCTGGGGTGTCGAACTGCCCGCCGGCCGGGTTCTCAGCGAGATGCGCGGACTCGGCCTGGCCAGTACCGAACTGGGCCCGACCGGTTACCTGGGCCAGAGTCCCACCGAGGTCCGCACGCTGCTGGCCTCCCACCAGCTGAGCCTGGTCGGAGGCTTCGTGCCGGTGCTCATGCACGCCGAGCCGATGGCCGACCTGTCCGAGGCGGACGCCGCGATGGCCACCCTGGCCGGCTCCGGCGCCGAGCTGGTGGTGCTGGCGGCCCAGTCGGCCGACGGCAGCTATGACCGCAAGGTCGCGGTCACCGACCGGCAGTGGGCCAACCTGCTTGCCAACCTCGACCGGCTGCGCCAGCTGGCCGGCAGCCACGGCCTGCTGGCCTGCGTGCACCCGCACGTCGGGACGGCCGTGGAGAGTCGGGCCGCGGTGCTGCGGCTGATCGCCGACAGCGACGTCGGATTGTGCCTGGACACCGGCCACCTGCTGATCGGGGGGATGCAGCCGTTGGAACTGCTCGAGCTGGCCCCGCAGCGGGTCCGCCACGTGCACCTCAAGGACGTCCGGGCCGGGCTTGCCCAGCGGGTGGCGGCCGGGCAACTCAACTACCTGGACGCGGTCCGGGCCGGCCTGTACGCCCCGCTCGGGGACGGGGACGTGCCGATCGGTGCCATCGTGCTGGCGTTGGAGGCGGCCGGCTACCGGGGCCGCTACGTACTGGAACAGGACTGCGCGCTGAGCGAGGTACCCGATCAACCCGGCGGCCCGGTCGGCGACGTCCGGCGCAGTCTGCGGATGCTCGAGGGCATCGCCGCCGGCGTGGTCGCGTGAACCGGCGTCCGCTGGGCGTCGCGGTCATCGGCTACGGCTGGATGGGGCAGGCCCACACGCGCGGTTATGCCCGGGTGCTGCACCACTTTCCAGAGCTGCCGGTGGTGCCGCGGCTGCTCGCGGTCTCCGATCCCGAACCGGAGCGCTTGGCCGACGCCCAGGACCGTTACGGCTTCACCGACACCACCACGGACTGGCGCAGCCTGCTCACCGATGACCGGATCGAGGCGGTCAGCATCACCGCGCCGAACTTCCTGCATGCCGAATTGGGGACGGCCTTCGCCCATGCCGGCAAGCACATCTGGATCGAGAAGCCGGTCGGGTTGAGCGCCGCGGATGCGGTCGCGGTCGCCCGGGCGGTCACCGACCGTGGGGTGCAGAGCACCGTCGGGTTCAACTATCGCAACGCGCCGGCGGTGGCTCACGCCCGCCAACTGATCGCCAGTGGCGCCATCGGTGCGGTGACCAACGCCAGCATCAGACTGTTCAGCGACTACGCCGCACACCCGGACGGCGCGTTGTCCTGGCGTTTCGAGGCGGCCCGGGGCGGCTCGGGCGTGCTGGGCGATCTGGCCTCGCACGGCATCGATCTGGCCCGCTACCTGATCGGTGAGATCGCCTCGGTGGTGGCCGACACCGCGACCTTCATCGGCACGCGTCCCAGGCCGACCGGGGCCGGCAGCCATTTCGCGCTGGCAACCGGCGGTGAGCCGGAGCCGGTGGAGAACGAGGATTATCTGGCCTGCCTGCTGCGTTTCGACAATGGCGCCAGGGCCACCCTGGAGGCCAGCCGGGTCAGCGTGGGCGATCAGAACAACTACGGCTTCGTGGTGCACGGCAGCACCGGCTCGCTGGCCTGGGACTTTCGCCGGATGGGGGAGTTGGTCACCAGCCTCGGCGAGGGCTACCTCAACCAGCCGGCCACCACCCAGTACGTCGGCCCCGGCCACGGCGAGCTGGCGGCATTCCAACCAGGCGCCGGCATCGCGCTGAGCTACGACGACCTCAAGGTGATCGAGGCACACGCCTTCATGCATTCGATCGCAACCGGCAGCCCGCACGGCGCAACCATCGCCGACGCGGTATGCAGCGCCCAGGTGCTGCAGGCGGTCACCGAGTCGGCGGCCACCGGGGCATGGATCGGCCTCACCCCGGGTTGAACCTGCCTCACCCCAGCCGCCCCGATCGGGACGGCCCCGTCCGCGCGCGTTCGTCATCTGCGGTTACCAGCCGTTCATCGAGCGCCCGTTTCATGAGATCAGCGCCGGGACAACCCCGGCCACACCATCAGGAGTAACAGTGAACAACCCGATCAGCGCCGAATCCCTGGACGTCCGGCTTGCCCGGCTGCAGGACGAATACACCTACCGCGTCAACATGGTGCTCGAAGAGGACCGCACCGATCTGGCCGAGCAGCTGTCGCAGGACTACCTCGACGACGCCGCCCGGCTGCTCAGCTCGGTCAGCTGAACGCCGCCCGGAACCGAGCCAGCGCGGTCACCGGATCACCGCTTGCCCAGGCCTCCAGGCCGATGGTTCCGGCGTAGCCCAGCTCCTGCAGGGCGTCGGCGATCCCCGGGTAGTTGATCTCGCCGGTACCTGGCTCGCAGCGGCCCGGAACGTCAGCCACCTGGATCTCGCCGATCAGCGGCCCGGCCCGGCGGATGGTGTCGATCAGATCACCCTCGCCGATCTGGGCGTGGTAGAGGTCGAGCATCATCCGCAGGTGGGGGTGATCCACCGCTGCGACCAGTGCCAGGGTATCGGCGGCCCGGCCGAAGGGCACCCCGGGATGGTCGACCGCGGTGTTCAGGTTCTCCAGGCAGAACGTCACACCGGCCCGCTCGCCCAGTTCGGCGACCGCGCTCAGGGTCCTGGCCGCGGTCAACCACATGCTGCCGCTCACCCTGCCGGCGGGGCGCACCGGCAGGCCGGCCGCGTCCAGACCGGTGCCGTGCAGGTTCAGCCGGGGGCAGCCCAGCCGGGCGGCGACCTCGACGGCCTGCGCAGCGCCGACCAGCAGGTCGGCCGCACCGTCCGGCTCGGCCAGGCTGCCACTGAGGTAGCCGGTGATCGATGAGAACGGGCTCCGGTGGCGGCCAGTGCGGCGATGTCGCGACCGGACCAGGCCCAGATCTCCACCTGGAACCCCAGCGCGTGGATGCGCTCGACGCGCTGCTGCAGTGGCAGGTCGGTGAACACCATCTCGGCGCACACCGCGAGGCTGAAACCGCGCGGCGTGCGAGCCGGGTCGGTGGCTGTCATCGGGGGACCACGACCGGGCCGCCCTGCTGGACCGAGGCGATGGCGGCCAGCGCGATGGACAGCGCCCGGCGGGCAGCGGACCCGCTCACCGACGGCTGGACCGCACCGCGCACGCAGTCGAGGAAGTGCGCCAGCTGCGCGGTATAGGCGTCGTGGAACAGCTCGACATTGAGCCGGACGGTGTCCTGGCTGCTGCCCTCGGCACGGTAGAGCGACATGCCGGGCCACCGGACGTCACCGGCCGTCACCATGCCGGCCGAGCCGAACACCTCAGCGCGCACGTCGTAGCAGTAGACGGCCTGAAAGCTGGCCTCGGCGACGGCCAGCGCTCCGTTGTCGAAACGCACCGTCACCATCGCGGTGTCCAGCAGGCCACGATCTGCGAAGTCCGGCCGGATCAGGGCGTCGGCGACCGCGTACACCTGAACCGGTTCGGCGCCCGGATTGAGCCAGCACAGCGTGTCGAAGTCATGGATCAGGGTTTCGGTGAAGATCACCCACGGCTTCACGGCTGCCGGATCGTTCAGCGCCGGGTCGCGGGTCAGCGAGCGCATCAACTGCACCCGGCCGACCTGGCCACCGTCGATGGCGCGGTGGGCGGCGGCGAAGTCGGTGGCGAACCGGCGATTGAAGCCGACCTGCAACGGCCTGCCGGCTCGCTCGGCAGCCTGGATCACCCGATCGGCATCGGTCAGGGTGAGCGCCATCGGCTTCTCGCAGAAAACCGCCTTACCGGCCTGTAGCGCGGCCACCGCCAGGTCGGCGTGCAGGTGAGCGGGTGCTGCGATCAACACCGCGTCCACCGTCGGATCAGCCAGCAGCTCGGCAGGCTCGGTGCTGGCCTTCGGGCAGCCGAGCGCCTCGGCCAGCCGGCTCGCGGCCTGCGGCATCGGATCGGCAACCGCCGCCAGCACCGCGCCCGGCAGCCGGCGCGCGATGCTCTCGGCGTGAAACGATCCGATCCAGCCGGCGCCCAAAACCGCTACCCGGACCGGTTCGTGGCCCGGACCGATCTGCGTTGGCTGCGTTGTCTGCGTTGGCTGCGTTGGCTGCGTTGGCTGGATGGTCATTGGCTGCCCGTGCCCCTCGTCCGGTGGTGCCCTGTGCTACCGCGCTCGGTCAGCTGATCCAGCGCAGCTGCTGGCGTTTGGCCTCGTCGTAGCCGGCCCGACCCGCCAGCTCGACACCGACCCCGACCTCCCACCAGGCCCCGGACTCGGTCCAGGCACCCGGATCGACCCGGCAGACCAGCACCGCCGGCCGCTGACTGCTCCGGGCCTGCTCGCGGGCCTGCCGGTAGCCGGCCCGCAGCTCGGCCGGACCGGCATCGGCGGCCAGTTCGACGACCGGGCAGCCCAGTGCCGCGGCATGGGCGGCAAAGTTCACCCGCACCCCGTCCGGCGCCGCGCCCGGGCCCGCGCAGTCGGCCAGCAAGTTGTTGAAACCGGGCGCCCCCTGGCCGGTCTGCAGCCGGTGGATGACGGCATAGCCACCGTTGTCGCACAGCACCGCAACGAACGGATGCCCGGCGAAGGCTGCCGAGAACAGTTCGGAGTTCGCCATCAGGTACGAGCCGTCGCCGAGCAGCGCGGTGACCAGCCCGTCCGGGTGGGTGCTGGCTCGCGCCATCGCCGCCCCCCAGGGCCCGGCAATCTCATATCCCATGCAGGAGAAGCCGTATTCCAGGTCCATGGTGGCACCCGAGGTGCTCGCCGGGCGGGTGCCGGCCACCGTCCGCCAGCCGCCGTTCAGCTCGCCGGGAATGCCGCCGGACGAGCCCAGCACGTAGTCCTCCGGCCCGCTCTCGTCGTTGACCACGCCCACCACCTGGGCATAGCTGAGCGAGCCGGTGCCTGCCCGCAGGACGTCGATATGAGCGTCCCAACCGGCTCGCTCCCGGGCCGCCCGGGCCGTCCAATCCGGCTCGGCCTGCCAGCCGGTGACCGCCCGATCGAGTTCGACCAGGCTGTGCCGGGCATCGCCCACCACCGGCTGGCCGCCGTGCTTGACCGCGTCGAAGCGAGCCACGTTGAGGCTCACCAGCCGGGCCTCCGCGGCGAACACGCTCCAGGACGCGGTGGTGAAATCCTGCAACCGGGTGCCCACCGCCAACACCACGTCGGCATCGGCGGCGAGCCGGTTGGCCGAGGCGGAGCCGATGGTGCCGAGCGGGCCGGCATTGAGCGGGTGGTCATCGGGCAGTATGGTGCGCCCGGCCGCGGTCTCGGCCACCGGCACGCCGTGCGCCTGGGCGAAGGCGATCAGGGCAGCGGCCGCGCCGGAGTAACGCACCCCGCCGCCGCAGACGATCAGCGGCCGGCGGGCCGTCCGCAGCGACCGCGCCGCGTCGGCCAACTCGGCCTCGTCCGGGCGTGGTCGCGGCACCCGATGCAGCCGGGTGTCGAAGAATGCCTCGGGAAAATCGAATGATTCCACCTGGGCATCCTGCGGCAGCGACAGCACCACCGGCCCGGTGTCGGCCGGGTCGGTGAGCACCCGGGCTACCTGCGGCAGGCTGGCCAGCAGCTGTTCGGGTCGGCTGATCCGGTCGAAGTAGCGCGACACAGGACGGAACGCGTCGTTGACGCTGATCGTCGGCTCGCCGAAATGCTCGACCTGCTGCAGCACCGGGTCCGGCGCCCGGCCGGCGAAGGTGTCGCCGGGCAGCAGCAACAGTGGCAGCCGGTTGGCGTGCGCCAGGCCCGCCGCGGTCACCATGTTCAGCGCGCCGGGACCGACCGATGAGGTGGCGGCCATCAGCTGCCGCCGGTCCATCGCCCGGGCGAAGCCGGCCGCCGCCAGCGCCATGCCCTGCTCGTTCTGGCCACGCCAGGTGGGCAGCACGTCGCGCACCTGGTCCAGGGCGGTGCCCAGGCCCAGCACGTTGCCATGCCCGAAGATGGCGAATATCCCGGCGAACAAGGGGACTTCGGTGCCATCGAGTAGCTCCGAGCGCTGGGCCACCAGCCACCGCACCAGCGCCTGCGCGGTGTTCAACCGCACGGTCGGCCTCGCTGTCGGACTCGCTGACGGACTCATAGCCGGCTCCAGTTCGCCTCATCCGGCCGGTCCAGCTCGTACGGCCGGTACAGCTCGTCCGGCCGGTCCAGCTCGTCCGGCCGGTCCGGCTCGTCCGGCCGGTCCAGCTCATCGAGCCGGCCAGCCGCGGACGTGACCGGACACCGCGGATCGGCCGGTTGCTGCTGCCAGGCCGCCCGCAACCAGCCGTGCGCCGCGTCGTCGCCGAAGGCCATCGACCGCTGGCCGGGACCGGCCAGCACGTTGAGGTAGTACATCGGGTAGCCCGGCGCCGCAACCGAGGGCCCGTGGTAGCCGTAGGGCACCAGCACCGCGTCGCCGTCGCGCACCTCGATCAGCTCATCCAGCGCACCGAGCCCGGCCACGGCGTGTTCCGGTCCGGTATAGGTGCGGTGCAGCCCGAAACCCTGCCGGCTCGGGGTGCGCTGATCAGGCCCGGCGCTGCGGTAGTAGTAGATCTCCTCGTTCCCGACCGGGCAGCCCTGGCTCAGGTCGTGCTTGTGGGCCGGGTAGCTCGACCAGTTGCCGGCCGGCGCGATCAGCTCGCAGCACACCAGCCGCTCGGCATGCTCCCAGACCCCGGGCACCCCGAAGTTGGTGACCTGCCGGGTGGCCGGCCCCGCGCCGCGCACCTCGACCGGGACGTCCTCGGCAGCGCCGTAGGCGGCCGGCCGGCGGCTGCTGCAGCGGGCCGCCGGGACCGCGAGTTCGGCGCCGGCCTCGCTGCTGATGGTGAGCACGCTGTCCCGGCCGGCATAGCCGAAATCGCTGACCGCGCTGAACACGCTCCGCCGGCCCCGCAGCGTGAAGCTCTGTTCGGGCCGGCCGGCCGCGTCGGCCACCGCGAGCCGGACCGAGCCGGCCAGCGGCAGCACGAACACCTCGCAGTCACCGGTCCGGACGACCCGGCTGGCGCCGGGGGCGAGGCTCAGCACCCGCAACCCGCACCAGGCCCGGGGGGGGGAGGCAGGGTCGGCTAGCAAGGCCGCCCCAGCAGACCGGGAAAGAACAAACAACAAGCCGAGACACA
>JBPCPA010000054.1:0-2678 GCA_050999655.1 Jatrophihabitans sp.
TTCTTGTCCAACACGATTGTGTCGATGCTACGGGTGGATTCGAGCACCTTGGTCCCGCGGAGCAGCACACCGAGCTGGGCACCGCGACCGGTGCCGACCAGCAACGCGGTCGGGGTGGCCAGGCCGAGCGCGCACGGGCAGGCGATGATCAGCACCGCCACCGCGGCGCTGACCGCGGCCTGGGCCGGCTGCCCGGCCAGCAGCCAGCCGGCCAGGGTGGCCAGTGCCAGCACCAGCACCACCGGGACGAAGATCGCCGACACCCGGTCGGCCAGCCGCTGCACCTGCGCCTTGCCGTTCTGCGCCTGGCTGACCAGCCGGGCGATCTGGGCCAGCTCGGTGTCGTTGCCGACCCGGCTGGCCTCGACGACCAGCCGGCCGGACAGGTTCAGGGTCGCGCCGGTGACCGGGTCACCGACACCCACCTCCACCGGCACCGACTCGCCGGTCAGCAGCGAGGTGTCCAGCGAACTGCTGCCGGTGACCACCCGTCCATCGGTGGCGATCTTCTCGCCGGGCCGGACCACGAACTGCTCGCCGACCTGCAACTGCTCGATGCCGACGCGGCGTTCCACGCCGTCACGCAGCACCGCGACCTGCTGGGCACCCAGGCTGAGCAGCGCGCGCAGCGCAGCGCCGGAGGACCGCCGGGCCCGGCGCTCCATGTAGCGGCCGAGCAGGATCAGCACGGTGACGGTGCTGGCGACTTCGAGGTAGAGATCCATCCGGTTGCTCAGTACCGACCACAGCGACCACAGGTAGCTGGCCAGCACGCCGATCGAGACCAGGGTGTCCATGCTGCTGGCCCGGTGCCGCGCCTGCAGCAGCGCGGTGCGGTGAAACGGCCAGGCGCCCCAGCTCACCACCGGTGCGGCCAGCAGCAGGGCCAGCCACCGCCAACCGTCGAAGCGGACGTCGGAGACCATGGCCAGCAATAGCACCGGTACCGCCAGGGCCGCGCTGATGATCAGCCGGCGGCGCAGCAGGGTTGCCTCGGCGGTTTCGGCGTCCTCAGCGTCCGGTTCTGGCGTCGGCTGCTCGGCGCGCACCGTGGCCTGGTAGCCGATCGCCTCGACGGTGTCGATGACCGCATGGATATCGGGTGATCCGGCATCCTCGGCATGGACGGCGGCGATGCCGGTGGCGTAGTTGACGTCAGCGTGCAGACCCGGCAACCGGTTGAGCTTCTTCTCGATCCGAGCCGCGCACGAGGCGCAGGTCATTCCGCCGATGGTGAACTCCACCGGACGGCGGCCCTCGGAGTTGGCAGGCTCGGCGGTGGCAGGCTCGGCAGTGCCCGCGGGCATGATCACGGGGCCGGCTGGTCGTCAGCGAGGCGGTAGTCGCCGGCCTCGTCGAGCGCGGCCCGGACGGCCTGCGGGTCGGGAGCCAGCTCGCTGGTCACGGTGACGGTGGAGATGCCACCGGCCACCAGCTGGGTCGCGACGTTGCGGACGCCGGCCAGCGCGCCGACCTCGTCGGTGACGGCGCGGACGCAGTGCTCGCAGGTCATTCCGGTGACCTTCAGGACGGTGGTGTGCATGGTTTCTTCCTCGCTGGACGGGTGGTTCGTCTCGCCTGGCGGGCGGGATGCGGTCAGGACTTGACCAGGCGGGCGATGGCGGCCGAGGCTTCCTTGATCTTGGCGTCGGCCTCGGTGCCGCCGTTCTGGATGGCGTTGGTGACGCAGTGGCTCAGGTGCTCATCGAGCAGCGCGAGGGCGGCCGACTCCAGCGCCCGGGTCACCGCAGACAACTGGGTCAGGATGTCGATGCAGTAGGTGTCGGACTCGACCATCCGGTGTAGGCCGCGTACCTGGCCCTCGATCCGGCGGAGCCGCTTGAGGTGGGCCTGTTTCGTGTCCAGGTAGCCAGGTGGGTGGGCCGGTGTGAGGTGCTCCATCATCGCTCCGTCTCGATACCCTAGGGGGGTACCTACGACAGTACGTCGGCCGGCGCTCGTGTGCCACATACCCGGTAGGGGTATCGAAGCGCCGGCCAACTCCGATGCGGCCCGGCGGCCGGCATGGCATGATGAGGCGGTCAACAGTTTCCGACGAGGGGGTGAATGGTCTCGACTTCGGCCGTCGAGATGAGGGGAAGCGGGCCGAGGACCGCATTGCTGACCTCGTTAAAAAAGCGATGCAAACAAAAATAAGCGCCGATTCCAATCGCGCTGACTTCGTTCTCGCTGCCTAAGTAGCGGAACGGGTCTGTCAGCCCGGGTTCGTCACCGGCCCGGATGCTGGCATCAGCTAGGTGGCTTACCGTTCTGGCCGGTCGCGGGGCAGAACGGGACAACTCACAGCGACTGGGCCTGTCACACCGACTTGTGTGCGTGATCGGTGAGGTCGAGTAGAGACACTGCGTACTGCGCCCGGAGAATACCCATCAACACGACGAAGGACCCGGGTTCGATTCCCGGCACCTCCACCGAACAGGGTGTCAACACACCCTACGACGACAGGACGCGGTACCCCCGGGTACCGCGTCCTTTCGTTTCCGTTGGGGCACTGGCGATAGGGCTGTCGGTAGTTCCTACGGGCCACCCGCCGGCTTGTTGCACCTCTCGTTCATCTCATCGTCGCCGTAAGTCTGCACAAGAGGTCGTTCCTGGCCGACTCTGGGTCCGATGATGGTTGGCGCACAGCCGGTTGGCCGTGCGACTCGATTTTCACG
>JBPCPA010000068.1:0-16344 GCA_050999655.1 Jatrophihabitans sp.
AACAAGAGAGAAGAAGGGGAAAGAGAAGAGCGAGGCGAGGGAGGCGGGCCCGGGGGCGCACCACCAACCAGTACTCGCTGGTGGTGCCCTTGTACGGGCAGGCAGTCACGGTGTCCGACGGCACCAGATGGGCGACCTTCACCTCGGTGCGGGGCAGGTAGTAGCGGGTCGGCAGCCCGGTCTCGAACACCAGCACCGGCGAGGACGACTCGGCCAGCAACAGCCCGTCGAGTTCCACCCGCACGGTTCGGGTGGAGCGCAGCGAATCCACCCGGGTGTACGGATCGCGCGGATGGACGAAAACCTGCTCGTCCTCTTCGAACCAGGCCTGCAACGCCTGCCAGTCGAAGCGGACCAGGCCCGCGAAGGCGCCGTCGGTGTACACGCTCGCACAGCTCGGCCGTTCGAGCCCGGCTACCCGCAGCCCGTGTCGCCGGGTGCTGCCACGACGCAACTGCTGCACATGCTTCTCATCGACCAGGCAACCGGCGGCCACATCAGCCAGCGGGATGTAGTACTGCGGGTAGTTCGGCCACTCCCAGACATAGCGCGCCCGGCAGGTGTCCAGCACCACCTGACCGCCCAGCATCGCCCTGATCCGGCGCGGCACCGGCTCGACATGGTTGACGGCCGGGATGGACGCCGGGTAGTCAGGCATCGCTGGCTCCTATCGCGGCAAGCAATCCATCGAGATCCTCAGCGCACGGTCCGCAGGCGCGCAGGTGAGCGGCGACGCCCGGGTAGCGTCGCTCGGCACCGGCATCGGCCGCGACCAGGTCGGCGTAGAGATGCAGTAACCGCATTGCCTGCTCGCAGCCGACGTCACGCGGATCGGTCCGCAGAAACCCTTCCAGAGCTGACCAGCCGTTCACGAGCGCCTCGAATCGTCGCTGCCGAGTTGGTTACCGGCATACCCATTGGCGACCAGGCTCGCCCGTAACTTACGCCTGGCGTCGAACATCGTCTTGTAGATGGCATTGCGGTTCGTCCCCAGCTCAGCGACGAGCGCGTCCAAGGGCACCCCGTTGAGCACGATCGCGACGAACACCCGCCGCTGCCGTTGGGTCAGTACCTGCTCGACCGCCGTCCGCAACGCAGCCAGCAGGTCCCGCCACTCGGCCTCGGCCGCAGGATCGAACCCGAACCGATCGGGCAACCGCTGCCAGTCCTCGGCGTCCAGCGAGACGCTCGGGTTGCGCCAGAAATGCCGGCCCAGCTTCGAAGACACCTCGAAGATCACGAACTTGTAAGCCCAGGTGGTGAAGCGACTCTCGCCGCGAAACTGGCCGAGCTTGCCGGTGATGGCTAGCAGCGCATCGGCCGCCGCCTGGTAGGCCAGGTCATCGAGCTCAGGACCGGCCAGCCGCAGCCGTCCGCTGCGCCGACGCAACTCAGCCCGCGCGGTCCGCAGCAACAACTCATGTAGCCGGACCTGTGCCGCCCGCTGTTGGGCATCGGTGCCACTCAGCGCCTCCAGCCACTCGGCGGACTCTGAATCCAACCGCGGGCCGATCGTCGTCGGATCCATCAGCCGATCCTACTTTTGGTTGGCCACGTGGGGTAAGAATCCTGACCGCCGGGTCGCTAACCAGTCATGACCACCACTTCGCAGACCCGTACCGGCCGTCCCGTTCTCAGCCCGGGTGAGGATTTTCCGGCCCTGTCGTTGCAGCTCGCCGACGGCAGCACCCGCACCGTCTCGGAGGAGCTGAACGGCCACTTCGGTGTGGTGCTGTTCTATCGAGGCTCGTGGTGCCCCTACTGCAACACCCAGTTACGTGCCTTCGAACGGGCCCGGGACCGCCTTGCCGAGGTGGGCGCGAGGGCTGTGGCCCTGTCGGTGGACGACGAGGCCACCACCGAGGCCCTGATCGTCAAGCACGGCCTGCGGTTTCCGGTCGGGCACAGCGCCGATGCCGACGCCCTGGCCAGCGCCACCGGTGCCTTCGTCAACGACGAGCCCCGGTTCGTCCAGTCGACCGGCTTCGTGCTCGATCCGGGCGGCAAGGTCATCGTCAGCGTCTATTCCAGCGGGGCGATCGGGCGGCTGGTGCCCGAGGATGTCATCGGCCTGATCGGTTATCTCAAGGAGCACGCGGCCTGACAGCTGGTCAATCGTCCATCGTTGTCGGCATTGCAAACAATAGCCTTTCGCGGCGCCCGGGAACAAATGGAAGCGCTCCGTCTTAGTGCCCCGGAATGGCTTGGCGATGTGCGCTGCCCAGCTGTTCTTCAATGACCGTCACCCGCCGGCATGCCAGAAACACGTTTCAGAATCACCAGTCTTTACAAGCCTGTTTCGCACCGTCGTTTCGTTCTGGATTCGTAACTCCGGCTTACCGATAAGTGACGTCGTGCCTCTCGGCATATTTATTTTGATATCCCGGATGTTCACTTCAGTGGGGCCACTCGGACCATCCAGATCCGCCCCTCATTCTTGGGAGAAACGATATGCGTACACGCGTATGTCTGGCAGCCTGCAGCGCGGTCTTCATCGCGGGTGCGGGCCTGCTCACTTCGGCCGGTTCGGCCAACGCCAGTCCTGCCTCACGAGTCGTCGGACACGCCTACGTCAACGACAACACGGTCGGGACGAATACCGTTGCCGCCTTCGACCGGCATGCCGACGGTTCGCTGACGCCCACGCCGGGCTCGCCCTTCGCGATCGGGGGCGCCGGCGCGGGGGCCGGCCTGGGCTCGCAGGGCTCGATCCAGGCCAGCCCGGATCACCGGTTCCTACTGGCCGTCGATGCCGGCAGCAACCAGATCTCGGTGCTGCGAGTGGGCGGCGGTGGCGTCCCGACGCTGGTCGGCGCACCGGTGTCCTCCGGCGGTGTCAAGCCGGTGAGCATCGCGATCAACCGGTTCGGACTGGTCTACGTGGCCAATGTCGGCGACGGCGGCAGCAACTACGCCGGCTTCCTGCTGACCCCGTCCGGCCGGCTCGTGCCCCTTCCGTACACGAAGGTTGCGGTGCCGGAGGGTTCCGGCGTCGGCGATGTGCTGTTCAACTCGACAGGTGATCGGCTGGTCGGCACCCGCGACAACCCCTCGCTGATCGACAGCTTCACGGTGCGGCTGGACGGCCGGCTGGTGGCCGCCCAGGGTTCTCCGTTCGCCGCCCAGAGCCTTGGCCCGATCGGCGCGGAGTTCCGTCCGACCAACCCCTCGCAGCTCTACGTCAGTAACGCACACGCCGGCGCCGACAATGGCACGGTGTCGGCCTTCCAGGTGAGCCGCGCCGGTGTGCTCAGCTCGATCGGCAACTCTCCCGTCCCGGACGGGCAGACCGCGCCGTGCTGGGTGGAGATCAGCCATGACGGCAAGTACCTGTTCGCCATCAATACCGGCTCGGCGAACCTGTCCCGTTATGCGATCCAGCGCGACGGCTCGCTGGTCCTGCTGGGCAGCACATCGTTCACCAACGGTGTGGGTGCGGTCGACGCCCGGCTGTCGCCGGACGGCAGATACCTGTCGGTGACCGGTGGTCGTGGCCTGGTGGTGAGTACCTTCGCCGTGCACGGTGGCGATCTGACCGAACTGCCCAGCTCGCCCGTCGCGCTGCCCGCCGGCACCTCGCCGACCGGCCTCGTCGTCCTCTGACGTGCCGCGGTGGAACCTCCCGCGCCGTTCGGTGCGGGAGGTTCAACCGTTGATGCCGGTCTGCTCGACGCCCTGCACGATGAATCGCTGCAGGCCGAGAAAGACCACCAGCAGCGGCAGGATCGAGAACACCGCCGCCAGGAACAGCTCGTGCAGGTTCACCGTCTGCGAGGTCAGAAAGGTCGACAGCGCGATCTGCACCGTCCAGGACCGCTCGTTCTGACCGATCACCAACGGCCACAGGAACGCGTTCCAGCTGGCGATGAAGGTGATCGTCGAGATAGCGGCGATGAACGGGCCCGAGTTGGGCACCACCACCCGCCAGAAGGTTCCCCAGTAGTTCAGCCCGTCGATCCGACCGGCCTCTTCGAGTTCGCGGGGAAAGCCCAGAAAGTACTGGCGGAACAGGAACGCCGCGAACGCCTGGAACAGGCCCGGCACGATCAGGCCGCGCAACGTGCTCACCCAACCGAGCGTGGACACCAGCACGAAGCTGGGCACGAAGGTGACCGCGGCCGGCACCATCAGGGTGAGCAGGACCGCCAGGAACACCGCGTTGGCGTGCCGGTACGGAATTCTGGCCAGGCCGTAACCGGCCAGCGCCGCGACCAGAATCGCGCCGGCCGTCTGCAGCACCGAGATGACGATCGAGTTGAGCATGCTGTGCAGCATCGGCACCGCGGGATCGTCGAACAGTTCGCGAACGTTGCCCCATCGCAGCGACGACGGGACGAACCGCCAGTGCGGTGAGGTGATGTCGGCATTGCTGGACAGGCCGTTGCGCACCAGCAGGTAGAACGGGATCAGGAACACCACGGCCAGCAGGCTGAGCAGCAGGTGGCGCGCCACGGTACCGGCTCGCTGGCGGGGCGTGCCGCGCCGACGCCGGCCCGCCGGCCCGGCTCTGAGGTTCTCAGTCATCGGCGCGAGCCTTGCGTCCGAAACCGAGGAACCGGCCCTGGACCAGGGTGACGGCGGCGATCAGCAGCGCCAGGATCACCGCGCCGGCGCTGCCGTGCCCGAAGTCCTGCTGGTTACCCAGCGCGGTGTAGTACAGATAGACCAGCGGCGGCCTGGCGTACGGCGTGTATCCCCCGCCGCCGGACGCCGAGGCGTTGGCCAGCAGGTTGTAGAACTCGTCGAAGGACTGGAAGGCGTTGATCAGCAGCAGCACCACGATCGCCGCCGAGCTGGCGCGCAACTGCGGAAAGGTGATGTAGCGCAGCATCTGCCAACCGGGCCGCGCCCCGTCCACCGCGGCGGCCTCGTACAGGATCGTCGGAATCCGCTGCAGGCCGGCCAGAAACAGGATCATGTAGAAGCCCAGTTGCAACCACAGCCGCAGGCTGACCAGCACCAGCCAGTACCAGGGTGGGTGGGTCACCGACAGCCACGCCACCGGGCCGATGCCGAGCGCCCGCAGCACGGTGTTCAGCAGGCCGAAGCGCACCCCGGAGAAGATCGACAGCTTCCACACCAGGGCTGCCACCACATAGGAGCAGGCGGTCGGCAGGAAGAACACCGATCGGAAGAAGGCCTTGCCCCACCGGGCCCGGTTGACCAGCAACGCCAGGCCGAGCGAGAGCGCGAAGGTGGTCGGCACGATGAACGCCGCGAACACCACGAAGGTGCCGAGGCTGTCACGAAACGCCTTGTCCCGGATCATGTCCAGGTAGTTGCGCAGACCGACGAAATCAGTGGGCGTGACGGTGTTGTGCGCTGAATAGAAGCTCAGCCACAGGCTCCACAGCATCGGCACGTAGACGAATACCGCGAGGCCGAGGACGAACGGTCCGACGAAGGCCCAGAACCACAGGTTGCGGTTCTGCTGGCCGGCGATCCGACGCCACCGGCTCGGTCGGGCCCTCGGAAGCGGCCGGATCGCTTGCTGGCTGCTCATCGGCGCCGCCCGGCCGCGGCTACTTGGCTACCCGCTTGAGCTCGGACTGCACGACGCTCAGCACGCCCTTGAGCTGGCCGGCCGGATCGGAGCCGTTCTTCACGATCCGGGTCACCGCATCGCTGAGCGCGGTGCCGCAGGCCGGCGTCCACAGCAGCGGGGTCTGCGCCTTGCCGTGATCTGCCACCAGCTTCACCGCGTCGGCCGCGGCACCCGAGGACAGCTTGTCGGCCTTGCCTGCCAGGCTGGTCCGGGCTGGGATGTGAAAGCCGTAGCTCTGGGCGAAGTCCAGCTGGTCGGCGGTCTGCTCCACCCAGAGCCACCGGACGAAGTCCTTCGCGGCCCCGACATCCTTGCTCTTGGCGCTGACCACCGAGCCGTAGGCGCCGATCGGCACCGACGCCGCGCCGCCCGAATCGCTGAACTTCGGCCAGGGCAACACCCCGAAGTCATCGCCGAATGCCTTCTGCAGATCGGGAAACGTCCAGAGCCCGGTCCACTGCATCGCGGTCAGACCCTGGGTGAACGCCGACGGGTCGGACCAGTCGGCGGGCGCGCCCAGCAGCAACGAACCGCTGGTGAACAGCTGGTGCAGCTTACCCAGAGCGGCGGCGACGGCGGGATCGTCGAAGCCGACCTTGTTGTCGGCGGTGAGGTAGTCCGCGCCCACCGACCACAGCGCCGGGCCGGCCAGCACGCCGGCGCCGCCGTCGTTGCCGACGAACAGGCCCTTGACGTCTTTGGTGGTGAGCCTCCTGGCCGCGTCCACCAGCTCGTCGAAGGTCTGCGGCGGCTGCACACCGGCCTTGTCCAGCAGGCTCTTGCGGTACACCAGCAGCTGCACGTCGATGACCTGCGGGACGCCGTAGAGCTTGCCCTGGTAGGTCATCCGGTTCACCAGGGACCGGGTGAAGTCGCTGGCCGCGTCACCGAGCAGGCCGTCCAACGCAACCACTGCCCGCTCTGGATCTGGTCGATACTCGGGCCGTTGCCGGCCTCGAAGATGTCCGGGCCTGAGCTGGTGAGCAGCGCGGCGGCGACCTTCTTGTCGTAGTCGCCGGGCGTCCACTGGATCGACACGTCCGCCTTGGGATAGGCCTTGGCGTAGCGCTGCACGGCCTGCTGGGTGCCGGCCTCGCCGTACTGGTGATACCACTGGGCAAGTGTGGGCCGGCTGCCACCGGCGGTGCTGCCGCCGCTGCGACCGGTGTTGGAGCCGCAGGCCGCGAGCGCGCCGGCGGCCAGCAGGCCACCGGTCATGCTCAGGAACCCGCGCCGGTTCAGCGCCGGGCGGCCGTCGAACTGGTCATCAGCAGTCATCGAGATGCCCTTCGGTGCACGATTTGCCAGGATCGAAGTAGACATTACTCAATTGTCGGACATCGGCCCAGCCTCAGGCGTCGGAGGACCGCGCGATGGTGGCGCTGGCTCGGCGCACCGCCGGCCCGGGCACGGCCGGCAGGACATCGGACAGGAACTCGTAGCTGTGCGACAACACCACGGCCGCCCGGGAGCCGAGACTCGCCCGCTGGCGCACCTCGGCGAGCCAGTCGGCGATATCGCCCCAGCCCGGTGCGGCCAGCGAGCCACCCACCTGCTGTACCGACAGCGCCGCGCACAGGTTGGCGAAGGCCATCCGGTTGCGCAGCGGCCACTGACGCAGACATCCGAGCACGAAGGCAGCGGCGAACACATCGCCGGCACCGGTGGCATCCACCGCGTTCACCGGCAGCGAGGGCACCCATTCCTCCTCCCCCGTCGCCGAGTCGATCCCGATCGAGCCCTGACCGCCGCAGGTCACCACCACCACCGGCACCGAATCGGCCAGCTGCATCAACGCCGCACGCGGATCATCGGTGCGGGTGTAGGCCATCGCCTCGGTGCTGTTGGGCAAGAAGGCGTAGAGATCACCGAGCTGTTCGAGCACCAGCGGTGACCACTGCTGGCTCGGATCCCAGCCGACGTCGCCGAACAGCTGCATGCCCTGGGCGCGAGCACGTCCCACCCACGGCTCGGCGTCCTCGCCCAGATGCACGACGCCTGCCGCGGCCCGGGGCAGCTCGGCCAGCAACTCGCTGGCCGACACCGGCGACAGGTGGCTGTGGGTGATCATCGCCCGATCCCGCTGCACCGCAAGCGACACGGTGACCGGCGAGTGCCAGTCGGCCAGCCGGCGAGACCGGGACAGATCCACGCCCTCCTGCTCGGCCAATGTCCGCCACAGGAAATCGCCGTACACATCATCGCCGAACACTGCCGCCAGCGCGGTGCGCAGTCCCAGCCGGCTGGCCGCAACCGCGAGGTTGGCGATCCCGCCCGGACACGAGCCCATGCCGTCGGCCATCAGCTCGGTGCCCTGAGTGGGCAGCTGCGGCAGGCCGGTCAGCACCACGTCGAAGAACACGGTGCCCTGCATGATCACGTCGAAGTCGGGTTGCTGCACCCGTCCCAGCCTGCCAGCTCGGTGACCGATCGCCCAGCTCGGTGACTGGTCGTCCAGCTCGCTAAGGTGAGCCGGTGAAGCTGGTGATCCTGGGTGGCGGCGGCTTCCGGGTTCCGCTGGTCTACCGCGAACTTCTCCGCCGCCCCGAACTCGGGGTGCGCGAGCTGGTGCTGGCCGATGTCGACGCCGACCGGCTGGCGGTGATCAGGTCGGTGCTGCCGGACGATCCGGCAATCCGGGTCCGCTCGACGACCTCGCAGGTCGAGGCGATCGGCGGGGCTGACTTCGTATTCTCCGCCATCCGGGTGGGCGGCGCGTCCGGTCGGGTGGCAGACGAGCGACGGGCGCTGGCGCACGGCCTGATCGGGCCGGTCGGCGCAGGTGGCCTGGCCTACGGGCTGCGGACGCTGCCGGTTGCCCTGGAACTGGCCGCTGTGATCGCCGAGACCGCGCCGGCCGCCTGGCTGATCAACTTCACCAATCCGGCCGGGCTGGTCACCGAGGCCTTGCGTCCGGTGCTCGGGGAACGGGTGATCGGCATCTGCGACTCCCCCGCCGGCCTGATCGCCAGGACCTGCCGCGCCCTCGGCGCGGCCGAGGATGAGGTGCGGGCCGACTACGTCGGGATCAACCACCTCGGTTGGCTGCGCGGAGTGTGGCGGCACGGCAGCGACCTGCTGCCCGGCCTACTGGCAGATCCGGCCCGGCTGGGATCCTTCGAAGAAGGCAGGCTGTTCGGTCCCGCGCTGCTGGCCGCGCTCGGCGCCGTCCCGAACGAATACCTGTACTTCTACTACCACTGTGCCGCTGCCCTCGCCGCCCTGGCCGGTGGCGCCAGCCGCGGTGAGGTGCTGCAGGAGGCCCAGGCCGCCTTCTACGCCGCGGCCCTCGCAGAGCCGGATCGGGCCGGGCAACTGTGGCAGGCCGCGCGGCGCCACCGCGAGGAGAGTTACCTGGCCGAAGCTCGTGGCAAGCAGGCCCGCGACGAGCAGGATCTGGCCGGCGGTGGCTACGAGCTGATCGCGCTACGGCTGATGCACGCGCTGGCGGGCGGTCCGAGCCAACGGCTGATCGTCAACGTCGCCAACGGCACGACCGTCCCGCAGCTGCCACCCGACCTGGTGCTCGAACTGGCCTGCACCGTGGACGCCAGCGGTGCCCGGCCGCTACCGGTGGCGCCGCTGGAGCTACACCAACTCGGCCTGGTCAGCTCGGTGCGGGCCGCCGAGCGGGCGGTCATCGAAGCGGTTCGCGACCGGTCCCGCACGGCCGCGTTGCGCGCGTTTGCGATCCACCCGCTCGTCGGGTCAGCGCAGCTCGCCCAGGCAATCCTGGACGATCTGCTGCGCGACGACGCCCGGCTGGCCGAGCTGCTGAGCTGACCGAGGTAGCGATGTGGCTTCCCCACCGCGACTATGACGACCTGATCACCCAACACCTCGCCCGCGACCACCTTGGCTACGAGCCATAGGCAAGGGCCTACAGGTGGTGTAGCAGCAGCCGGACGGCCACGACGACGATGATGGCGACCGCACCGGTGGCAATCTGCATCGGCCGGCTGACGCGGCGGCTGGCTGCCGGATCGGGTCGCCATCCGATGAGGATCAGAAATCGGTTGGTTGCCTTCGCGGCCCGTTCAGCCATAACGGTGCTCCCTGCGACGTATGCCAGAATCCGTTACGCCTGTGCACGCGGCCACCGGACGTCAATGCAGCCTAGCTCTCGGTGGCCCTGCGAGAAAGCCTCGCACAGCCCAGAGGTCAGCGAGGTCGGTGGCGTCCATACTTGATGGACAACACTGCCAACCCGATCGGTAGGAGTGAGCCGATGACGGCCACGTTCCAGCTCTGCATCGACTGCGCGGACCCGGCACTGCTGACCCGGTTCTGGGTGGCCGCATTGGGCTATCAGCTCGAACCACCGCCGGCCGGCTTCGACAACTGGGATGCCTACTGGCGCGAGATCGGCGTGGCTGAGGACGAGCTCGGCGGCGGCACCGATTCGATCGTGGACCCGGCCGGTAACGGCCCGCGGATCTGGTTCCAGATCGTGCCCGAGGCCAAGACCCTGAAGAACCGGCTACACCTGGACATCCGGGCCAGCGGTGGTCGGGCGAACTCGATCGAGCTGCGCAAGCAGCGGGTCGATGCCGAAGCCGACCGGCTGGTCGCGCTAGGCGCCACCATCCGACAGGTGCTCGACATCGACGGCCTTGACCACTACGCGGTCGCAATGGCCGACCCGGAGGGCAACGAGTTCGACATCAACTAGCCTGGCAGTCGTGCATCCTGACGCAGCGGTCTCCGCCGAGCAGTCCCTCGAACTGATCGCGGCCGGCGCGATCCTGCTGGACGTGCGCGAGCAGCACGAGTGGGATGCCGGGCATGCCCCGCAGGCTCGGCTGCTGCCGATGTCAGAGCTGGCCGAGCGGGCCGGCGAACTGCCCCGCGACGTGCAGCTGGTCTGCGTCTGCCACGTCGGTGGCCGCTCCGCGGCGGTGTCCGCAGCGCTCAACCGGGCCGGCTGGCAGGCGATCAACCTGACCGGCGGGATGCTCGCCTGGCACGCCGCGGGCCTACCGGTGATCGACGACCAGGGCCGGCCGGGCATCGTTGACTAGCCACTAGAGAGCGCTGTCGGGCACCTTGCGCAGCAGAGACGGCAGGAACACCGCACCGCCAGCGGCGGACCGGTTCACCGCGACATCGGCCGGGTTGGAGATCGCGCACTGTTTCAGCGACAGGCAGCCGCACCCGATGCAACCGGCGAGGCCGTCGCGCAGCGCGGTCAACGCCTCGATCTGCTCGTCGAGGCGCGCTCGCCAGTCTCGTGAGATCCGGTTCCAGTCGGCCCTGGTCGGCGTCCGGCCGGCCGGCAGCCGGGCCAGCTCGACCTTGATCTCATCCAGCGACAACCCGACGTTGCGGGCCGCCCGGATGAAGGCCAGCCGGCGCAACACGCTGCGCTCGTAACGCCGTTGACCGCCGCTGGTCCGCCGCGCGCTGATCAGCTCCTCTCGCTCGTAGTAGCACAGCGCCGAGGCCGCGAACCCGCTGCGGTGCGCGACCTCGGACACGGCCAGGGAATCCGTCGGCTTCATCACTCGAACTCCCTCCGCTTGACTTGAAGTTGACTTCAACTTACATGATAGGCGGACCACCCGCACACCATGGAGGAAGAGATGCCTGTCGCACTCATCACCGGCGGATCTGCCGGCCTCGGCCGGGCGCTGGCCACCGCACTGGCCGGATCCGGCTGGGACCTGGTGCTGGACGCCCGGCACGCCGCCCCGCTGGCCGAGGCCGTCGACGGTCTGGCCGGGGCCGGCCGGATCATCGGGTTGCCCGGCGACGTGGCCGATCCGGTACACCGCGGCCGGCTTGCTGATGCGGTCACCGGACTGGGCAGGCTCGACCTGCTCGTCAACAACGCCAGCACTCTCGGCCCCACCCCGCTGCCGGCGCTCGCCGAGATCGAGCTGGCGGCGCTGGACCTGATCTATGAGGTCAACGTGCTCGCGCCGCTGGGCCTGATCCAGCTACTGCTGCCGACATTGCTGCGTTCGGACGGAGTGCTGCTGTCCCTCTCCTCCGACGCCGCGGTGGCCAGCTACCCCGGCTGGGGTGGCTACGGTTCGGCCAAGGCCGCCCTGGATCACCTCACCGCAACGCTGGCCGCCGAGCAGCCGGGGCTGCACTGTTACGCGGTGGATCCGGGCGACATGCGCACCGCGATGCAGCAGGCCGCCTTTCCCGGCCAGGACATCAGCGACCGGCCACTGCCGGAATCGGTGCTGCCCGGTCTGCTGGAACTGCTCGCCAGCCGGCCAGCCAGCGGCCGCTACCGTGCCACCGACTTCGGCCGGGCAGCGCCTGACCTGCCGAAGCTGACCGGAGCAAACCGATGACCGCCCTCACCGTCGGGCCCAGCACCCGGTTCGAGTTGCCGGACGGGCGCACCGCTGCCGAGCCACCGGAGCGCCGGGGCCTCGGCCGGGACGGCGTACGCCTGCTGGTGGCCGGGCCGGCCGGCGTCAGCCACCACCGCTTTCACGAACTTCCCGCCATGCTGCGCGCCGGTGATCTGGTGGTGGTGAACACCTCGCGCACGGTCGCCGCGGAGCTGACCGGTATCGGCGCCGACGGCTGGCCGGTCGTGCTGCATGTGGCGACCGCGCTGGACGACGGCAGCTGGGTGATCGAGTTGCGCACCGCCCCGGACGCCGCCGAGCCGATCCTCACCGCGCAGGCCGGGGCGGCCTTCGTCCTCGGTGCCCGGGGCGGCGTCCGGCTCGAGCTGATCGCGCCGTATCCACCGGCCGATCAACCGGGCGACCGCTCGCCCACCGGTCGGGGCAGCCGGCTGTGGCGGGCGGTCATCGACTCGCCGATCCCGTTCACCGACTACCTGGCCGGCAGCGCCCGCCCGATCAGCTACGGCTACCTGAGCAGGCACTGGCCCTTGAGTAACTACCAGACCGTCTTCGGCACCGACCCGGGCAGCGCCGAGATGCCCAGCGCGGGACGGCCGTTCACCGACCGGCTGGTCACCAGGCTGGTCAGCGCCGGCATCGGTATCGCGCCGATCACGCTGCACACCGGGGTGTCCTCCCAGCAGGCCGGCGAGGGCCCGCAACCGGAGCGGTTCGTGGTTGCGCCGAACACGGCCAGGCTGGTGAACCAGACCAGGCGGGCCGGCGGCCGGGTGATCGCGGTCGGCACCACCGTCGCCCGCGCGCTGGAATCGGCTGCCGACGCCGAGTCCACCGTGTCGCCGACCGCCGGTTGGACGACCCTGGTGATCGGGCCACAGCACCCGGCCCGGGTGGTGGACGGCCTGATCACCGGACTGCACGGCCCGGACGCCTCGCACCTGCTGCTGGTCGAGTCGGTGGCCGGCACCCGGCTGGCCCAGCAGGCCTATGACGCGGCGGTGGCCGGTGACTACCTCTGGCACGAGTTCGGCGACTCCTGCCTGCTGCTGCCGAGCTAGCCGATCGCCGTCACCAGAGACGCATCATCACCAGCCGATCACGGGTAGTAGGCCACCCCGGCGGTGGCGATGAACTGCACGCCGCCCTCTTTCGGGCAGACCACGGCCGATCCGGTGCCGATGTTTACCCTTGGCCCGTTGATATAGCTGTTGGACCCGCGGAGCTCATCGGTGCAGGTGATGTGCGCGTAGTAGGTTCCCGAGCCGGACGTGCACAGCACGCCACCAGTCGTCTTCGACGGGTTGCGGTAGAAGGCGCAACTGCCCGGCGCCGCGCTGGCGGGTGAGGCGACAATCAGGCTGGATGCGCCCACCGCGATGACCAGGCCGGCGGCGCGAATAGCGGTCCTCATAGTTTCTCCTGAATAATCGGGAACGGTGCAATTTGTCTACACCGCTTACCCCCGATTTGTACAGGCCTTCGCTCCGGTTGATCAGGCTTGGATGACCTCGATGCCACAGCCGACCAGCTCGGTGACCAGGCCCGGTTCGGCCTCGGTGTCGGTGATCAGCAGCTGCACCTGATCGGCTCGTACGATCTGGGCGAACGCCGCCCGGCCGAGCTTGGACGAGTCGGCGACCAGCGCGATCCGCCGTGCCTGCCCGGCTATCCGGGCGTTGATCTCGGCTTCGGCCTCGTTGTGCGAACTGGCCCCGTGTGCCACGTCCAGCGCGTCCACGCCGATGATGGCCAGGTCCAGCCGCAGTTGGCTGAGCACCGGCAGGCTGAACGGCCCGATCAGCTCGTAGGACTGCGGCCGGGGCACGCCGCCGAGCACCACCAGCTTGATGTGACCGCGCACCGTCAGCTCGCTGGCGATATTCAGCGCGTTGGTCACCACCGTGATCCTCGCGCTGTCACCGCCGCCGAGAAGATCGGCACGGGTTGCCAGGGCCCGGGCCACCTCGGTGCTGGTGGTGCCGCCGTTGAGGCCGACCACCGAGCCGGGTGCGACCAGCTCGGCGGCACACCGGGCGATCCGCACCTTCTGCTCGGCGCGCCGGACGCTGCGGTAGCGCAGCGGCAACTCATAGGAGGTGCCGTTGCTGACCGCGCCGCCGTGGGTCCGGGTCAGCAGCCGCTGGCCGGCGAGGGAATCCAGGTCGCGCCGCACGGTGGCCGGTGACACCGCCAGCTGTTCGGCGGCCTCGTCCACACTGACATGCCCGGCCGCGGCCAGCAGCTCGAGCAGCGTGGTCAGTCGTTGGTACCTCGACACTGCTGGCTCGGCTACTTGATCGATCCCGCGGTCAGCCCGCCCACCAGGTACTTCTCGATGACGGCGAACAGGATGACGACCGGGACGATCGCCACCAGCGAGGCGGCGAACAGCTGGTCCCAGTGCTGGGAGTAGCCGGTGACGTAGGAGTTGATGCCGACCGTCAAAGGCTTCTTGGCATCGTCGGTCATCAGGGTCAGGGCGACGACGTACTCATTCCAGGCCGCGATGAACGTGAACACCACCGCGGTGACCAGGCCGGGCCGGGTCAGCGGCAGCATGATCCGCCACAGCGTGCCCAGCCGGCCGCAGCCGTCGAGGTCGGCGGCCTCCTCGACCTCCACCGGGATGGCGGAGAAGAAACCGTGCAGGATCCAGACCGCGAAGGCAAGGTTGAACGCCGCGTTGGTCAGGATGATCGCCAGGTAGGTGTTCACCAGGTTGGCCTCGAAGAACTCCCGGTAGATGCCCACCACCAGCGACGTCGGCGAGAACATCTGGGTGATCAGCACCAGCAGCAGGAACGGGGTGCGGCCGGGAAAGCGGAACCGTGCGGTGATGTAGGCCGCCGGCACCGAGACCAGCAGCACGATCACGGTAGAGCTGGCAGCGACCAGCAACGAGGTCTTGAGCCAGTTGAGAAAGCGGTCGTCGGACAGCACCGTGTCGAAGGTGTTCCACTGCCAGTGCCGGGGCAGCAGCGTCGGCGGCGAGTCCAGCACGTCGGTGCTCGAGCGCAGCGAGTCGAGCACCATCACCGCGTACGGCGCCAGGAACACCAGCGCGACCAGCAGGCCGCCGACCGGCAGCAGGTAGCGGCGGGCCCGGCGCCAGCCGGTCGGCCGGTGCCCGAGCGGCGCATCCCGCTCGGTGCGGGCCGCGGGCCGGTTGGATACCAGCGTCATCGCACCGCCTCCTGCCAGCTGACGACCCGCAGGTAGACCAGCACCACGAGCAGGATCAGCAGCACGTTGAACACCCCGGCCGCCGCCGACATGCCGACACTGTGCTCGGCGCTCTTGAACGCCAGCTTGTACATGAACGTGATCGAGGTGTCATGGGCATAGCCGGGATTGCGGTCGTTGAGGGTGTAGATGACCGGAAAGGAGTTGAACACGTAGATGATGTTGAGGACGCTGGCCACCAGGAGCGCCGGCCGCAGCAGCGGCAGGGTCACCTGCCGGTAGAGCTGCCACGGACCGGCCCCGTCGATCCGGGCCGCCTCACTGACATCGTCGGGAATCGCGCTCAGCCCGGCCAGCAGCACGTAGGTGGTGAACGGCAGCGAGACGAACACACCGACCACGATCATCGCCGGCATGGTGGTGCGGTCATCGCCCAGAAAGTCCACCGGCTGCCGCAACAGGTGGCTGGAGACCAGCACCCGGTTGATCAGGCCGTGGTAATAGTCGAACAGCAGGGTGAACAGCCGTGCGGTGATCACCAGCGACGCCGCCCACGGCACGATGATCGCCCAGCGCACCACCTTGCGGCCGAAGAACTCCTTGGACAGCAACTGGGCCAGGCCGAGGCCGATCACGATCGTGATCGCCACGACGGCCACCACCCATTCGGCGGTGTTCTTCATGACCGTCAGAAAGTCGGGGTGATCGAGCACCTTGCGATAGTTGGACAGCCCGGCCGAACCGGTCCGCAGGCCGGTGATCGAGTAGGTGGCCAGCGAGGCCCGAACCAGTTCGATCGCCGGGTAGATCACCACCCCGGCGATCAGCACCAGGGCCGGGCTGAGCCACAGCAAAGCGACCCAGACCGACAGGTGGCCGCGCCGGGAGCGGCTGCCTGCCACGCTCAGCCGCCCGCTTGTGCGGTCTTCTGCAGCGCGTCCAACACCTTCTTCGGGTCACCGTTCGGCGCGACGGCCGCGCCGATCTGCTGCTGGACGGCCAGCAACACCTTGTCCCAGGTCGGGTCCTGGTTGGGCGTCAGGTGGATGTTGGGCAGTGTGTCGATGTAGACCTTCAACGCCGGCTCGGACTTGAAGACGTCCAGGCCAGACTTGGTGACCGGCAGAAAGCCCTCGGCCTTGATGAACTGGTTCACCTGGTCGGGCTGGTAGTACAGCTCGTAGAAGTCCTTCAGAGCCTGCTGGTTGCCCGACTTCTTGAAGGCGTTGAGGTAGTCGGTGACCCCGTAGGTCTGCGGCGCGAGGCCACCCTGGGTAGGCA
>JBPCPA010000073.1:0-13374 GCA_050999655.1 Jatrophihabitans sp.
GATGAACATCGTGCTGATGGGCTGCTGCCGCGCTCCTTGGGGTCGTTGGTAGAGGAACGGCAAGGCTGGGCTGTGTAGGCGTTCGGCGCCGTCGTAGCGCGAGACGAGCGGGATGTGGTCGGTGCCGCCGCGGACGCGTGCGATGATCGAGGCCAGCGCCTCGGAGAGTTCGGGGCTGACCACGAGCAACCGCTCACGGTCGGTCTTCGACGGTGCGACCTGCAGCAGCGGGATGACCTCGTCGGTGCCGGGCAGGGTGTAGGCGACGAAGCTGCGGTGGGTGAGTTCAAGCATCTCCCGGATCCGCATAGCCGTGTGGCGCAGCACCTCGATGCTGGCCCAGGCCCAGAACGCGTAGTCCTCCAGCAGCGTGATGTTGACCCGCGGCGCCTGCGGGTCGAGGGGCTGGCCGAAGATGACGCCGGGCCGGCCGTCACGCGCGAGCGGTAGACGCCGCATCCTCACGCCGTCGGACTCGAACAACTCCCCCGCCTCGGCGCTGGTTGCCGCGTCCAGCAGCGCGATCGCGCCGCGCCGTTGCGTCTCGGCGCGGGTGACGAGTTGGGGCAGCACCGGTGACAGTTCGCGGACGCGTTGGTGGCGGCGGGCGACGCTGCGCTGGCGCTGTTTGCCCATCCCGGCCAAGTCGCGGGAGGTGACCGGGCTGGGCGCTACCCAGGCCGCCCAACGGCCCGGGTCTTCCAGCGCCCAGTGGGTGAGGTCGGCGTAGAACGCGCGTACCGCCATCAGGTTCGCCTGGAGATCCTCGCGGTGCCGGCCCGCGCCTTTGCCGTGGCCGACGACGCTCAGGCGCTGCTTCCAGCGGCGTGCGACCTCGACCGGGAGGTTCAGTGAGTCGATGCCAGGCTCGTGGATCTCCAGATCGCGCCAGAACAGGCGGATCAGCTTGCTGACCAGCGCGACGATCGAGCTGTAGTCCAGACCGGGTGCACGTTCGCTGAGGTAGTCGATGAACAGGTCACGGATCGGCCCGCACGCGACGTGCTGGGCGTCGACGAGTTCGGCGATGCTCAGCTGCCCGCGGCGGGTGGCGGCCAGCATGCTCGGCGGGCTGGTTTCGGGCAGGATCCCGGCTTGGCGCAGCAGCGGGTACCAGTGGGTGTGGTTCTTGTGTTGGTACTGCTGCTGCGCTCGGGAGGCCTCGACACAGTCGTCGAGGGTGATGTCGGCCAATCGCCCGCCGGTGTGGATCAAGATGCGGGACAGCTGCACGTAGGCGCTGCGCTGGTCGGTCGGGGTGAACCGTGGCGTCGTGCGGGCGCACTCAACGTCCAAGGCAGTGAACCCGGCCGGGTCGCGAACCTCGCGGAAGCGTTCGTAGAGGGTGCCGGCGATCGTCGCGAATAGCCACGCGTAGCTGGGCCGGATCGCGTCCATCAAGATCAGGCGAGAGGAGGCGCCGGTCATCTGGGTCACCCGGTAGGCCTTATTCACGCCGCGGAAGCTCACCAGACTGGGCCAGTCACGGCCGGCCGCGTCCGCGCCACTGGCCAGCCAGCGCTGCTGCCAACTGTCGCCGGCGAACCCGCCCATCCAGTCCAGCAACAGCCTCAGCGCCAGTCGTCGACGAGCGCGTTCCTTCACGTCACGATGCCCGTCCAGTTCCCCCATTGCCACCAGTAGCTGCTCGCGGCTGCACGCTGTCCGGCCACCGGTCTGCCCGGGCGATCACCGGTGTCGCGAGCTCCGGCACGCGCGAGCGGACCTGCGTGCCCGGCAGTTTCGATGGGCGGTGCCCCCGAGGCAGCGCCCCAAGCCCGCTCGCAACCGGTGCGTCGCGTGGCAGCTGCCTACTCACCCAGCACCGCCACTACCGACTCCGCTACCGCTGTCGTGGGCATCGCCGAGCAGCGCGGCCAGTACGTCCGCGCGGTAAGCGCCGTGCAGAGCCGGCCGGTTCGTCTGCGGGCTGTCGCGGCGTTCCTGGTAATGCTGCAGGACGCGGGCCACAACCTCCTCCTCCCGCGGTCGCAGGTACAGCTGCGTCGTCGACAGGTGGACGTGCCCGAGCACCCACTGCACATCGCTCAAGGACAGGCCCGGGTCGTCGACCATCCGCTGCGCCGCGGTGTGGCGCAGATCGTGCAACCTCCAGCTTGTGCCCAACGCGGCGTTGGCTCGCTGCAGCACCCGACGGGCCGCGGGGTAGCTCAGCGGTCGGTGTGGGCTGCGGCGGGTCAGCCACAACGCCTGCTCCCCCACCGGGCGCAGCTGGTGCTGTTGATAGAGCCGCAGCCACACGAACGCGTCCGCCGATGCCGGCAGCCACTGCTCCCGGCCACTGCCCTTGCGGATCACAGCGATGCGCTGCGTGCCAGCATCCACGTCGGCGATGTTCACGCCGAGCAGCTCCGAGGCACGGGCTCCGGTACTGACCCAGAACGCGAGCAATGCCCGGTCCCGGTCGCAGCCGGCGACCGCGAACAGTGCGTCGAACATGCGGTCCGGCAGCGCCCGCGGGATGCGCTCAGACAGCTTCTGCCGCAAGGGCGCCCGCCGGCCCGACTCGTGCGGGTGCATCGGATTGTGGTGCGCCGCCGAGCGGCGGCCCTGGCGGCGCTCGGACGCCGGCACCGGATTGGCCAGCGGGCCGTGTCCGGCTTCCATCCGGTGGGCGTAGAAGCCCTTCACCACCGCCAGGTTGTGATTGATCGTTGCCGGCGCGTACCCGACAGTTGCCCCCGCCGCCGTGAGCCGGGGACGCGCGAGGAAACGCATCCACAACACGAAGTCACGGACCTCCACGCCGCCCGCCGCATCCCAAGCGACATCAATCGCCGCCAGGAACCGCCACCACCGCATCAACGCCAGCGCATAGGAACGCGCCGAGCTCGCCTCAGCCGCGCCACTCACCAACGTCGCCAAGAACGCGTCGATCTCCCCGACCGCCCGACCAGCCGCATCACGAACCTCGAAGCCCGCCGCCGACATGCACGGCGCGACTTCCCCGACACGAGCGACGACAATGCCGCTCACGTCACGCGGCGACGCATTGCTGCTCTGTCCGGTCACGGGGACCACCAGCTCTCCACTCGAAGAGCATCAGATCACCACGTGCGGCACCTCGACCGAGGCAACCGCCGACACCGCCCGCGCGCCCCCTGCGCCGCTCACGAAGGTAACAACAGGGGCATCGATCGCATATCGGTCACTGGTGCGGTCAACAGGTCGTGGACCAGAATCGCTTCCATGTGGGCCGAGCCCAGACGCCGTGCCAGAAATTTCGATACGACCCCGGTCGTGAGGGCGACGCTGCGACCGCCAGCGGCGTAGGCGTTGAGCTCCACGCTGCGCTGCACGTAGAGATCCACGTCGCGGGACTCGACCCCGGCCCGGACCAACGCCGAGGCCCAGACCGGCTCGACGGCGGTTGATTGCGACTGGCTCAGCCGCCGGAATCCGCAGCCGACGGTCACGGCCAACCGCTCACCGAGAGCCGTGAACACGACGGTTCCCGAGGCCAGCCAGCCCAGCAGTACCAGGCCTTCCCACTGGCCCATCCAGCCGAAAGCCACTAGCAGCAGGAGCAGGCTGCCGACCATGGCGGGCACCGACGTCGCCGCGCGCCACGCGCCGAAGTGTCCGGCGCGTGGTGTGCCGACGGTGATTGGTAGGGGTGCGCTCATCGCAGTCATTGTGGCCGCCCTCCTCAGATCGAGCGTGTTCTTTCGAGGGTGACACCGTGTACTGACACACATCGGGTCGCTTCGAGGCCCGTTTCGGCGCTCACAGCGTGGCCGGCGGCGGATCGGGTGCGACACTCGTGAGCAAGCTGCAGGCATGGCTGGCAGCGGGGGTAAGCGACGCAACTCCGGTGGCGTGCCCGACGGACAGATGTCGTTCGATGCACTGCTGTGGGGACCGCCCGAGGACGACGCGAGCGAGCAGCCCGCGACACCGCCGGCCGGCGCTGGGAAAGGTGAGGGCGATGAATCGGTGGGGCCGGCAGGCGCACCAGCACTGGGCGACGTGGCGTCCGAACCAGCTCAGTCAGATCGAGGACCCGCAGACCTACTTCACCGAGCTGGGCGAGACGGTGGAGACACAGATCGAGGCGCTGCAGATCGCGCTGGCCGGGGACGACCCGGGCGGCGAGACGTACCTGCAGAAGCTGGGTCGGCTGCGGATGGCGAGGTTCGACGCGGAGGCCCAGGTGTTGCGGGAGCTGGTGCTGCTGCCCCCGGAGTCGGGGCACCCGCAGGCCGAGGACCCGGACTATCCGACGGACCCGGAGGACTCGGAGTATCCGGAGGACCAGGGTCGGCTGCGGGACGAGGACGGGCACCTGCTGGAGCCGGGAGTGATCGGCGTGACGCCGTGGATGCCGGTGGTGATGACGCCCGACCACCCGAACTACCACGACTTCGACCCGCCGGAGGACTCGACGAACGACGGACCACCGACCCGCGGGGCGTCGACCACGACGGTGACACCGCCCAGGTAGCTCCTGGCGAGGCCGACGAAGCCGGTCCGCCCGTCGCCGCGCCAGACGTCGGTGTGCACCGCGACCCGCCGACGGCGGCCGGCGGTCCCCAATTACGCCGAGCCGGGCAGCGGTTGTTTCTGCAACTGCCGGAACCCGCACCGGGTAGCGACCAGACGCAGATCGGCGCGGCCGCCGACGCGCTACCGGTGAGTTACCGCCCGCGGGTGCAGGACGACCTCGCGCCCGCGGGCCCGGTGGCGAAGGTGAACGCGAACGTCGCGGCGCTGCGGATGCTGCGCCAGCTGCAGGCCGAGGACAGGCCGGCCGCGCCTGCCGAACAGGCGGTGCTGGCCCGCTGGTCGGGGTGGGGTGCGGTGCCGAAGGTCTTCGACGACGCCGACGAGCAGTTCGCTGGGGCCCGCGCCGAGCTGCGCTCGATGCTCGACGAGCGGGAGTGGCGCGCGGCGTCGAAGACCACGCTCAACGCTCACTACACCGACGCCGACCTAGCCCGAGCGATGTGGGACGTGGTCACCGAGAACGGTCTGGGCGACACCCTGGCCGAGGCGGGCCGACCGTTGCGCATGCTGGAGCCAGGTTGTGGCGCGGGCACCTTCCTCGGCCTCGCCCCGGACGCCGCCCGCGAGAAGGACGCTGCGGTGTTCGGCGTCGAGCTGGACCCGACCACCGCGGCGATCGCCGCGCACCTGTACCCGCACGCGCAAATCCGCGCCGAGTCCTTCGCCGACACCCGCATCCCCCGCGACTACCTCGACCTGGTCATCGGCAACGTCCCGTTCGGCAACATCGCGTTGCACGACAAGACCCACAACGCCGCCGGACACTCGCTGCACAACCACTTCATCATCAAGAGCTTGGCGCTGACCCGCCCCGGCGGCGTCGTCGCGGTCCTGACCAGCCATTACACGATGGATGCCGGCAACCCGGCCGCGCGCCGCGAGATCGCGGGCATGGCCGACCTGGTCGCCGCGGTGCGGCTGCCGATGAGCGCGCACCAGAAGGCTGCCGGCACCCAGGTCATTACCGACGTGCTGGTGCTGCGCCGCCGCGATCCTGCCGACGAACCCGGCGATGCCAGCGAGTGGGACAGCACCGTGGCGATCGGCGGCGACGAGCAACGCGAGGTGCTGGTCAACCGCTACTTCGCCGAGCACCACCCCGAGCGGGTGATCGGCGAGGTCGGTATCCGCTCCGGGCAGTTCGGGCCCGAACTCGCGGTCACCGTTGGCCGCGATCACGACGAACATCTCGGCGGCGTGCTGCACGGACACCTGTCCACCGCTGTCGCCGAGTACACCGCGCGCCAGCCCGATCACTCAACGCGAGGACTGTTCGGTTCGCCGGCCGCGATGCGTGAGCGCGGCGACGGCCCGACGCCGATCCTGCGGCCGGACGCGCCCGTGCACCATCAGCAGGGACATCTGGCCGTCGACGCCGCGGGAGGCTTCACCGTCGTCGACCAGGGCGCGCTCGCCGAGCACCGGGTGCCCAAGACGCAGGCCAAGGAACTGAGCGCGCTGCTCGGGCTGCGCGACACCACCATGGCCCTGCTGTCCGCCGAGTCCGCCGACCGCGACGACAGCCAGCACATCAGCACGCTGCGGGCCCAGCTCAACACCCGCTACGACGCCTACGCCAACCAGTTCGGCCCGATCAACCGGATCAGCTGGCGACGCACCGGCCGGGTCGACGAGATCACCGGCGCCGACCGGCTCGCCCGCATCAACCCGCCCCAGGGCGGCTTCCGGTCTGACCCCCACTCCCCCGCCGTGTACGCGCTCGAGGACTTCGACGCCACCACCGGCACCGCCCGCAAAGCCCCGATCATGAGCGGGCGCGTCATCGCACCCCGCACCCCGCGGCTCGGCGCCGACACCCCGGCCGACGCGGTCGCGATCTGCCTCGACAGCCACGGCGAGGTCCGCCTGGACGAGGTCGCCCGCCTGCTCGGACGCAGCGAGGCCGAAACCTGCCACGCCCTCACCGGCCTCGTGTTCACCGACCCCGACAGCGACTTTTCGGAAAAGTACGAGCGGCTGATCCCGGCCCCGCAGTACCTGTCGGGAAACGTGCGCGCCAAGCTCGTCGCCGCGGAAGCCGCCGCCGAACGCGACGCCGGCACCCTCAACAGCGACGGCACGACCGGCGCCCGCCGCTGGGACGCCAACATCGCCGCGCTGCGCGAAGTGCTGCCCGCCGACCTCGCGCCAGCTGAGATCGACGCCCGGCTCGGTGCGTCCTGGATCGACGGCGACACCGTCCAACAGTTCCTGCGCGAGGTCCTCGACGAACCCGGCATCGCCGTCGAGCACCCCGGCGGATCCACCTGGGCCGTGCGAGGCGGGCGGCACAGCGTGCTGGCCACCAGCACCTACGGCACCGGGCGCATGTCGGCCGGCGAGATCACCGCCGCGCTGCTCGAGCAACGCCCGATCCGTATTTTTGACGTGCTCGCCGACGGTTCACGCATTCCGAACCTGACCGAGACCATCGCCGCGCAAGAGAAGTCCGGCGAGATCACCGAACGGTTCAGCGACTGGGTGTGGGCCGAGCCCGACCGATCCGACCGGCTCGCACGCCGCTACAACGACATGTTCAACAGCATCGTGCTGCGCTCCTATGACGGCAGCCAGATGCAGCTGCCCGGCCTGACTGTCACCTTCCAACCCCGCGAGCACCAGCTCGCCGCGGTCGCGCGGATCGTGTCCGAGCCGGCGGTGCTGCTGGCCCACGAGGTCGGTGCCGGCAAGACCGCCGAGATGGTCATCGGCTCGATGGAGCTGCGGCGGCTCGGCATGGCGCAAAAGCCGTGCGTGGTGGTCCCCAACCACATGCTCGAGCAGTTCTCGCGGGAGTGGATGCAGCTCTACCCCCAGGCCCGCATCCTCGCCGCGTCGGTCGATGACCTATCGCGCGACCGACGCCGGCTGATGGTCGCGCGGATCGCGACCGGCGACTGGGACGCGGTGATCGTGTCCCGCTCGGCGTTCGAGCGGATGCCGCTGTCGATCACCGCGCAGCAGCGCTACCTCGACACCCAGCTCGAGGACATGCGCCGCCAGCTCGAAGCCGCCAAGGGCGGGCGCGGGCTGACCGTGAAACGCCTGGAGGGGGCGCTGTCGCGAGCCGAGGAACGGCTCAAGGCGCTCACCGATTCGGCTAAGGACCCGGGCATTAACTTCGAAGAGACCGGTATCGACTACGTTTTCGCCGACGAGGCGCATGGCTACAAGAACCTGCGCACCGTGTCCAATATCGAGGGCGTCGGCGTCGAGGGCTCCCAGCGCGCCAGCGACCTGGACATGAAGCTGGGCTACCTGCGTGAGCGGCACGGCGGGCGCGTGGCCACGTTCGCCACCGCCACCCCGATCGCCAACTCGGTGGCCGAGGCCTACACGATGCAGCGGTTCCTGCGACCGGACCTGCTCGACGAGGCCGGCCTGACCGACTTCGACACCTGGGCCGCCACGTTCGGCGAGGTCACGTCCGACTTGGAGCTTGCGCCCGACGGGTCGCGATTCAGGATGAAGTCGCGGTTCGCGAAGTTCCGCAACGTCCCCGAGCTGCTGCGCATCTGGCACGTCAGCGCAGACATCAAGACCGCCGAGGATCTCCAGCTCCCGACCCCCGACCTGCGCAACGGCCAAGCCGAGACCGTCGTCGTTCCCGCCACCGACGAGCTGCGCGAGTTCATGCACGAACTGTCGGAGCGGGCCGACAAGGTCCAGGCCCGCGCGGTGCCCCCCGATGAGGACAACATGCTCCGCGTGGCGACCCACGGCCGCATGGCCGCGCTGGATCTGCGGCTGCTCGGCCGAGACCCCGGCCAGGACGCCAAGCTCACCGCGGCCGCCACCCGCATCGCCGCCACTCACCATGCCAACGCCGAGCGCCGCTACGGCGACAGCGACGTCGCCGGTGCGCTGCAGCTGGTGTTCAGCGACCTCGGCACTCCGAGTGCCCGCGGCCGCGCCGGGACCGGCCTGGCCGGTGGATGGAACGTCTACGACGAACTCAAACAGATGCTGGTCGACCGGGGCGTTCCCGCCGAGCGGATTCGGTTCGTTCAGGGGGGCGAGTAGCAGCTGTGCAGGATCGTGCGCTAAGCACAGCTGCGGAGTTGGTGGCGTGACTGGTTAGCTGCGGGCGGTAGATCATCCGGTTTACGTGGGTCGGCTGTCCCACATGAAGTGTCAGTTCCCGCGTTTGCGACGGCGGTCTGTTCTCTTCGTAGGCATTGTGCCTATTCTGTAGTTTTGAGGTGTTATGCAAGGTACGGTCCAACGCATTGACACTACGCAGACAGGGGGTACGCCGTATGGCTCAGGTCGAAATCTTCTCTACGGACACCGACGACGGAACAATCTCGGTGATCGGCAAGGCGGGCAAGGGCGAGCACACGCTGCTGCGGACCATTCGGGTCGGTAATGCTCCGCGGGGTGCGGTCAAGTTCACCTCAAGCGGCCGTGGGTTCGTGTCCAACACCAGCCAGAACACGGTGTCGGAACTTGACCCGGTGGCGCTTGAGGAGGTGCGCCGGATAGAGGTTGGTCACGGGCCGCGCGGCTTGGGCATCGTGCCCGGTAACAAGTACCTGTTGGTTTCCAACTCGGGCTCGGACACGCTGTCGATCGTTGATCTTGAGCTGAACGTTGAGGTCCGGCAGATCCCGACCGGGCGCGACCCGCGCCATATGGCCGTGACACCGGATGGGCTGAGCGCGTTTGTCTGCATCTGGGGTGACGGAGTCGTGGCCAAGTTTGATCTGTCGGGGCTGAAGGAGGATCGGCCCGAGATGGTCGCGATCACCGATATTTTTGACGTCGGACGCACCGCCCACCCTTATAGCGCCTCGATCGAGCCGTCGAGCAAGCGGCTGTTCGTGGCCAACACTCAGGCCAAACACCTGTCGGTCATCGATATCGCGACCGGTGCGGTGCAGTCGGTCGAGCTTGGTCACATTGGTGGTCGAGCGGTTGCATTCACCAGCGACGCTCGCTACGCGCTCGTTTCGGTGGAGACCGTTTCTGAGATTGCGGTCATCGACCTGGCGACGTTGCTACAGACTCGACGGATCCCGGTGGGTCCAGGACCACGGGGCCTGACCGTCGATCCCGATGATGACACGCTTTACATCACCAATTTCGACCGGAACAGCCCCGGTTTCGGGGGCGGTCCGGACTATGGCCCCAACACGTTGACCTTGGTTGACCTCAATTCGGCGCCGCTGGATGAACCGGTTGGGAGCTTCGACTATCAGCCGGTCGAGGTGGGCTATGGACCGTGCAGCGTTGCGCTGCTGGATGTCTCCGGGCTTAAGGCTGGACAGGCCGCCGCCGCGGCTGGCGCAGCTGGTCGGTAACTTGCAGGCATGCTGACTGCGGTTTGTCTAGGGGCGGACCGCAGTCAGCAGTTGTTTTGTTGCGTAGTTGTCGACGTGAAGGCGCGGGCGTGCACCCTGTTATCGAGGTCCGACGAATCCATGAATGGGCAGTCCTGCCACAGAAACGTCACGTGGAACGGCAAAGCGCTCGGGAGGAAGCCAAATATCTCGACAGCAGCTTCCGCTATCACCGTAACTTTCGCCGGCCCGAAGCCTGCCCGCCCTGGGTCATGGGCCAGGAGGCCGGCTGGATCCTGTGTGCGCCGATCACGGTGACACTCCACCCGTTCCAGGATGCTCAGATCGGCGCTGATGAAGATCTGCCAAGCGCCGGTCGCCTGCTTGGCATGAGTGAGTTCTGGCAACGTGGTGAGGGCTATATCGCGACCGAACGCACCAGCTGGCTCCGGTCCTATCAATACCGTGGCCGTGACGACGCGTGGGAAGCCATGTTTGTTCCGAACGGTGATGGCACAGCTGAGTGGCACCTGGGCTGGGGCCTGCGTATCCCGGCCGAGTACCTCTTGCTCGTTACCGGCTGCGATGACCAGCGCGGGCTAACCATCCCAACGGGGCTACTCACTGACCGGCAGGTCAACCGTAGCTGGGACACCGGCGGTTTCAGTATCGCCATCCGCCCGACCGCATCGATTCAGCTGCAGCGCGGAGAACCGTTCGCGCGGATGCTGTTGTTGCACCGGGACTCCTTGCAGGCCAAGCTCGAAGAGGTGACGTGAACGCGCTGACAGCGGTTGTCCGGGATCGGAGAGCGCTCGAACTGCTTGGTGTGCTCGCGCTGCGCCGGGTGGCCGGGGCGGGCTTTCCGATCGTGCTGGTAGTGGCGACAGCGGAGGTGCGGGGCTTCGCCGCGGCCGCGCTCGTTCAAGGTTTCCGGGTTGCCGCGCTGGCATTAACCGCACCGTTCCGCGCGCGTCTGCTCGACCGTATCGGTCGCTCCCGGGTCGTACTGCCGCAGACGGTGATCACGGCCATCGCGCTGTCCTGCCTCGTGGTCTGCTCGATCAGCGGGCGGTTGCCGATCTGGACCGCTGCAGCCTCGGCCGTGATCATGGCACTGAGCAGTCCGTCACTTGATGCGGTCATTCGCACCGTGTGGCGCACCATCGCCACCACGGACGCTGAAGTCAAGGCACTGCACTCCTACGATTCAATTTTAGAAGAAGCTGGGTTTCTGGTCGGCCCGTTCCTTGCCTCGGTGTTGATGCTGGGACTCGGCCCGCGCAGCGCGCTGTACGTGGTGGCCGCCGCCGTGATCGCCGGTAGCGTGCTGACGCTGCTGCCTAGCGAGATCCGTGCCGCCCTGCGTCAACAGGTCGCCAAAGCGACCCCTCCGGCAACGACCACGGGGGCCGGTCGGCTTGACAAAGTTCGGCGAGCGTTGCGGACCGCAGCCGGCCCGATTGCCACCCCGGAACTGCAACGCATCGTCGCCCCGCTGATTCTGATGGGTGTCGAACTGGGCATCGTCGGCATCCTTGCCCCGGCACTGAGCCAAGCGCACGGTCGCGCTGCCAACTCGGGCTTCGTCATCGCCTGCATCAGCCTGGGCGGCATCATCGGTGCTTTCACCTATGGTTCGGTCAACCTCGGCCCTAGCCTGCGCCGGCGCCATGCCGTCCTCGGCGTCATCTTCGGCACCCCGTTGGTCATGGGGGCTTGGGCACATAGTCCATGGCAACTGGGTTTGCTGCTCGGCGTGGCTGGCTTGGCTGTCACGCCGCTCTACATCAACGCCTACCTGATGATGGACGCTGACATCCCCCGTTCGGCCATTCACGAAGCCAACACCTGGGTCCCGGTCGGCAACGACGTCGGCTACATCATTGGCTTGGCTGTCGCGGGCTGGCTCAGCGGACACAATGAACTGCACGCCATCTCAGTCAGCTTGAGCGCCGCGGCGCTGCTGCTGGTGGCCTACTCGCTCTACCAACTTCGTACACCGTCTCCGGCTGCTGCGGCCAGCGAAAACTTGGCGATGCCCGCTAGCTCACCATGAAAGTTACGTCAGCCACGGGCGTGGGTGGCCAACCAGTCGCGCTCAGCGCCAATGAGGCAAAGACGCTCGCGGTGGCTGCCCAGTTCGGGGGCGACGACACCACCAGCAGCGCCGCGGTGCTGCGCCGGATCGGGCTGCTCCAACTCGACGCGCTACGCCGGGTCGACCGAGCCCATAACCTGACCTGTCTCGCTCGCATGTCCGCCAACGCATCCGTGGCGATGGTGGATGGCCAGTTGTGGTCACCGGGGCCGGCGACAGTGTTCGAGACCTGGGTGCATGCCGCCTGCCTGGTGCCGGCCGAGGATTGGCCGCTGCTGCGACTGGCACGGGCGCGGGCTGTCAACCGGGCAGAGCAGCCGAGCGGGGCGGCCTACGCCGAGGTACTTGCCATCGTGGGTGACAGCGAACACGGTGTGACGATTCGCGAGATCGAAGGAGCTAGCGGTCGCACAGACGGATGGGATTGGTCCGAACGAAAGCGCGCAGCAGAGTGGTTGCTTTGGCGCGGTGAACTAATCTGCAGCGAGCGGCGAGCCAACCGGCGGGTGTATGACCTACCCGAACGCCGGCTGCTGGCTACGACCATCCAAACCGACCTATCCCGCGAGGTCATCCTCGAAACGCTGGCCCGCCGCGTACTAGGCAGCCTCGGAGTCGCTACAGCCCATGACATCGCCACCTACTACAACCTGACACCAGAGGACACTGCGGAAGGCCTCGCCCTTTGCAACGCGATCCCGGTCACCGCCGAAAGCTGGTCCGAGCAGGCCTGGATGCTCTCCGCAACACAGCTTCCGCGCAGTGCATCACTTCGCGAGCCACGACTGATCGGACCATTCGACAACCTGATCTGGGACCGCGAAAGAACACGCCGCGTCCATAACTTCGACTACACCTTCGAAGCCTACAAACCCGCGCACAAACGAACCTACGGCCACTACGTGATGGGCGTGCTCAACACCACCCATCAGTTCCTCGGCCGAGTTGATCTGCAGCGCAAGAACGGCCACCTTGACGTCATCCGATCATTTCCCGAGGCGAACGTAGGAAAGGACGACTTCCACGCCGCACTTGTGACCGCAGTTGATGTCCTTGCCAACCAACTCGGCGCGACCCTCAGTACCCCGTAAGTCAAGGGTGTACCTCAACCTGACGTCAGGGGCAAGGCGGTGAGGGCGTCAGGTTAGGGCCGCGACGCGGGTTGATGGACACGTGCCACCGTGGGTCTTAGGGTCCAGCCTGACACTTCAAGGTCGGGAGGCGCTGATGAGCGGGCAGCAGGTCGGCTACACCAGGGTGAGCTGCCTGGATCAGAACGCCGCGCGGCAGCTCGACGGGATCGCATTGGACCGGACGTTCACTGACAGCGCGTCGGGCCGCAGCACGGCCCGCCCGCAGCTGGAGGCGATGCTCGCCTTCGTCCGCGACGGGGACACGGTGGTGGTGCATTCGATGGACCGCTTGGCCCGCAACCTCGACGACCTGCGCGCCCTGGTCCGCACC
>JBPCPA010000081.1:0-11550 GCA_050999655.1 Jatrophihabitans sp.
TCCAGCTGCGCCATCAGCGACCGGGGCGCGCGCAGCCGGGTCCAGGCGACCGGGGTCGGGCTGCCGCTGTCGGAGAGCACGGTGACCACTGCCTCGCCGATGCCGAGTTGGGTGAGCAGCTCGGCGAGGTCGTAGTTGCCGGTCTTGGGGTAGGTGCGCACCGCCTTGGCCAGGTTGCTCGCGTCGTCGGGGGTGAAAGCCCGCAGCGCGTGCTGCACCCGGTTGCCGAGCTGGCCGAGCACGCTGTCGGGAACGTCGGCCGGCACCTGGGTGATGAAGAAGATCCCGACCCCCTTGGACCGGATCAGCCGGACCGTCTGGGTCACCTGATCGAGAAAGGCCTTGGAGGCTCCGGTGAACAGCAGGTGGGCCTCGTCGAAGAAGAACACCAGCTTGGGCTTGTCCAGATCGCCCACCTCGGGCAGTTCGTGGAACAGGTCGGCCAGCAACCACATCAGAAAGGTCGAGAACAGCTGCGGCTTGTCGGCGATAGTGGCAAGCTCCAGCGCCGAGATGACTCCCTGGCCGGACGGGTTCTGCCTGATCAGATCGGCCGGTTCCCATTCCGGTTCGCCGAAGAACACCTCGCCACCGTTGTTTTCCAAGGCGATCAGCGAGCGGAGGATCACGCCCGCGGTGGCCTTGCTCAGACCGCCGATACCCGCCAGGTCGGCCTGGCCCTCATCCGAGGTCAGGTACTGGATCAGCGCCCGCAGGTCCTTGAGGTCCAGCAGCGGCAGTCCGGCCGAGTCGGCGTAGTGGAAGATCAGCCCCAGGCACGCCTCCTGGGTCTGGTTGAGTTCCAGGATCTTGGCCAGCAGCAGCGGGCCGAAGGCGGTCATGGTGGCCCGGACCGGGACTCCCGAACCCAGGCCGCCCAGGGCCAGGAACTCCACCGGGTAGCCGGTGGGCGTCCAGTCATCACCGGTGTCCTTGGCGCGCCCGGTGATCCGGTCGCTGCTGGCGCCAGGCTGCGCCAGCCCGGACAGGTCACCCTTCATATCGGCCACCACGACCGGGACGCCGTTGGCCGAGAGCTGCTCAGCCAGCAGTTGCAGGGTCTTGGTCTTGCCGGTGCCGGTCGCCCCGGCGATCAGGCCGTGCCGGTTCAGCATGCCCAGCGGCACCCGGATTCGCGCATCCGGATGGGCAGTGCCCTCGATCACCACGCTGCCCAGTTCCAGGGCCGGCCCGCTGAAGGTGTAGCCGGCGGCGATCGTGGTGGCGGTGTCGGTTGCTTCGGCCATCTGCGTCCCCTTCGGCGGATCCTGCTGGCCCCGGCAGCTTATCGGGCAGCTGGGTGGCAACGGGCGCACGCCCGCCGGACGGCGCCGAGTGGGCCGCACCCTCCGCTGGCACGAAATCAGTCTAGCCGCCTTGACTTGCTGCAGTCTAGCCTGCTTGACTATTTCTGGTGGTCTCCGAACAACCGACCCGAGCGATCGTCAGGGTCCTCCGGACCGCCGGCTGGAAGCGAGGTAGGACTGTGGGCTCACACTCGCGGTGGTACTGCCCGGGACACAACCATCAACTCACGCTGCCGGACGGGCACGGGTGATCTCGCCGGCGTCGTCCGGAAGGTTCGCTCGGCGATGGCCGAATGCGACTGTCAGGAGCAGCGATGAGCAGCTATCGAGCGGACGTCAGCCGCGAAGGAAAGTGGTGGATGGTTTCGATCCCTGCACTCGACGAGCTGACGCAGGCACGCAGGCTCTCGGAGGTGGAGGCCGTAGCACGTGAGCTCATCGCTGTGAGCCAGGACCTGCCGTTGTCGAGCGTGCAGGTGGACGTGGCAATCGGCAACGTCGGCGGAATCGTCATCGAGCAGCGGGTGGGTTGGCTGAGAGAGCAGCGTGCCCGGGCGCTGGCAGCCGAATCAGCCGTCCAGGCCGAAGCCAGCCGACTGGCCAAGGAACTGGTCGTGGCCGGCGTTCCGGTACGCGACATCGGGACGCTGCTGGACGTGTCCTTCCAACGCGCCCATCAGCTCGCCGGCTCCGGCCAGCCGGTCAGGACTTCGGGAACTTGAGCTTGGACAGGTCGGGCAGCTCCATGCCCGGCGGTAGCGCCGCCGGCCCGAAGCCACCGGCCGGGCCGGCGCCACCCGCCGGCCCTTGGCCGAAGGCACCCGGCATCCCCGGAAAGCCGGCCGGCAGCCGCGCCTGGGTGGGCCCGCGGCCCTTGGAGCTCTTGCCCTTCTTGCCCTTCTTGCCCTTGGCGTTGCGGGCATTGCGCCGGCCGCCGGGCATCATCGCGCCCATCTGGGCCATCATCTTGCGCGCCTCGAAGAACCGGTCGACCAGGTTGTTGACCTCGCTGACCATCACCCCGGAGCCATTGGCGATCCGCAGCCGGCGGGAGCCGTTGATCATCTTGGGATCGGCCCGCTCGGCCGGGGTCATCGAGCGGATGATGGCCGCCGTCCGGTCAAGATCGCGGTCATCGACCTGGGCCAGCGCTTCCTTCATCTGCCCGGCGCCGGGCAGCATGCCGAGCAGGTTACCGATCGGGCCCATCCGGCGAATCGCTTGCAACTGATCGAGAAAGTCCTCCAGCGTGAACTCGTTGCCGCTGGTGATCTTGGACGCCATCCGCTCGGCTTCATCGGCGTCGAAGGTCTTCTGGGCCTGCTCGATCAGGGTCAGCATGTCGCCCATGCCGAGGATCCGCGAGGCCATCCGGTCGGGGTGGAAGACGTCGAAGTCCTCCAGCTTCTCGCCGTTGGAGGCGAACATGATCGGCTGGCCGGTCACGTAACGCACCGACAGCGCCGCGCCGCCGCGGGCATCGCCGTCCAGCTTGGTGAGCACCACACCGGTGAAACCGACCCCGTCGCTGAACGCCTGGGCGGTGTTGACCGCGTCCTGACCGACCATCGCATCCAGCACGAACAGGATCTCTTGCGGCTGCACGGCGTCGCGGATCGCGGCGGCCTGGCGCATCAGCTCGGTGTCGATGCCGAGCCGGCCGGCGGTGTCGACGATGACCATGTCGTGCTGGGCCCGCCGGGCGAACTCGATCGAGTCCCGGGCGACCTGGACCGGATCGCCCTGGCCGTTGCCGGGTTCGGGCGCGAACACCGCCACCCCGGCCCGCTGGCCGACCACCTGCAACTGGGTGACCGCGTTCGGACGCTGCAGGTCACAGGCCACCAGCACCGGCGCGTGGCCCTGTTGCTTGAGGTGGTGGGCCAGCTTGCCGGCCAGCGTGGTCTTGCCGGCACCCTGCAGGCCGGCGAGCATGATCACCGTCGGCGGGTGCTTGGCGTACTGCAGCCGCCGGGTCTGGCCACCCAGGATGGTGACGAGTTCCTCGTTGACGATCTTGATGACCTGCTGGGCGGGGTTGAGCGCCTTGCTGACCTCTTCGCCGGTGGCCCGCTGCTTGACCGCGGCGATGAACTGGCGCACCACTGGCAGCGCCACGTCGGCCTCGAGCAGCGCGATCCTGATCTCACGCGCCACGGCGTCGATGTCGGCCGCTGACAGCCGACCCTTGCCACGCAGGCCGGTGAAGACCTTGGTCAGCCGATCAGACAGTGTGTCGAACACGCGTTACCCCTACCAGACGTAGTCCTCAGACCATCCAGGCTACGTGACCCCCGGCGGGCTCAGAGCAGGCCACGACCGCCGTCGACGTAGATGACCTGGCCGGTGACGTAGCCGCTCTCCTCGCCGGCGAAGAACGCCGCCGTGTTGGCGATGTCCTCGGGCACCCCGCCACGCCGGACCGGCACCGCCGCGGCCACCGCGGCGCGCATGTCGTCGATGTTGCTACCCACCCGCTCGGCGGTGGCCGCGGTCATCGCGGTCTCGATGAAGCCCGGCGCGATGGCGTTCACGGTCACCCCGAACGGCCCCAGTTCGATGGCCAGGGTCTTGGTGAAGCCCTGCAGGCCGGCCTTGGCGGTGGCGTAGTTGGCCTGGCCGCGATTGCCCAGCGCCGAGGTCGAGGACATGTTGATGATCCGGCCGTACTTGGCCGCGACCATGTGCTGCTGGGCGGTCTTGCTGCACAGGAAGGCGCCCTTGAGGTGGACGTTCATCACGGTGTCCCAGTCGCCCTCAGACATCCTGAACAGCAGGTTGTCACGCAGCACGCCGGCGTTGTTGACCAAAATCTGCAGGCCGCCCAGTTCGGCGACCACCCGGGCCACCGCCGCCTCGACCTGGTCGGCCTGGCTGACATCGGCGCCGATCCCGATCGCGGTGCCGGCCAGCCCCGCGGCGGTCTCGGCGGCCCTGCCCTCGTCCAGGTCGAGCACCGCGACCTTCGCCCCGCCGGCGGCCAGCCGGGCGGCGATCGCCGCTCCGAGGCCCTGCGCCCCGCCGGTGACCAACGCGACGCGATCCTGCACTCCAGCCATGCTCAACCTTCCTTCGCTCTTCGCGCGAGCGCTCATCGCCCGCTCGTTCCGGTCCTCGCTCGCTCGCGCTCGCCGCGATCCTCGCTCGCTAGTCCCTAAATAGTGGTGCCGGCCTCGGCAGCCAGTCTGGCCATCCCGTCGAGCCACCGGTCGATGTCGGCAGCCTTTCCAGCCCAGAACTTACCCACCCGCGGGTGCGGCAGGATCAGGAAGGTCTCGGCGGCCAGCCCGGCGACCACCGCATCGGCGACCTCGGTCACCCCGATCACGTCGGCCGAGGCAGCGACCGCCCTGGCAGCCGCCAGCCCGGCGTTCAGGCCGTCCATCAGCAGCGGGGTGTCGACCCCCATCGGGCACAGCATGCTGACCCGGATGTTGCGATCGCGGTACTGGTAGGCCAGCCACTCGCCCAGGGCCACCGCTGCGTGCTTGGTGACCGAGTACGGCGCGTCGCCGGGTGAGCTGAGCAGGCCGGCCGCCGAGGCGGTGTTGAGCAGGTAGCCACCACCGGCCTCGATCATGGCCGGCAACACCGCCCGGGCGGCATAGACGTGGGCCAACACGTGCACCTGCCAGGTGCGCTGCCAGGCGTCCTCGGCCGCCGCGCCGCCCTCGATGCCGAACCCGGTGGGGATGCCGGCGTTGGAGCAGAACAGGTCGATCCGGGCGTGCTCGGCCAGCACGCCGGCCACCAGCGCGGCCACCGCGGCCTCGTCGGTCACGTCCACCTCGACCGCCCGGGCCCGCTCCCCCAGTGCCCGGGCGACGGCGTCGGCCGCGCCCAGGTTGCGATCGGCCAGCACCACCGCCGCCGCGCCCTCGGCAACGAACCGGCGGCTCAGTTCGGCGCCGATGCCGCTACCGGCTCCGGTGACCACGATGACCGAATCGGCAATTTTCATCGAAGCGTTCCTTCTTCCTGCGAGGTCGGTCCCAGCCCGGCCAGTACCGTGGCCAGGCCGGCCGGGTCGGCCTGCTGCGGAGTCGGCAGCACGGCCAGTACCGGCACCTGCACCCCGGCCTGGACGTAGGCCCGAACCTGCTCGCGACAGCTGGCCGGCGAGCCGTGTAACACCAGCGCGTCGATGACCTCGTCGGGAATCGAGGCGGCCGCCGCCTTGCGATCACCGGCCGCCCAGAGCTGCCACAGCGGCCCCAGCGCGGACTCGCGGCCGAGCCAGCGATGGAATTCGGCGTAGGCGGGCACCGTCAGGTAGGCCGCGATCAGCCGCCGGCCCAGGGTGCGGGCGTAACCGGCGTCCTCGGTCGGGCAGAGAAAGATCCGGGCCACGATGGTGGCGTCCGGGTTGGCCACCTCGGCCAGGCAGGTCCGGACGTCGGTGGCCGCCAGCCAGTTCAGGATCGCCCCGTCGGCCTCCTGGCCGGCCAGCGCCAGCATCTGCGGTCGCAACGCGGCCAGCAGCACCGGCACCGGCTGGTCCGGCGGCTGCTCCAGCCGGAAGCGGTGCACCGAGAAGGTGTCGAAATCGCCGCTGACCTGCTCACCCGCCAGTGCCGCCTTGACGAAGCGGAGCACATCCCGGCTGCGACGGAATGGACGGTCGAAGGCGATGCCGTTCCACTGCTCGACGATCGCCGGGCTGGACGCACCCAGGCCCAGGCTGAACCGGCCCGGCGCGGCAGCGGCCAGGGTCGCCGCCGACTGGGCGATCAGCGCCGGGCCCCGGGTGAACACCGGCACGATCGCGGTGCCCAGCCGCAACTGCGGTTGCCAGGCCGCGGCCAGCGCCAGCGGGGTGAAGGCATCCGGCCCGGACACCTCCGAGGACCAGACGTCGGTGTAGCCCCAGCCCGGCAACGCCCGGTAGAGCTCGGCCTGCTCGCCCGGGCCCAGGCCGGTCAGCGGCACGGTCAGCCCCCAGCTCATCGCTGCCCGCTCCCCGCCCGGTCGGTGGCCAGCGCAGCCAGGATCAACGCCGACAGCTCGTCGGCCAGCTGGGTGGGTTGCTTGGGACCGTCCGGGCGGTACCAGACCGGCAGCTCGTTGATCACGCCGAATACCGTGAAGGTGACCATCTCCGGCGAGGCGACCGTGCCGAACCGGCCGCTGGCCTGGGCCGAGCGGACCAGCTCGATGAAGGCGTCGTGAATGCTGCGCCGGGCGCTGCGCACCCGGGCCTGGTTGGCATCGCCGAGCCGGTGGCTCTCCCGGGCGAACACCTTCGCCTCGGCGGCGCTGGCGGCGGTCGTCTGGACCAGGTCACCGATCAGCGCACGCAGCGTCTCGGCCGGCGGCAAGTTGCGCGCCAGGATCGCGGTGAGACCGGCCAGTTGCCGGTCCACCAGCTCGCGGTACACCTCGTAGAGCAGGTCGTCCTTGGACTCGAAGTGGTGATACAGCGCGCCCTTGGCGACCCCGGCACGGGCCACCACCTGGTTCACGCTGGTCGCGTCGAAGCCCTGCTCGGCGAACAGCGAGACCGCCGCGGCCACGATCCGCGGCCGGGTTCCGGACTCCACCGCGACGCTCATGCCGAGGGCCGGCCGGCAAGTTGGCGAGCGATCTCGACCCGGGCCACGCTGCGCAGGTGCACCTCGTCCGGGCCGTCGGCCAGGTGCAGGGTGCGCAGGCCGGCCCACATCTCGGCCAACGGCGTGTCGCCGGACACCCCCGCCGCGCCGAAGGTCTGGATGGCCCGGTCCAGGACGTAGGAGGCCGCCCGCGGTGCGGCCACCTTGATCGCGGCGATCTCGGTGGCGGCCTGCTTGACCCCCATCGTGTCGATCAGCCAGGCGGCCTTGAGCACCAGCAACCGGGCCTGCTCGATGGCCAGCCGGGACTCGGCGATCCACTCGCGCACCACGCCCTGGCGAGCCAGCGGCGAGCCGAAGGCGCTCCGGCTGCCGGCCCGCTCCACCATCAGCTCCAGCGCCCGTTCGGCCATTCCCAGCGAGCGCATGCAGTGGTGGATCCGGCCCGGCCCCAGCCTGGCCTGGGCCATCGCGAAGCCACCGCCGCGCGGGCCGAGCAGGTTGCCGGCCGGCACCCGGACATCATCGAAGCTGATCACCCCGTGCCCGCCGTGCGGCCCGTCGTCATAGCCGAAAACCGTGGTCGAGCGGTGCACCGTCACGCCCGGGCCGTCCAGCGGCACCAGGATCATCGAGTGCCGGGCATGCCGATCGGCGTCCGGGTCAGACACCCCCATCACGATCGCGAGCCGGCATTCCTCGCGCATCGCACCGGTCGACCACCACTTGCGGCCGGTGACCAGGTAGTCCTCGCCGTCGGCGGTGATCCGGGTGGCGATGTTGGTGGCATCCGAGGACGCCACGTCCGGCTCGGTCATCGAGAAGCACGACCGGATGTCGCCGGCCAGCAACGGCTGCAACCACTGCTGGTGCTGCGCGGCGGTGCCGAACATGGCCAGCAGTTCCATGTTGCCGGTATCGGGCGCCGAACAGTTCATCGACTCCGGCGCCAGGTGGATCGAGCGGCCGGTCAGCTCCGCGATCGGTGCGTAGTCCAGCACCGAGAGGCCGGCCCCGAACCGGTCATCGGGCAGGAACAGGTTCCACAGGCCACGCCGACGCGCCTCCACCTTCAACTCCCCGACGATCGCCGGGGTGGCGAACGGCTGGCCGGATTCGCGATTGGCTAGGTCCTGCCGGTGAAACTCGGCCTCGGCGGGGTAGACCAGCTCGTCGAGGAACCGGCTCACCTCGGCCTGCAGGCGCTGGGACGTCTGGCTGTGGGTGAAGTCCATTGCTACACCGTTCCGATCCTGGTCAGTCGGTCCGCGGCGGCATCGAGGGTCGAGTCGCGCAGCGCGCCGAACACCTCGAAGCCGTCGCCGATGGTCTTGCCCTGCAGGTAGCGGGCATGGATGCCGGCCGCGATCACGCCGAGCTTGAAATAGCCGAAGGCGATGTACCAGTCGAGGTTGTCCAGCGGCCGCCCGGACTGCTCGGCGTAGCGCAGCATCATCTGCTCCGGCGACAGAAACCCTTTGTCGGCAGGGAAGTTCGGCATCACCGAATGGGCGGTGGCGGCCCGCTCGTGGTAGACGTAGAGCAACCCGAGGTCGGTCAGCGGGTCACCGAGGGTGGCCATCTCCCAGTCCACCACCGCCTCGATCCGGGCCAGGTCGGCGCTGAACAGGACGTTGGTCAAGCGGTAGTCACCGTGCACGATGCCAGCCCTGGAACGGGTCGGCAGGTGGGTCTGCAGGCTGGCCACCACGGCTTCCTCGACCGCGCCGCCCTCGGGCAGCGAGGCGAGAAACTGCTTGTGCCAGCGCGCGACCTGGCGTTGCAGATAGCCCTCGGGTCTGCCGAATTCGGCCAGCCCCACCTGTGCGGGCTCGATGGCGTGCAGCGCCACCAGGGTGTCGACGAGCAGCTCGGTCGACCGGCGCGCGGTGCCGACATCCGGCGCCAGCCGAGGATCATCGATGACGATGCCGTCCACGAAGGACATCAGGTAGAACGGCTCGCCGAGAACGTCGCGGTCGGCGCAGAGCGCGACCGGCTCGGGCACTGGCACCGCGGTGCCGTGCAGGCCCGAGATCACCCTGAACTCCCTGGCCATGTCGTGCGCGGTAGGCAGCACGTGGCCCAGCGGCGGCCGGCGCAGCGCCCCGACCTGCTGGGAGTCAGTGAGCCGGTAGGTCAGGTTGGACCTGCCCCCCACGATCACCTCGGCGCTCAGCTCACCCTGGCGCAGGCCCGGACGTTGCTGGTCCAGCCAGCCGGTCAGCCGGACCAGGTCCAGGCCGGGCGGATCGCGGCGCGGGTCCGGGGCTGTCACGGGCCCGACAGTACGACCCGACCGACCGGTCGGTCAAGACCGTTTGCCGGCGCGGTGCGCCCGCTCGGTCAGCTGGCCCGGTCAGCTTGCCAAGGCGGTCGCCATCTCGGTCTGGACCTCGGCCTGGTGCTCGGCCGACAGCGGCTTGCCATCGCTGTCGGTCAGGTAGAAGGCGTCCACCACATGCGCGCCTAGCGAGGAGATCCGGGCCGAGCGGATATCCACCTGGCAGCGTTCCAGTGCCGCGGTCACCCAGTGCAGCAGGCCGATCGCGTCGCGGGCCCGTACCTCCAGCACGGTTGCGTCGGTGGCCTCGTCGTCGAACCAGAGCAGCCGCGGCACCGCCTCACCGGCCGGGGGGCCGGCCGTCCGGTAGGTGGACTCCTTGGCCCGCAGGCGCTGGTCCAGGGCCAGCGTGCCGGCCAGGATCCGGCGCAGGTCGGAGTTGAGCAGGGCCGGATCGGGCAACTCGCCGAACCGGGGCGTGACGGTGAACCGGTTGACCGCCATCCCCTCCTCGGTACGCACCTCAGCGGCCTGGACGTCCAGCGAGTGCAGCGCCAGCAGGCCCGAGGCAACCGACAGCAGGCCCGGTGCGTCCGGTGCCACCACGATCACATCACTGCCCTCGATCGCCACCCGGGTCTGGCCGCTGCGGGCCAGCTCCAGCACCGCCGCTGACGGCGGTTCGGCGGCCGGCTGCGGATCGCCGCCGAGCACCCGGTGCACCCGCCGGACCAGCTGGCTGACCAGCGACGCCTTCCAGTCGCTCCAGGCCGCCGGGCCGGTGGCGGCCGCATCGGCGATGGTCAACGCGTGCAACAGGTCCAGCAGCTCGCCAGAGCCGCCGATGGCTGCCACCACGATCTGCACGGTGGACGGATCGGCGATATCGCGCCGGGTGGCGGTGTCGGGCAGCAGCAGATGGTGGCGGGCCAGCGCGGCCACGGTCGCGGCGTCCGGCTCGTCGAAGCCCATCCGGGTCGCGACCCGCAACGCCAGCGCAGCTCCGACCACCGAATGGTCACCGGCGTAGCCCTTGCCCAGATCGTGCAGCAGCGAGCCGACCAGCAACAGGTCCGGCCGGGCGACCTCGGCGGCCAGCTCGCCGGCTCGCACCGCGGTCTCGATCAGGTGGCGATCCACCGTGAAGCGGTGCACCGGGTTGTGCTGCGCCTTGAACCGGACGGCCTCCCATTCCGGTATCAACCGGCTCAGCAGGCCGTGCTGGTCCAGCGCCTCCAGCGGCGTGACCGCCCGCGCGCCGGCGCCCAGCAGCGACACGAACTCGGCCCGGGCCACGGCCGGCCAGGGCTCGGGTAGCGGCCCGGCCTCGGTGGCCAGCCGGGTCAGCGCGTACGGCGAGATCGGACGATCGACGGTGGCCGCGGCCCGGGCCACCCGCAGCAGCAGCACCGGATCAGCCCATGGGTCGGCGTCACGGGCCAGCACCACCTCACCGTTCTGCACCACCACGTCCTTGGCCAGCGGCACCCGCACCAGCTCAGGCGCGGTGCCGGCACCGGGACGCAACCGGCGCAGCAGCGACCTGGGCGGTGGCTGGACGGCGGCCACCCGACGCCAGCTCACGTCGGTGGCGTAGGCAAGGGTCCGGGCGGCCTCGTTCACCGCCCGCAGCACCGCGTCGGGTGACGGCATGCCCAGCGCCAGGGCCACCGTGTCCCGGTCCTGGGCGCGCAGCACATCGGTGGACCAGCCGGCCAGCCGGTGCAACTCGCCCCGGACGTCCAGCAGGGTGGTGCTGGCCTGGATCATCGGGGCGCTCAGATCCAGAAGTTGGGCCGAGGCGAGTGCGCGCAGTCCCACCCACTCGCGCAACCCGCCCCGGCAGTCCTTGAGGTCCGGTTCGAGCAGGAAGGACGCATCGCCCCGGCTGCGCCACCTGCCCCGGGCCAGTTCCTGCAACTCCGCCAGCCGGGACGGCGCCGCCCGCCGCCACCGGCTGATGACCTGCTCGCGCAGCAGCCCGGTCAGGGCCGGGTCACCGGCCACGTGACGGGCGTCGAGCATCCCGAGCATCGCCTTGAGGTCCTCGGCGGCCACCGTCACCGCCTGGTCGGGCGTGCGCACCGAGTGGTCCAGCCCGACCCCGGCGTCCCACACCGGGTACCAGACCGAGTCGGCGATCGCGGCGAGGTCAGCCACCTTGCCGTCGTGCAGCAGCACCAGGTCCAGATCACCGAACGGGGTGGGTTCCTTGCGGCCCAGGCCGCCGACCGCCAGCAACGCGATCCCCGGCACCGCCGGCAGCAGGCCGGCCAGCCAGCCGTCGTACAGGGCGGTCAGCTCCGCCCGCAGTGGTACGCCGACCAGGTCGGGGGGGGGGGGGGGGGGAGGGCGGGGCGGCGTTCGCGAGGGTGTCTGGCGGGTCCTTGTTCCTTTCTTTCTCTCC
>JBPCPA010000162.1:0-12797 GCA_050999655.1 Jatrophihabitans sp.
GTCCTGAGCCTGGTCGCGCAGCAACTGCCCGGGCAGCCGGCCAACGATCCGGCGAGCTCCGGCCGCTTCGATCGCAACCATATCGATCTCGCCGGCAACGAAATCCTAGATTCGCACCTGCTGCAGAGCGTCACGCCTGGCCGGCCCGGCTGCTCGCTGAGCCTGGTGCTGATCTCGCCACCGGGCCTGGCCGACCGGCTGGATCAGGCCGTGCTGCAACTGTCCCGCGACCAGGACGCGCAGCTGGCCCCGTGACAACCAGCAGCGACGACATCCACTTCACCATCGACGGCGCGACACCCAGCCGCCAGCGGCCCGGGCCGAGACCGCGGCGCGCCGGCCGCCGCATCCCGCTGCGCTGGTGCGCGCTGGCCGCCGGGCTGGCGCTGCTGGCCGCGGTCACGGCTGGCATCGGCTACCACCAGCGCGGCCGGCCGGTGATCAGCACCCGGGTGTTGCCAGCCAGCCCCGGCCAGGCCACCGCCGACCTCACCGGCTGCCCGGTCGGGGGCCAGTGCAGCTACGGCTCGATCCCGGCCGATGAGTTCCCGACCACGCTTGCCCGGCTCTTTCCGGCCATGACACCGACGCCGATGACGGTGGTCTACGACGCCGCGGGTGCCACCGACTACCGCAGAAGCCTCGCCTTCAGCACCCCGTCCGGCATCCACGTCACCATCGAGTCGGACTACCGGCCGGACGCACCGGCGGTGTCGGCACATGTCAGCACACCGATTCCTCAGCAGGGGCCGGCCGATCTGGTGCTGGTGCAACCCGGCAGCCGCGCCGGCGACAGCGTCGCGGTGCTGGCACACGTGCCGGCCGGCGTCCCGGTGCCGATCGCCGAGCTGCGCCTGCTCGTAGCAGATCCTGATTTGCAACTGGCTGACTAGCGAGCTGCGGCGGTTATCTCTTGCTGCAGTTGAGAGATCGCCGCCGGAACTGACCTGGTACCACCGATCGTGGCATAGCCGGCCTCGGAGATCGCGTCGCTGATGCTGGGATAGAACTGGCTGACCGGCGCTGGTTGCGCCTGCCGCAGGCTCTGCCCGAGCACGGCCAGCACCGGGTACTTGGCGGCCAGAGCCTGATCGTGATAACTGGCCGCGAGCACCGGCGCCAGCTGCGCCGATGCCAGTCGGCCAGTCTGAACGTCGCTGGATTGCAGGTAATTCATGAACGCAAGCGCGGTGCCGCGGTGTCGCGCTGCGGTGGTGAGACCGAGGCTGTGGCCGTCGAGCGCCGGCCGACCGGGCCCGGCGGACCCCGGCAGGAGGGCCATTCTGACGTTGGCCTTCACCGGCGAGGCCGCGATGGTAGCGTAGGCAGTGGCCCAGTTGCGCATGAACAGCAGCGATCCCGAGCCGAATGCCCTGCTCGTCTGGCTGGCCCGGTAGGTGATGGCAGCCGGCGGGATCACCCCGTTGCGATAGGAATCTGCCAGGAATTGCAGGCCATTTCGCACTCCGGCCGCGTTGAGGTCGGCCGGCTCGCCGTCCGGACGCAGAACCTGCCCACCGGCCGAGCCGATGGCCTCCAAGGTGTTGGCCGCCAGGTCGTCACCGCGAGCGTATTGCCCGGCGTAGCAGCCGATACTCAATCGGTGGGCGATAGCGCAGTCCGCGCGCAGCTGCGCCCAGGTGGTCGGCGGCGTGCTGAGCAGGTCGCTACGGTAGTACAGCAGGCCGGCATCGACGTCCAGCGGCGCCGCGTAGAGCTCACCGCGGTAGCTGGCCGCGGCGACCGCCGGCGCCAGCAGGCCAGCGGTCGATATCTGATACCTGCCGGTGAGCGGGCTGAGCCAGCCCTGGGCCGCGAACTCCGCGGTGTCGGAGGTACGCAGTTCCACCACGTCATAGTCCGGCGCGGGTGTGGCCAGCCTCTGCAGCAACATCGCGTGCCTGGCGTCCTCATCGGCCGGCAGCACCGTGAGGGTGACGCGTTCGCCGGGGTGCCCGGCGTTCCACCGCGCGACCAGCTTCGACGTGCTGCCCGACGGGTCCGCGGCGGCGACCGCCACCGGTCCGGTGCCCTCGGATTGACCGGTGCTGGCGTCATGTTTGGCCGAACAACCGGCTACGCCGGTCATCAGCATGCAGCCGATCGCCAGGACGCAGATGGCCCTCAGTCTGGCAGGTATAGCCCGCAACACGGTAACGATCCCCTTCGGTAGGCCCGGCCGGGCCCGGCGGCCTGGCGCTCAACGCCACCCAGTGTGCCAGCGGTGCCTGCCGGTCAGCCCGTTGCGAACAGGTGAAACTCCCACGATTGCTGGCTCGTAGCACCGGAGCGGGCCAGCAATTCACAGTTCCGGACGGGCAATTGTGATCTGGCCTACCTTCGTGGTGTTTCGTTTCTCCCTTTCTGGATGTGCCACGCCCCCGGCCCCGCGGGGTGGTCCCGGGGTCGTGTTCGGCGAAATCGCGGGCGGATCAGCCCTTGACACCACCGGCGGTCAGGCCACTGACGATGCGGCGCTGGAACAGCAGCACCACGATGACCAGCGGGATGGTGACGACCAGGCCAGCGGCCATCGTCTGGGTGTAGGGCACGATGTGCGGCCCGGCGGTGAAGTTGGCGATAGCCACCGTCGACGGCGCCACGCTCGCCTTACCGACCGACAGCACGCTGGAGAGCAGGTACTCGTTCCACGATGCCAGGAACACCAGGATCGCGGTGGTGAACAGTGCCGGCGCGGCCAGCGGGAAGATCACCAGTCGGAATGCCTGGCCGGGCGTCGCACCGTCCACCCGGGCGGCCTGCTCGAGTTCCCACGGCATGTCGGCGAAGAAGCTGGTCAGCGTATAGACCGCCAGCGGCAACGAGAACGAGATCTGCGGCAGGATCAGCGCCTGGTAGGTCCCCAGCCAGCCAAAGTTGGTGAACAGCTGGAACAGCGGGGTCAGGATCGCCACGCCCGGGAACATCGAGGCACCGAGGATCGCCGCGAGCACGATTCCCTTACCACGGAAGGCCAACCGCGCCATCGCGTAGCCGGCGAAGACACCGACCAGCATGGCCACGATGGTGACCACCGCACCGATGAACAGGCTGTTGATCAGCGACTGGCCGAACTTGTTGATGTCGGTGTTGAAGGCGTACTTGAAGTTGGCGAAGGTGACGTGGGAGAAGAACGGCGTGGTGTCGTAGGTGTTTGCGTTATTGCGGAAGGCCAGTACGACCATCCAGTAGAACGGCAGGAAACACCAGATCACGACCAGTGTGATGATTGCCCCGGTGCCGACGCTGCCCCATTTGAAGGGCCGCTTCGGTGCTGCCTCGACCGTCTTCGCGGACGTGCGCGGTACTGAGACTGCTGCGCTGGTCATATCACTTGGCTCCCTTCGCCTGAGCGCCGATGATGTTGGCATTGAACAGTCGCACCATGCCCAGCGCGATCGCGAAGATGATGATGAACGTGATGGTCGATAGCGCCGACGCCGAGTTCAACCCGACATTGAGTTGCCTGACCACCAGGACCGACACCGTCGTGGTGCCGTTCGCACCACCGGTGAGGATCGCTGGCAAGTCGTACATCCGCAGCACGTCCAGGGTTCGGAAGATCACCGCGACGGCCAGCGCGGGCTTCACCAACGGCAGCGTGATCCGGGTGAACCGCTGCCAGGCGTTGGCCCCGTCCACCCGCGCCGACTCGTAGATATCTGCCGAGATGCCTTGCAGGCCGGCCAGGATCAGCAGCGCGATGAAGGGGGTTGTCTTCCAAGTGTCGGCGATGATGATCGCGAACCGGGCCGGCCACTGCGAGGAGGTCCAGAGGATATGGGTACCCAGCACCTTGTTCAGGATGCCCTGCGGGTCGAAGATCACGATCCACAGCTTGGAGGTGACCGCGGTCGGGATCGCCCACGGGACGAGGATCGCGGCCCGGATCAGGCCACGGCCGCGGAAGGCCCGGTTCATGACCAGCGCGAAGCTCATGCCGATCGCGGTCTCCAGCACCACGGTGACGATCGTGAAGAAGATGGTGACGCCCAGCGACCCCCAGAATTGCGCGCCCAGCGTTCCGGTCGGGCACTTTACGGTGCCGCCGCCAGCTTTGGGGCAGTCCTGAAACAGCCAGTACTTGTAGTTGGTCAGGCCCACCCAGTGGGTCGAACTGCTGAAGAATCCGGTTGCGGGGTCGAGACCGGGATCTGACTGGAAGGACTGGTAAATGCCCTTGATCACCGGGTAGCCGACGATCAGAGCGAGCAGGACGACAGTGGGCGCGACCAGCAGGAACGCGAGCCTGCTCTCGCCGGTCTTGATCTTGTTCCGCTTGGGTTCCGTGGGCTTCGATGCGGCAGTTTCTGCGCCTTCGACAACGGGTCCGGCGACGGTCATGGAGCCTCCTCAGGCTGCTGACATACCACGCGATCGGGAGTTGGCAGACCGGCGAGATGGGCCGAGTTCGTTCTCGACCACATCTCGCCGGTCATCGTTGTGCTTCGTGTTCGGGCTTAGCCAGCGGTAGCGGAGGCGATCGCCGACTGCAAGCTGGACAATGCGCTGGAACTACTGACCTGTCCCTGCAGTGCGGCGTAGACGTTGGTCTCGATGGCCTCGGTGACCGCCGGGTAGAACGGCGTGACCGGACGCGGGACCGCGGTCTGGATGCTGGCGAGCAGCGTCGGCAGGTACGGGAACTTGGCAACCAGGGCCTGGTCGCTGTAGAGTGCGGTCACCACCAGTGCCAGCGTGCCGACGTTGAGGTCGCTGCGCTGGACGGCATCGGACTCGACGAACTTGAGGAAGTCGAGGTCGGTGGCCTTGTACTTGGAGTATTGGCTGATCGCGACGCTGTGGCCACCGAGGCTGGAGGCACCGTGACCGTCCGGGCCGGGCAGCGGGGCGACGCCGAACTTGCCGGCGACCTTGGAGTCCTTACCGGCCAGGATGGCGTCGGCGTAGGGCCAGTTGCGCAAGAAGACCAGCTGGCCGGCCTCGAACGCGTTCAGGCTCTGGGTCTCCTGGAAGCCGAGGGCCTCCTTGGGGATGTAGCCCTGCTTGAAGCCGTTGACCAGGAAGTCCAGGCCCTTGGTGGCCTCCGGAGTGTTCACGTTCGGGGTCTTGCCGTCGTCCTTGACGATCACGCCACCGGCTGCGTTGATCGCCTCGGCCGCGTTCACCGTCAGGCCTTCGTACTTGGCGAACTGACCGGCGTAGCAGGCCGGCTTGGAACCGGTGATGGTGCCGGAGGTGGTCTTGCCCTGGCAGTCAGCGATCAGCTGGTCCCAGGTGGTCGGCGCGGTCGGCACCAGGTCCTTGCGGTAGTAGAGCAGGCCGCCGTCAGAGGCGTAGGGCGCCGCGAACAGGGTGCCGTTATAGGTCGCCGCCTTGACCGTGGCGGGCAGCAGCGCGGTGGTGTCCAGGGCGAAGCTGTCCTTGAGCGGGACGATCCAGCCCTTGGCCGCGAACTCGGCCGACCAGACCACGTCGGTGGTCACCACGTCGTAGCCGGAGTCCTTGGCCTGGAAGTGCTGCTCGAGGTCCGAGAGCTGCTGGTCTGCCTGATCGGACTGCTGCTTGATCGTCACCTTCTCGTTCGGGTGCGCGGCATTCCAGGTGTTGGCGATGAAGGGCAAGGTGCCGCTGTTGTCCTTGCCGGTAACGAAGGTGATGGGACCGCGGGCGCTAGAGCCGGAACTGCTACCGCTCTTGCTGCCACTGGAACCGCAGCCCGCGACGAGCACGGCCGCGCCGATTACCGAGAGCGCCGTTACAGCGACCTTTGAACGCATCAACGTGTCCTTCCGGAAAAATTGAAAGCGCAAGCGCCTGACAGCGCTTACGGATACCGTGACGATGGCACTGAGAAGCCACCGTTGGGAATACCCAGAGGCGACGAAGATACCTAACCGTTACCTGCTCGATAGCTGATGATCATATTCGCGATTAGACCAATCAGCGAGCCGACGGCCGGCGGGCCCTGAGCTGGCGCACGACATGGTCCAGTTGGCCCAGTGCGCGCTGTTTTCCGGTGGGTTTGGCCGGTTGTAGCAGCGACGGCGGGACGTCGACATAGCTACCGTCCACCCGGTTCAACCGGACGGTCGGAGCTCCTCGGACATCGGGCACGATCTCGAGTTCGGCGAGTTCGGACCAGGGCAGCCAGGCCTGGCCGATGATCTGGCGGACCGCCACCCCGTCATCGTCGGCGACCAGCTGCAGGCGCAGGGCCACGACAGCCAGTGCACCGCACAGCAGGCCCAGGACCAGCGTCACGATCCGGACGGTGCCCGAGGGATGGCCGTAGATGTTGAGCGCCGCCGCGGCGCAGAGCACCAGCATCAGGACGGCCGGCTGGTACGGCGGAATCCTCCAGACCAGCGGCGGCGCCGGATCGCTCAGGGGCTCTGCCATGCCGAGCAGTCTACGAGCGGCGCCGGCCACCGGTCAGCGCAGCGCCAACCGGTTCAGCCCAGCCGGTCGGTTCAGCGCTCGTCGCCGCCCGGCGCCGACTTGGCAATCTGCATCAGGAACTCAATGTTGGTGCGGCTCTTGCGCAGCCGGTCCAGCAGCAGGTCGATGCCCTGTTGCGGCTCCAGCGAATGCAGCACCCGGCGCAGCTTGATCACCACCGACAGCTCGTCCGGCGACAGCAGGATCTCTTCTTTTCTCGTCGACGACTGATCCACGTCGACAGCCGGGAACACTCGCTTGTCTGCGATCTTGCGGTCCAGCCGCAGCTCGGCGTTGCCGGTGCCCTTGAACTCCTCGAAGATCACCGTGTCACCGGCCGAGCCGGTCTCGACCAGCGCCGAGGCGATGATGGTCAGCGAGCCGCCGTCCTCGATGTTGCGGGCGGCGCCGAGGAATCGCTTCGGCGGGTAGAGCGCGGTGGAGTCGACACCACCGGACAGGATCCGGCCGGATGCCGGCGCCGCCAGGTTGTAGGCCCGGCCTAGCCTGGTGATCGAGTCGAGCAGCACGACCACGTCGTGACCCATCTCGACCAGTCGCTTGGCTCGCTCGATAGACAGTTCGGCCACCATCGTGTGGTCCTGCGGGCGGCGGTCGAAGGTCGAGGCGATGACCTCGCCCTTGACCGAGCGCTGCATGTCGGTGACCTCTTCAGGCCGCTCGTCGATCAGCACGACCATCAGGTGGCATTCGGGGTTGTTGGTGGCGATCGCGTTGGCGATCGCCTGCATGATCATGGTCTTACCGGCTTTCGGCGGCGACACGATCAGCGCGCGCTGGCCCTTGCCGATCGGCATCACCAGGTCGATGACCCGGGTGGTGAGGATCTGTGGCTCGGTCTCCAGCCGCAGCCGCTCCTGCGGGTAGAGCGGGGTGAGCTTGGTGAACTCGATCCGGTTGCGGATCTGGTCGGGCTCGACCCCGTTGACGGTGTCCAGCCGGACCAGCGGGTTGAACTTCTCCTTGCGCTCGCCCTCGCGGGGCTGGCGCACGACGCCGGTCACCGCGTCGCCGCGACGCAGATTGTACCGGCGGATGTGGGAGTTGGCGACGTAAACGTCATCGGAGGTGGCGAAGTAACCGCTCACCCGGATGAACCAGGAGCCCTTGTCATCGACGTTGTCGAGAATGCCGGCGACCGGCAACAGCACGTCGTCGTCGCTGATCGTCGGCTCGACCTCGTTGCGAGCATTGCCCTGGGATTCCGAGCGATCCCGGGTGCGGCCGCGCCGGTCACGGTAGCGCCGGCCCCGCCGGTTGCCGAAGTCATCGTCGTCCTCGGCATTGTTGTTGGCACCGTTGTTGGCACCGTTGTTGGCACCGTTCTGGTTGCGGGCCTGGCCGTCGCGGTTGGCTTCCCGGTTGGCTTCCCGGTTGGCATTGCGGTTCTGGTTGTTGGTGCGGGCCTGACCGTCGCGGTTCGCATTGTCGCGGTTGCCGTTGCTCTGGTTATCGCGGGCCTGGTTGTCGCGGGGCTGCTGGCTGTCGCGATTCTGGTTGTCGCGAGACTGGGTATCGCGGGCCTGGGTATCGCGGGCCTGGGCGTCGCGAGACTGGGTATCGCGGGCCTGGGCGTCGCGGGCCTGGGCGTCGCGGGCCTGGGTGTCGCGGGCCTGGGTGTCGCGGGCCTGGGTGTCGCGGGCCTCGGTGTCGCGGGCCTGGGTGTCGCGGGCCTGACTGTCGCGAGCCTGACTGTCGCGAGCCTGACTGTCGCGAGGCTGGTTCTCGCGAGACTGGGTGTCGCGAAGCTGGGTGTCGCGAGATTGCTGGCCGGCGTTGGCCTGGCCATCGCGGTTCTGGCCGGTGCGACCGGTGCGCTCTGACTGGTTGCCGGTCTGGTCCGGCTGGTCGGCGCCGGTCGCGGCCGGAGCGGGCGCGGTGTCGGCGGCGGTGGGCTCGGTCAGCGTCGGTTGGGGCGCTCCGGCCGGCCGGCTGGCGGTCCGGCGGGGCCGGCTGGCCTTGGCCGCGCCGGCGGCGTTGCCGTCGCTGGCCGGGGCACTCTCGCTGGGTCGGCGGGCGCTCTCGATAGCGGCGACCAGGTCGCTCTTGCGAAGTTTTCCGGTGCTGAGTCCCATCGAACCGGCGAGCGCTTGCAGCTCCGGCAGCAGCATCGAGGACAGCGAACCGGAGCGGCGCTTGGCGCGCTCCTGGGCTGCGTTGGTCGCACCGGCCGACGTGGTCGCGGTGCTGGGCAGGACGCTGAGCTGGTCCTGGGTTTCTGTCACGTGTTTTCGGATCCTTCCGAGTGGTGGTACGTCTCGTGGTTCGGACGTACACCGGTGTTGGGTCGGCGGGTATCGCCGTGCTGATCAACGTCCGATCAGGTTTTCCACAGCCGAGGCCGGTACGGGCGGCCCTGCCACGCCGACAGGACGCCGCGAGGGGCGACAGACCTGGTTTCGGCTCTTGAGGGCGTCCCGCTCAGACTCATCGGGCTGCTTCTCTGCGTATCTCCACGAGCCGTGGTCACGCGAGAATGAGCTAAGAGTAGACGCAATCAGCTCAGGGCGGCAACACGGGTCTCGGTGTGTTGTATTCCGATCGGGTGACCGGCGCCCGCAGCACCCTAACGGTGCCCCCACAATGCCCTTACAGTGCCCTTACAGTGTCGTTAGAGCAGCGTGACGTCGGCACCCGGCGCGGGCGACAGTTCGACACACTCCCAGCCCGGTGGGTTGAATTCACGAGCCTGCCCGGCCTGCTCGGCGGTCACCGTCAGGGCCAGCACCGAGGACCCGGCACCGGAGATGACCGCCGGCGTCCCGCGCTGGCGGAGGCCGGCGACCAGGGCGGCGCTGGCCGACATGCCAGCGGCCCGGTAACCCTGGTGCAGCCGGTCCTCGGTGGCCTCCAGCAGCAGGTCCGGCCGGCCGGTCAGGGCGGTGACCAGCAGCGCCGCACGGGCCAGGTTGAACGCCGCGTCGGCATGCGGCACGACGGCCGGCAACGCCGCTCGCGCGGCATGGGTGGCCGACTGCTCGGCCGGGATGAACAGCACCGGCCGCACCCCGGAGACCGTCAAACCCACCGCCCGGCCGGCGCCGGCCGTCAGCCAGGCGATAGTCAGGCCCCCGAGCAGGCAGGCGGCGACGTTGTCCGGATGGCCTTCGAGTTCGGTCGCCAGTGCCAGCACCGCCTGCTCATCGAGCAGTTCGGCCCCGCCGTCGGTCAGCGCCCGGGCCACCAGGATCCCGGCCACGATCGCGGCCGCCGACGATCCCAGCCCGCGGCCGTGCGGGATCTCGTTGTGGCAGCGCAGCCTCAGCCCGGCCGGCTGGCCGCCGAGCCGGTCGAAGGTTGCCCGCATCGCACGCACCACCAGGTGTCGCTCGTCCAGGCTGATCTCAGCCGCGCCGTGGCCGACGACGCTGACCTGAAGGCCGGCCGTGGCAAGTTCGGCGCTGACCTGGTCGTAGCGGCTGAGCGCCAACCCGAGACAGTCATAGCCCGGTCCGAGGTTGGCGCTGGTCGCCGGTACCCGCACCCGGACGGTCCCGCCGGCCATCAGCCAAGCCCGAGTTCGACCGCCGCCGCGTGGCCGTCCACCGGGATGGTCACCGGCGTCGGCGCGCCCGAGATCGCCCATTCCGGGTCCTTCAGGCCGTTGCCGGTCACCGTGCAGACCACCAGGCTGCCCGCCGGCACCAGCCCGTTGCGGGCGGATTTGAGCAGCCCGGCGACGCTGGCCGCCGATGCCGGCTCGACGAACACCGCCTCACGCCGGGCCAGCAGCCGGTAGGCCTCCAGGATCTCCTTGTCGGTGACCGAGTCGATCAGGCCACCGGACTCGTCGCGGGCCGCCTCGGCCTGCTGCCAGGAGGCCGGGTTGCCGATCCGGATCGCGGTCGCGATGGTGATCGGCTTGGCCACCGGCGCGCCCAGCACGATCGGCGCCGCACCGGCCGCCTGGAAGCCGAACATCCGCGGGGTGTCGGAGATGAGGTCGTCCAGCCGGTACTCGCGGTAGCCCTTCCAGTACGCGGTGATGTTGCCGGCGTTTCCCACCGGGATGCAGTGGATGTCGGGTGCCCGGCCCAGCACGTCACAGATCTCGAAGGCCGCGGTCTTCTGGCCCGCTATCCGGTCCGGGTTCACCGAGTTGACCAGCGCCGCCGGGTAGTCGACGGCCAGCTTGCGCGCCAGTTCCAGGCAGTCGTCGAAGTTGCCGTCCACCTGCAGCAGCCTGGCGCCGTGCACCAGCGCCTGGGCCATCTTGCCGAGCGCGATCTTGCCCTGCGGTACCAGTACCGCGCAGACCATGCCGGCCCGGACGGCGTAGGCCGCCGCCGAGGCCGAGGTGTTGCCGGTCGAGGCGCAGATGACCGCCTGGGCACCGGCCTCGGCCGCCTTGGAGATGGCCACCGTCATGCCCCGGTCCTTGAACGAGCCGGTGGGGTTGGCCCCCTCGACCTTCAGGTAGACCTCGGCCTCGACCAGTTCGGACAGCCGGCTGGCCGGTACCAGCGGGGTGCCGCCCTCGAACAGGGTGATGACCGGCGTCTGCGCGGTGACCGGCAGCCGGTCCCGGTAGGCCTGGATCAGCCCCGGCCAGGCGCTGGAGTTCGGACCACTGGTGTAATGCCGTCCGGGCATCAGGCGTTCTCCTCGTTGCTGGCGTGCTTGCCCTGCTGTCGGCGCCGCGCTGCGCCCCGATCGTCCACCTCAGTCCGCCGGCAGACCCTCGACCCGCATCACGCTGCCCACCCGGCGGATGAAATCGAAGGTCGCGATCCGGGCCACCGTCGCCGACAGGGCAGCGTCGGTGGCGACGTGGGTGGCCAGCACCAGCGTCGCCGCCTCGCCCTGGCCTTCTTGCCAGACGGTCTGGATGCTGACGCCGTTGTCGGCGAAGGCGCTTGCCACCGCGGCCAGCACACCGGGCTTGTCGGCGACGTCGAGTGCCACGTGATAGCGGGTCAGCACCTCGCCGATCGGTTGCACGGCCAGCTCGGCGTAGGCACTCATGCCCGCGCCCCGGCTGCCGCTGATCCGGTTGCGGGCGACCGCCACCAGGTCGCCGAGCACCGCGCTGGCGGTCGGCCCGCCGCCGGCGCCGCGGCCGTAGAACATCAGCGAGCCGGCCGCCTGAGCCTCGACGAAGACGGCGTTGTAGGCCTCGCCCACCGCGGCCAGCGGATGAGTTCTGGGAATCATCGCAGGGTGAACGCGAACGGCCACCGACGATGGCGCGGTGTCGCTGTCGAACCGTTCGCAGATGGCCAGCAGCTTGACCGTGCAGTTCATCGCCGCCGCACTGGCGACGTCGGCCGCGGTCACCCCGCTGATCCCCTCGCGGTAGACATCCGAGGCGGTCACCCGGGTGTGAAAGGCCAGGCCGGCCAGGATCGCGGCCTTGGCGGCGGCGTCGAAGCCGTCCACATCGGCGCTCGGATCGGCTTCGGCATAGCCGAGTTCGGTCGCTTCGGCCAGTGCCTCGGAGAACCCGGCGCCGCTGGTGGTCATCCGGGACAGGATGAAGTTGGTGGTGCCGTTGACGATGCCGATCACCCGGGTGATCCGGTCACCGGCCAGCGATTCGCGCAGCGGTCGCAGCAGCGGGATGGCACCGGCCACCGAGGCCTCGTAATACAGATCGACGCCGCTGCCGCTGGCCGCCGCGTGCAGGCTCGCGCCGTCCTCGGCCAGCAGTGCCTTGTTGGCGCTGACCACGCTCTTGCCGGACTTCAACGCGGTGAGCAGCAGGGTGCGCACCGGTTCGATGCCACCGATCACCTCGACCACGATGTCGATGTCGTCGCGGCTGACGAGTGCCTCGGCGTCGGTGGTGAGCAACGACTGGTCCACCTCGGGGTGCCGGTTCGGCCGGCGCACCGCGATCGCCACCAGTTCCAGCGGTGCGCCGACCCGCGCCGCCAGGTCCTCGGCCTGTTCGTCGAGCAGCCGGGCCACCGCGCCGCCGACCACCCCGCAGCCGAGCAGCGCCACCCGGATCGGCGCCGGCCCGCTCATCCGAACACCCCACTGGCCGCGCGATTCTCGACCGAGCCGGCATCCTCGGGTTGCCCCCCGGCAACGCCGGCCTGCCAGTCGACGTCGGTCGCCATCACCTCGTCCAGGCTCTCCCGCCGGACGATGACCCGCGCCCGGCCACTGCTCACCGCGATCACCGGAGGGCGGGGAATCCGATTGTAATTGCTGGCCATCGCGTAACAGTAAGCGCCGGTGGCGGCCACTGCGAGCAGGTCCCCGGGCCGAAGGTCGCCGGGCAACCAGCAGTCGCGAACCACGATTTCGCCGCTCTCGCAGGGCTTGCCGACCACCCGGCAGCGAACCGGCTCGGCCGGGCTGAGCCGGTTGGCCAGCACCACGGTGTAATCGGCGTCGTAGAGGGCGGTGCGGATGTTGTCGCTCAT
>JBPCPA010000246.1:0-29856 GCA_050999655.1 Jatrophihabitans sp.
ACGGCTTCTCGGTGCCCCGGATGCTGGGTGTGACGGGCAAGCCCACCCAGGTCGAGAAGATGATCATGCCGCCACAGGCCCAGGACGTGAAGGTCATCTCGATCGGGATGTTCACCCCCGGCAACACTGCGGTGGTCTGGCGCGGGCCGATGCTGCACCGCGCGCTGCAACAGTTCCTCGCCGACGTGTACTGGGGCGAGCTGGACGTGCTGCTGATGGACCTGCCGCCGGGCACCGGTGACATCGCCATCTCGCTGGCGCAACTGGTGCCCTCGGCCGAGTTGCTGGTGGTCACCACCCCGCAACTGGCGGCCCGGGAGGTGGCCGAGCGGGCCGGCTCGATCGCGCTGCAGACCCACCAGCAGATCGTCGGGGTGGTAGAGAACATGAGCTGGCTCGATCAGCCCGACGGCAGCCGGTTGGAGTTGTTCGGCTCCGGCGGTGGGCAGGCGGTGGCCGAGTCGCTGTCCGAAGCCACCGGGACCACGGTGAGCCTGCTGGGCCAGGTGCCGATCGAGATCGCCATTCGCGAGGGTGGCGACGACGGCGTCCCGATCGTGCTCAGCCAGCCGGACTCCCCCGCGGCGCGCGCCTTCGGTCAGATCGCCGACACGCTGGCCGCCCGCTCGCGCAGCCTGGTCGGCCGGTCACTGGGGTTGTCGGCCAGCTCGCGCTGAGCGTCAGTCGCTTCGGGGCGCCCAGGGTCGACGGGGCACAATCCGGGTCGGCTCAGGTGGCGTCGGTGTCGTACGGCGCGCGCTCGGTGGCCGCCGGTGGTGCGGCCCCGCCAGCCGCCGGCTGACCCGTCCCGCCTGCTGCCGGTGCCGCCGCACCGCCGGTCGGGGTGACCGGCTTGGTGGCCGGGCCGTCCTCGCCGCGCAGTGCTCGCGACAGCGCCTCTTTGGGGTTCATGCCGCTGAAATCGGTGCGCTGGTCCTCATCACCGAGCAGCGCGTTCTTGATGGCGGTGCGCGGGTTGAGCGAGGACAGGTCGAAGTCGGCGAATTCCGGGCCGAGCTCGGAGTTGAGCTGGCTCCGCGCGCCCTGGGCCAGATCGCGCAGGGTTCGCAGCATCCGGGCGGCGTCCTTGGTCAGCTGCGGCAGCTTCTCAGGCCCGAAGACGAGCAGCGCGACCGCGGCGAGCACCATGAACTCCAGCGGACCGATGTTGAACACGGCCTCAGCCTATGCCTGCCACTAGGAGCTTCCCAGGGTCAATGTGGCGGTAGCGCTCACGCCGCTGCGGACGTAGCGCAGGCTCACCCGCTGGCCCGGCTTGGATTCGGCGATCGCCACCGTCAGCGCGTCGCCGGAATCAATCAGCTGGTTCTGGAACAGTGTGACCACGTCACCCTCCTTGAGGCCGGCCTTGTCGGCCGGGCCGCCCGGCACCACCTGCACCAGGTAGGCCCCGTCCTGGCTGCCGCTGGTCACGCTGCGGCTGCTGGCGCCGAGGTCGGCGTGCACCACCTTGCCGGTGCGGATGAGCTCCTGGGCGACCGGACGGGCGGTGTTCATCGGGATGGCGAACCCGAGGCCGATATTGCCGCTCTCGCTACCGCTGCTGGACTGGCCGAGCGAGGCGATCGCGGTGTTGATGCCGACCACCGAGCCGTCCGCGGCCACCAGCGCGCCACCGGAGTTACCCGGGTTGATCGCGGCGTCGGTCTGGATGGCGTCGATGACGGCGTCCGGCTGGCCGTTCTTGCCGCCCAACCGCAGCGGTTGCCGCAGGTTGGACACGATGCCGGAGGTGACGGTGCCGCGCAGGCCGAGCGGGTCACCGATCGCCACCACCGGGTCACCGACCGCCAGCGTGGAGGAGTCGCCGAGGCTGGCCACGGTCAGGCCGGTCTTGTCCACCTTCACCACGGCCAGGTCGTTGCGGGGGTCGGTGCCGACCACCTTGGCCGGTGCGGAGGAACGGTCGGAGAACACCACCCGGATGGTCGGCGAGCTGCCGAAGTTCACCACGTGGTTGTTGGTCAGGATGTAGCCGCTCTTGTCGATGATCACGCCCGATCCGCTGCCGGCCTGATCGGCGGTGCGCACGTCGATCGACACCACGGCCGGGCTGACCCGCTTGGCGATGTCGGCCACCGAGCCGGGCGGCCGGTTCGCCGGGGTGCCGGTGGTCGCCAGCGTGAGGTTGGGGTTGGTCAGCACCCGGTGCGCCCGCTCGGACAACCAGTACCCGACGCCGCCGCCGATCACCCCGGCCAGCAGGCCGGCGACCAGCACTATCGCCAGCGTGGACAGTCCGAACCGGGCCCGGCCGGCGCGCTTGGACGGCGCGGTCTCGGCCTCTGGCTGCGGCTCGTCGGGCAGCTCGCCGAACCCGATGACCTCATCGTCGGCGTAGACGGGGGGACCGGCCAGCCAGTACGGCGAGAGGGCGTCGCGCCACGGATCGGTGCTGGCGCCCTCCTTCCACCAGGGCGAGCCGGGCCCGGGCCGGCTCGGGGCCAGCCGCTCACCCGGCTCAGGTTCGAACGGTTCGCCGGAGCCGCTGCCGTGAAAGGATTCCGCCAGCTGGCGCGGCACCGGCGGGCGCGGCTGCTCGTGGCGTGGCGGCAACCGGTGCCCCGGTGCCGGATCGAAGGCGTCGCCGGAGCCGGGCGGCGCGCTGTAGCTGTCCCGGTCAGCGGCCGAGACCACCGGCGCCGGGCTGGGCGCCAGCTTGTCGGCTGCCGGGCGCGGCTCGTAGGGCCCGTCCGTCCCGTCGGGACGCCGGTAGGGCGAGCTGGCGGCCTCGTCCTCGCTCACATGCCCTCCGTCTGTGCTCGGTCGGCCCTGGCGTCCGGCCCGGATCCGGCCCGGGTCGGCGGGCCGCCGGCGAACACTGTCGAGTCTGCCCGAGTCGTCCGGGCTGGACTACCTGAGGGCCGGTCCGCCCGCGCGCCAGCCACGTCCGAGGTCAGGGCGTGGGATGGCGCCGGTCGAGGATCGGGGCCGTCCGGAGCACCGACTGCTGGGCCAGCGCCACCGAGGTCTGCAACCGGGACGGCACGTCGAAGGCCGCGCCGAACTGTTGGCCGGCAGCCCCCGCGGCATTGTTGCTCACCAGGTTGGAGGCGAAGTTCGCGCTGGCCGGCTGATCGACCGCCGGCTGCAGCGACGCGACGCTGGTGCCCAGGGTGCCGGCCGCGGCCACGGCCGCGGCCGAGGCGAAGATCGACACCGGCAGCAGTACCCGGCGGTGGTGCGGGTGCGCGCGGGGCTCGTCGCGCTGGTCGGGCTCGTCGCGCTCGACCGGGCTCTTGGACACCGGCTGGTAGGCGATGAACACCGGCACGCCATCCTCGCCCAGCATGGTGGGCAGGCCACCGCGGGGCGGCGGCAGCGACGCCGACATCGGCACCCCGGCCAGCCGATCGAGCAGCCCGGCCGGTAACGACGGTGCGCTGGCGGCCCGCAGCAGCATGGCGGTCTCGCGCTGGCCCCGGACCGCCTCGGTGCATTCGGTGCACTCGGCGCAGTGCCGGCGCGCCCGGCTGGCGGCCGGGGCAGACAGCACGCCATCGGCGAAGGCCGCGACCGCGTCCTCTGACAGATGGGGCAACCCGAACACCCGTGGCACAGTCATCTAACCGCTCACCGCCGCGGTCTGGAACGTCTGGTCATCACTCGGGCGGACGCCCGGCGCCCGGTGCGCCAACGCCTCGCGCAGCAACACCCGGCCCCGGTGGATCCGCGAGCGGACCGTGCCGACCTTGATATCGAGGGTCGGCGCGATCTCTTGGTAGGTCGGGCCCTCGAGATCGCACAGCACCACCGCCGCCCGGAAGTCGGCCGGCAGGGTGTCCAGCGCCCGCTGGATCTCGGGGTCGAGGTTGTTCTGCTCGTAGGCCCGTTCGGGGCCGGGCTCATCAGAGGCCAGCCGCTCGGAGGCATCGTCGGCCAGCGCGTCGAACCGGATCTTCTGCCGGCGGCGGACCAGATCCAGGAACAGGTTGGTGGTGATCCGGTGCAGCCAGCCCTCGAAGGTGCCTGGCGTGTAGTCGGCCAGCGAGCGGAAGACCCGGACGAAGGTCTCCTGGGTCAGGTCCTCGGCATCGGCGCGGTTACCCGACAGCCGGTAGGCCAACCGGTAGACCCGGTCGGCATGCAGCCGGACGATCTCGTCCCAGGACGGTGCGACCCAGCCTGCGGGATCGCCCGCGCCCACGGTCGTCATATCAGCCGCTGTATCGGCGGCTGTATCGGCTATAGCGCCGACGGCGGCCGGCGGGTTCGCCGCGACCTGCCCACCCATCGAGCTGGCCACACCGAGGTTCAGCGTGGACATCGACACCATCACCCATTTCTACCGCGCGCCCACCGGATTGGTTGGGATACTGCACACCCTGGCAGCCGCAGCTGTGTATTGGATGAACGCCTCAGAGGCCTCTCACGTTCCCGATTCCATCGACCTGATTCCGGCCCGTCCCGGCCGGGACGGCAGGTCGATGCCAGGTCGATGTCAAGCCGCCGCCCGGCCGCTGCCCGGCCGCTGAGGGGGCGTCTAGGCTCACCAGCCGTGCATACCTTTACCGAGGCAAGTGCAACCACCGCACGCGCGCTGGCCGAGCTGTGCCTGGACCGGCTGGCCATGCAGGCGCCGCTGGACGCCTGCCTCACCCCCGAGCAGCTGACCGAACTGGCCGGCCAGACCGTCTCCGAGCTCGGCATCGGCGCGCCGGAGGCGTTACGGCTGTGGGAGCAGGTGCTCGCCCCGGCCTGCCTGTCGGTGGACCACCCGCGCTACCTGTCCTTCATCCCGGGCGCACCGACCAAGGCCTCGGCCGCCTTCGACATGCTGGTCGGCGCCTCCAGCGTCTACGCCGGCTCATGGCTGGAAGGATCGGGCACGGTCTACGCCGAGAACCAGGCGCTGCGCTGGATCGCGGACCTGGTCGGCCTGCCTGAACAGGCCGGCGGGGTGTTCGTCCAGGGCGGCACCATCGGCAACCTCTCGGCGCTGGTCGCCGCACGTGAGAACGCCCGGCACGACCGGGCCCGGCCGCCCGCGCGGTGGGCGGTGGTGATCACCGACGAGACCCACTCCTCGGTCAAGCACTCGCTGGAGGTGGTGATGGACGTCGAGGTCATCTCGGTGCCCGGTGACCATCGGGGCCGGCTGACCGGCGCGGCCATCCGGGAACGCCTGCAGACGCTGCCCGAGGCCAGCCGGGACGGCATCTTCGCGGTGGTGGCCACCGCCGGCAGCACCAACCTGGGCGTGGTCGATGACATCGCCGGCATCGCCGAGGTGGCCGGTGAACAGGGCTGGTGGCTGCACGTGGACGGCGCCTACGGCGGTGCCGGGCTGGCCGCCCCGTCGGTGCGCGAGCTGTTCGCCGGCATCGAGCACGCCGATTCGTTCATCGTCGATCCGCACAAATGGCTGTTCGCGCCCTATGACTGCTGCGCGCTGCTGTACCGCGATCCGGTGCTGGCCCGGGCGGCGCATACCCAGAAGGCCGGCTACCTCGACCCGGTCACGGTGGAGGGCGAGTGGAATCCGAGCGACTTCGCCGTCCAGTTGACCCGGCGGGCCCGGGGCCTGCCATTCTGGTTCTCCCTGGCGGTGCACGGCACCACGGCCTACACCGACGCGGTGGAGCAGACCCTGGACACCGCCCGGGCCGGGCGTCAGCTCATCGATGCCGCCGAACACCTGCGGCTGCTGGTCGAACCGGACCTGAGCGTGCTCATCTTCGAGCGGATCGGGTGGCAGGACGCGGACTACACGGCCTGGAGCAACCGGGCGTTGGAGCAGGGCTTCGCCTTCGTGACCCCGACCCGGCACGCCGGCCGGGTGTGCACCCGGTTCGCGATCGTCAACCCGATGACCACGGCCGAGGATCTGGGCCTGATCATCGACTCGATGCGCTGAGCCTGCTGCGCGATCGTGGAGCGTTCGCCCTCGCTAGGCGTGCGTCCGCTCCAAGATCGCGATCTGCCGGCGGATGGTGGCCAGCACCCGCTCGGGCTGCTCGACGATGTCGTGCCAGGTGAACCGAAGGACGGTCCAACCCAGCCCGACCAGGGTGTTCTGCCGACGCCGATCATGCTGGAATCGCTGCCGGTCGCTGTGGTAGGCGAAGCCGTCCACCTCGATCGCGAGCCGGAGTTTCACGAACGCCACGTCAACGCGAGCCATCACCCGGCCTTGGCAGACCACCCGATGGTTGCCCACCCAACCGGTGATGCCGCCGCGCTGGAGCAGCCGGTGCAGCCGGCGTTCCGACTCAGCCTCCGCACCGGACAGTTGGCCGGCGAGCACCCGGCGGATCGCGTTGTTGCCAGCGACCGGGCGATCCAGCCGCCGCTCCAAGTCCCGCATGGTGATCCAGCCCCGGCTCAGCGCCCGATCGACGAGGGCCATTGCGTCGCTGGCGTTGCCGAAAGCCACGCAGTCCAGGACGGTACGAGCACGGCCGGTGACCGGCAGTCGATAGCGGTAGGTCCATTCGTGATCTTCGTAGGCCAGTCGGCGAATACGCACCCCTGACGGAATCGCGATCCGCCGACCTGGATCGATGAGAATCTCAAGGGGATCCGGACACTCCGGCAGCAGCTGCCATAGGTAGCCGGCCGCCGGGCCCATCAGGATGCCGCGGGTAGCCAGCACTGCTCGCCACAGGATGGTGTCCGCCCGAACCGGCGCACCCGCCACCCGAAGCACTCCGCACTCCAGCCTGACCAACGCCCCGCGCTTCATTAGCCCGTTTACCTGGGCCGCCGACAACCCGCTGGACAGGCACTGTTGCCGGCTGATCACGCCCGCTTGTCGGCGAGCGATCGCCATCCAGGGCAGGTACTGCACTTTGCCAGCGTGCCGGAAAGCACGGGCCCGCTGCCGAGGTTATCCACACCCACGATCGTGGAGTGTTTGCTCGGCTGGTGGTGGCAAACTCTCCACGATCGCTGGAGCCACTAGAGTCCTGGGCCATGGCCGACGAGTACCTTTCCGCATCCAGCCTGGCGTATGCCGAGACGTTCATCGTCGAGGACGAGGTGATCAGCGCGGCGCGCGCCCGTGGCCACGAACTCGGCTGCCGGCCGATCGGACCGGCCGGTGGCGCCACCCTGCGGCTGCTGGCCGCGCTGCTGGACGCCCGCTCGGTGGTCGAGGTCGGCACCGGGGCCGGCGTGTCGGGCCTGTGGTTGCTCGCCGGCATGCGGACCGACGGCGTGCTGACCACCGTCGATACCGAGCCCGAGCACCAGCGGGCCACCCGGCATGCCTTCGGCGAGGCCGGCATCGCCTCGACCCGGTACCGGTTGATCAACGGGGCCGCCGGCGAGGTGCTGCCCCGGCTGACCGATGCCGCCTATGACCTGGTGTTCGTCGACGCCGATAAGACCGGCTACCTCGATTACTACGAGCAGGCGGTCCGGCTGCTGCGCACCGGCGGCGCGGTGGCCTTTGACAACGTGCTGTGGCACGACCGGGTGGCCGACCCCAACGCCCGCGACGCCGAGACGATCGCGCTGCGCGAACTCGGCCGGACGGTCCGCGACGACGCCCGGCTGGTGTCGGCGCTGCTGCCGGTCGGCGACGGCCTGCTGGTCGCCACCAAGCGCTAGCCGGGGTCGGCTCAGCCGGCTGCCTTGGCCAGCTCGGTGAGCACCGCCCGGATGATCGGACGCTGCTGGCTCGAGGTTCTGGTCAACGCCAGCAGCCGGCGGGTCATGCTCGGCTCGACCAGCGAGCGGATCTCGATCTCGGCCACGTTGTCGGCCACCGCCAGCCGGGGCAGCACCGCGATGCCGTGGCCGGCCGCGACCGCCCGCACCAGCAGCAGCATGTCGTCGGTCTCCCAGCGCACCCGGGGCTCGAAACCCTCGGCCCGGCAGGCGAACCGGACGGCCTGGCCGCAGGCGGCCTCCTGCGGGGGCATCACCCAGTTGTGCTGGGCCAGGCCGGCCAGGCTGAGCTTGGCCCTGGCCGGAAACGCGCCGGCCGCGCCGATCACCACCAGCGGCTCGGTGCACAGCTCCAGGGCGAGCAGGTATTCCGGCACCGGGACCGGTATCCGGTCATAGACGTCGACCACCGCGACGTCCAGATCGCCCCGCACCAGCTGCTCGATGCTGCGCTCGGGCTCGGCGATGCTGACGCTCAGCTCGAGGTCGGCGTGATCGGCCGACAGCCGGATCGCGGCCTCGCTGACCAGTGCCGCGGCGGCCGAGGCCACCGTGCCGATCCGGACGTGGCCGGACAGCTCGCCGGTCAGCCGATCGAGGTCGGCGCGCGCCTGCTCGAGCAGTTCCAGGATCGACCGGGCCCGGGCCACCAGCGCCTCACCGGCTCCGGTGAGCAGCACGCCGCGCGGGGACCGGTCCAGCAGCGGGGTGCCGGCCTCGCGCTCCAGGATCGCCAGTTGCTGGCTGACGGCGGACGAGCTCAGCCCGACCTCGCGGGCGGCGGCGGCGATCGAGCCCCGCACCGCCACCTCGCGTAGCAGCCGCAACCGGCCAACATCGAGGGTGGCGTCCATCGGGTCACTTCCAGGTAGTCGTTATTTTCTCTTACGCTGCCGACTAGACTATCGTAAGTACAACTACGCACCTCCCGTGCTGCGCGCGGGCTCGCACGCAACGGATCGGAAAGGGTTCACCATGGCACGCTCGATCAATGAGGTCCGGGTCATCGGACTGGGCAAGGTCGGCGAGCTGGTGGCCAGCCTGCTGGCCGACTCCGGTTTCACGGTCATCGCCTACGACGCCCGCGAGCGCGCCGACCTGCCGTTTGCGACCCGGTCGCTGGACGTGCGCGACGGCGCGGCGCTGCGCGAGGCCCTGGTGGGCGCCGACGCAGTGGTCTCCTGCCTTCCGTACAACCTGAACCTGGGCGTGGCCGAGGCGGCCCACGACTGCGCGGTGCACTACTTCGACCTCACCGAGGACGTCCCGACCACCAACCGGGTGCTCGAACTTGCCACCCTGGACGGCGACTCGGCCAAGGCGGTGTTCGCCCCGCAGTGCGGCCTGGCCCCGGGCCTGATCGGGATCGTCGGCTCGTCACTGACCAAGCACTTCGACGAGATCCGCTCCATCGAGCTCAAGGTCGGCGCGCTGCCCCGGCACCCGGCCGGCCTGCTCGGCTACGCGTTCAACTGGTCTGCCGAGGGCGTGGTGAACGAATACCTCAACGATTGCGAGGTATTGCGCTCCGGGCACCGGCAGATGGTGCCGGCGATGACCGAGCACGAGCGGGTGGTGCTCGGCGGCATCGAGCTGGAGGCCTCGCTCACCTCGGGCGGCCTGGGCACCATGTGCGAGACCTACGAAGGTCGGGTGCAGCGGCTGGACTACAAGACCATGCGCTACCCGGGCCACTTCGAGCTGATGCGGTTCTTCTTCGACGAGCTGGGCCTGCGTGATCGGCGCGAGTTCGCCGGCCAGATCCTGGTGGACGCCAAGCCGCCGGTGGATGACGACGTGGTCTACCTGCACGCGGCAGTGGAAGGTCGCTCGGAGACCAGCAACGGTGGCCTGCCCTTCCGCAAGCAGTACGTCCGGGCCTGGCAGCCGCTGGAGATCAACGACCGCCCCTGGCGGGCGATCTCGTGGACCACGGCGGCCTCGGCGGCAGCCGTCGTCGAACTGGTCGCGGACGGCCGGTTGCCCCAGACCGGCTTCATCAAGCAGGAGGACATCGCCTTCGCCGACCTGCTGTCCACCAAGAGCGGCGCCCTGTTCGGCGACCTCGGAAAGGTCTGAAGAGATGACTTCGACTCTGTCACATGAGGCAATTGCCAGCCGCACCCAGCAGATTCTCGACCGGCTCGGGGTCGGCAACCCGTTCACCGAGGACGGCGAGCTGATCAGTCGGTCTCCGGTCACCGGTGCCGAGCTGGGCCGGCTGGCCGCCCACACTCCCGAGCAGGTGCAGCAGGCGGTCGGGCGCGCCGCCCAGGCGTTTCAGACCTGGCGGGACGTGCCGGCACCGGTGCGCGGCCAGCTGGTGCGCGAACTCGGTGAGTTGCTTCGCCAGCACAAGGACGATCTCGGCGCACTGGTGTCCATCGAGGCCGGCAAGATCACCTCGGAGGGCCTGGGCGAGGTGCAGGAGATGATCGACATCTGCGACCTCGGCATCGGCCTGTCCCGCCAGCTCTACGGGCAGACCATCGCCACCGAGCGGCCCGGTCACCGGATGATGGAGCAGTGGCACCCGCTCGGGGTGATCGGCATCATCTCGGCCTTCAACTTTCCTGTGGCGGTCTGGTCGTGGAACACCGCGCTGGCCCTGGTCTGCGGCGACGCCGTGGTCTGGAAGCCGTCGGAGAAGACGCTGCTCACCGCGCTGGCCTGCCAGGCGCTGTTCGCCGAGGCCGCCCGTCGGGTGGGTGCGCCGGGCGAACTCAGCCAGCTGGTGCTGGGCGGCGCGGCGGTCGGCGAGGCGCTGGTGGACGACCCCCGGGTGGCGCTGATCTCGGCGACCGGATCGACCCGGATGGGCCGCGCGGTAGCACCGCGAGTGGCCGGCCGGTTCGGCAAGCTGCTGCTCGAACTCGGCGGCAACAACGCCGCGATCGTGGCGCCCAGCGCCGACCTGGATCTGGCCGTGCGGGGCATCGTGTTCTCCGCGGCCGGCACCGCGGGCCAGCGCTGCACGACGCTGCGCCGGGTGATCGCGCACTCCTCGATCGCCGACGAGCTGGTCAGCCGGCTGTGCCAGGCCTACGCCACGCTGCCGATCGGTTCACCGCTGGCTGACGGGACGCTGGTCGGGCCGCTGATCGACGCCGGGTCCTACGAGGGCTTCGGAAAGGCGCTGGCCGCGGCCACCGCCGACGGCGGCGAGCTGGTCGCCGGCGGTGACCGGGTGCTGGCCGATGAGGCGCCGCAGGCCTTCTACGTCCGGCCGGCCATCGTGCGGATGCCGGCCCAAACCGACATCGTCAAGGCCGAGACCTTCGCGCCGATCCTGTACGTGCTCAGCTACGACGACTTCGACGAGGCGATCCGGCTGCAGAACGAGGTGGCTCAGGGCCTGTCGTCCTCGATCTTCACCCTCGACCTGCGCGAGTCGGAGCGGTTCGTCTCGGCGGCCGGCTCGGACTGCGGGATCGCCAACGTCAACATCGGCCCGTCCGGTGCCGAGATCGGTGGCGCGTTCGGCGGTGAGAAGGAGACCGGCGGTGGCCGCGAATCCGGCTCGGACTCCTGGAAGGCCTACATGCGGCGCAGCACCAACACCGTGAACTACTCCACCGAACTGCCGCTGGCCCAGGGCGTCACGTTCGGCTGAGCCGGGCTAGGCAGCCGCTGGCCCAGGGCCTCACGTTCGGCTGAGCCGGGCTAGGCAGCCGCTGGCCCAGGCGTCACGTTCGGCTGAGCCGGGCTAGCGGCCAACCCGCCGGGCGGCCAGCTCGATGCGCTCGTCGGGTGCCACCGCGGCCAGCCGCAGCTGACCGGTGGACCGGCTGCCGTAGAACTCTCCCGGCGAGGCGATGATGCCGGCCCGCTCGGCCAGCTGCCGGGCGCAGCGCCGGTCGGTGCCTTCTGGCGCGGCGACCCACGGGGAGAGGGCACCCGCGGGAAGCTCGGCCGGCAGGCCGACCGCGTCCAGGATCTCGACCAGGCGCTGCATCCGGCGCCAGTACACCGCCCGCTGCCGCTCCACCTGGGCATCGTCGCCCAGTGCCACGATCGCCGCCTGCTGCACCGGGCCGGACGGCATCAGGCCGGCGTGCTTGCGAACCTCGCGCAGGTAGTGCACCAGCTCGGCGTCACCGGCATAGAACCCGATCCGGGCGCCGGCGAAGTTGTCCCGCTTGGACAGTGAGTGCAGCGCGACAACGCCCTCGGTGCCGTGGCGCAGGATTGTGGTCGGACCCTGGGCGTAGCTGAACTCGGCGTAGCACTCATCCGAGAGCACCGGCACCCCGCGCTGGCGGCCCCAGGCCGCCGCGGCAGCCAGGTCCAGCAGCTCACCGGTCGGGTTGCTGGGCGAGTTCACCCAGATGCACAGGGCACGTTCGGCGTCGGCGTCGCTGATCTCAGCCAGCTGCAGGTAGGGCACCGGACGCAGCTCGGCCAGGATCGCACCCATCTCATAGGTCGGGTAGCTGATCGCCGGATACAGCACGGTGTCCCGGTCGGGCCGGCGCAGCTTGAGGTACTGCGGGGTCGAGGCCACGAACTCCTTGCTCCCCACGCAGGCCGCGACCTCGGCCTGCGGATCCACCGTGGCCCCGAGCCGGCGCTCGATCCAGCCGGCGGCGGCGGTCCGCAGCGCCAGGCTGCCGATCGAGGGCGGATAGCCCCGGGCCTGGCCGGCGTCGGCCAGCGCCTGGATCACCGCGGCCGCCGGCGGGTCGCACGGGGTGCCGATGGACAGGTCCACCGCGCCGCCGGGCAGCCGGCCGGCCAGCTCTGCCAGCTCCCCCAGCCGCTCGTACGGGTAGGGCGGCGGCACGAATCCTTCGGTCACGACTGCTCCCCTGTCCGGTGCTCGGTGTCGGTCATCGCCAGCCGGCCGGCCAGCAGTTCGGCGAGGTGGCTGCCGGACCGGTCGGCGAGCTGGTCCAGCTGGGTCCGGCAGGAGAACCCGTCGGCCAGCACCACGGTCGCCGGATCGGCCGCCCGGACGGCCGGCAGCAACTGGTGCTCGGCAACGGCCACCGACACCTCGTAGTGGCCCCGCTCCACCCCGAAGTTACCGGCCAGGCCGCAGCAGCCGCCGACGGTCTGCAACTCCGCGCCGGCCCCGGTCAGCAACGCCCGGTCGGCGTCGAAGCCGAGCACCGCGTGCTGGTGGCAGTGCGGCTGCGCCAGCGCGCGGACACCGGCCAGCGACGGCGGCGTCCAGGCCCGTTCGGTGAGCAGTTCGGCCAGCGTCCGGGTCCGCTCCGCCAGCCGGGCGGCGCGCGGGTCATCGGGCAGCAACTCGGCGGCGTCCGAACGCAGCACCGCGGTGCAGGACGGTTCCAGGCCGACCACGACCATCCCCTGATCCAGGGCAGGCTGCAGCGCGTCCAGCGTCCGTCGCAGCTGCCGGCGAGCGCCGTCGAGCTGGCCGGTGGAGATCCAGGTCAACCCGCAACACGGCGCGCCGGCCGGGATCCGTACCGACAGCCCGGCCGATTCCAGCACCGCCACCGCCGCGATGCCGACCTCGGGGTCGAAGGCGTTGGTGAAGGTGTCCACCCAGAGCAGCACCGGCTCACCCGGCGCGGCCGGGTGCTCGGCGAACCACTGCCGAAACGGCTGGCCGGCAAAGCTGGGCAGCGGCCGGCGCTGGTCGATGCCGCCGAGGCGTTTGGCCAGCGCCGCCAACGGCCTCGGTGCCAGCACGGCATTGGCCAGTCGGGGTGCCCGGCCGGCCAGCCGGCTCCAGCGCGGCAGCCAGCCGAGGGCGTAGTGCGCGGCCGGGCGCAGCTTGCGCCGGTACCGCTGGTAGAGCGCCTCGGCCTTATAGGTGGCCATGTCCACCCCGGCCGGGCAGTCCGAGGCACAGCCCTTGCAGGACAGGCACAACTCCAGCGCCTGGCTGACCTCCGGCGCACTCCAGCCACCGGTCACCAGCGAGCCGTTGGCCAGCTCCTGCAGCACCCGGGCCCGTCCCCGAGTCGAGTGCGTTTCGTCTTTGGTAGCAAGGTAGGACGGGCACATCACGCCACCGTTGGCGGTGGTGTCGGCCCGGCACTTGCCGACCCCGACGCAGCGGTGCACCGCGGTGCCGAAGGAGCCGCCGTCGTGCGGGTAGCTGAACCCGGCCCGGGCACCGGCCAGCGGCCTGACCTGTGGCAGCCGCAGGTTCGTGTCGAGTCTGGCCGGTGCCGCGATCACGCCGGGGTTGAGCAGGTTCGCCGGATCGAAGATCGCCTTGACCTGGCCGAAGAGGCCGATCGCCTCGGCGCTGTACATCGCCGGCAGCAACTCGCTGCGGGCCCGGCCCTCGCCATGCTCACCCGACATCGAGCCGCCGTAGGAGGCAACCAGGGCGGCCGCGTCCAGCAGGAACTCGCGCAGCGCCGCGGGCCGGCTGGCTAGCGGGAAGTCGAGCCGGACGTGCACGCAGCCGTCGCCGAAATGCCCGTAGGCCACGCCGTCCACCCGATGCTGGCGCAGCAGCAGGAAGAACTCGCGCAGGTAGCCGCCCAGCCGCTCCGGTGGCACCGCGGCGTCCTCCCAGCCGGGCCAGGCCGGCGCGTTGGCCGGTGTGCGGCCGCTCAGGCCGGCGCCGTCCTCGCGGATGCGCCACAACCGATCGGCATCCGGCCCAGTCACCACCGTGGAGGCCTGCGGGGCGGCGGTGGCGACGAACTGCTCGGCGGCCGCGATCGCCTCGGCCCGGCTCTGCCCGCCGGCTTCGACGAACAGCCAGCCACCACCGGCGGGCAGCGCCGGCACCGCGGCCGGTCCGCGCCGGCTGCGCAGCACCTCGACCAGCCTGGCGTCCATGCCCTCGATGGCCAGCGGGGCCAGCGGCAGCAGCGCCGGCACCGCATCGGCCGCGGCCGGCAGGTCGGGGTAGGCCAGCACCGCCAGCGCGGTGTGGGGCGACTGCTCGACCAGCCGGAGCGTCGCCTCGGTGATCAACGCCAGGCTGCCCTCGGTGCCGGCCAGGAACCGGGCCAGCCGACCACCCCGCTCGGGCAGCAGCTGCTCCAGGGAGTAGCCCGACACCTGACGGCTGAACCGGCCGAACTCGGTGCGGATGACGCCCAGGTTCGCGGCCACCAGTGCCGTCAGCTCGGCCGCCACCGGATCGGCCGACCCGGCCAGCGCACCGGCCCGCAGCCGCCGGCCGTCGGCGAGCAGCAGCGACAGCGCCTCGACGTTGTCGGCGGTTCGACCGTAGGCCAGCGCGTGCGCACCGCATGCGTTGTTGCCGATCATGCCGGCCAGGGTGCAGCGGGCCTGGGTGGACGGGTCGGGCCCGAACCGCAGGCCGTGCGGTGCCGCGGCCCGCTGCAGGTCGGACAGGATCAACCCGGGCTGGACGGTCGCGGTGCGCGCCTGCGGATCCAGCTCGACGAGCCGGTTGAGGTGCCGGGCGAAGTCCAGCACGATGCCCGGTCCGACCGCGTTGCCGGCGCACGAGGTGCCCGCGCCACGCGGGGTGAGCGGGGTGCCGGTGGTGCGCGCCACCTGCAGCGCCAGCTCCACCTCCTCGGCATGCCGCGGGAACACCACGACGTCGGGGACCACCCGGTAGTTCGAGGCGTCGCTGGAGTACTCCGCGCGACGCCGGGTGCTGGCATCCACCTCGGCGATGCCGGCCCGGCGTAGCTCGGCGGCCAGCGTCTGCGGATTCACGTCCTCAATCTTGCCGTCCGGCGGCGGTGCCGGCTGCCCCGGGTCCGGCACCGCGGCCTCAGCGACGGTAGTCGCGCGGATGGGTGGCCAGCATGGTCACCGACACGTTGTGCTGGTTGAAGCCCTTGAAACCGCCGCGGCGGGCCAGGTTCTCCAGGTGCGAGCCGGCCGCCCCGGTGGCCGCGATCTCGGCCGCCCGCTCCGGGCTCAGCTGGGCCTGCTCGACCAGGGCGGCCAGCCGCGGCCCGGGCACCGGCCACCACTCGGCCTCGGTGAAGGCCTGCCGCAGGTGCTCGAAATCGGAGAACGGCGGCATCGATTCGTGCCCGAGGCCGGCCAGCTCGGCGGTCAGCTCGGCGAAGCTGAACTGGCCTTCCAGGTGGTGCATGCCGGCCCCGAGCACCGACTCGCCGTGCAGCGCGCACCACATGCCGACGGTGCCCAGGGCGGCCGGCCCGGTCGCATCGTGGGCCGGTCCGGTCGCATCGTCGGCCGGCCCGGTCGCATCGTCGGCCGGCCCGGTCGCTTCGGGCAGGCCGGCCCGGGCGAAGTCCAGGTCCACCTCGGCCGGCATCAGGTCGACGTCGGCGAAGATCACCCCACCGCAGCCAGGGTGTTCCAGCACCTGAGCGCCCCAGCCGGCCTCCGCACCGGCGTAGAACCGCTCGCGCAGGCCGAAGCCGAGCGCGTCGAGAAACTCGATCAGCGGCCTGAACGCCGCGCGCGACGAGCGAAAGGTGTGGTGGTCGTTGTTGCCCCAGCCCAGGCCGAGCGCGTCCTGGCGGGCATGCTGGGCCGCCCCGGCGGAGTTGCGGGACTGCCAGAACTGCCGTTCCTGCTGCAGGAAGTAGGACGCGGCCAGGTCCGCCCCGACCAGTTCGACGGCACGCCGCGCGCTGGCCAGCTGGGCGCGCACGCCGTCCGCACCATAGAGCTGCCGGGGTCGCTCGGCCAGCACCGCCCAGGCCTGTTCGGCCCGCCGGGACTGCTCGGCACCGAGGCACTCGGGCAGCAGACCGCTGGCCCAGGACCGGCGTTCGACGCCCATCAGCCGCACGCCGTTGTGCTCGGCAAGGCAGGCGGTGCGGTAGCCCGACAGCGGCGAACCGGCCACCCCGCCGCCGTGCACCCGGGCGAACGCCTCGACGTCGTCCACCCGGATGCCGAGCTGGTAGTGATCGCCGGCCACCACCGCCGGCAGCTGGGCCCCGGGGTGGCGCCACAACTGCTGGGCGTCCAGGTAGCGAAAACCCAGCGCGGCCAGCTCGTCGGCGGTCACCGGGCCCTGCACCGAGTCCAGCCAGTCCTGCAGCCGGGTCGAGGTGGCGCGGGCCAGCCGGTCGCTGAAACCGGCCACTGACGGACTCTTGGCTACCGCCTCGGCCACCAGCCGATCCACCAGAGCCTCGGCGTGCGGGTGCAATGCCCATTCGAATTCGGTCATGCTGCCATTCTGGTGCGCCGGCCGACCGCCAGCCACCTTCAGCGCACCGAATCCTTGTTGACACGAGCATAAGCTGTACTGATGCTAGCGCCGATCCAGCTGCGCACCCTGCGGGCGGTGCTGAGAACCGGCTCGTTCGCAGCCGCCGCCGCCGAGCTGAGTTACACCGCCTCCGCGGTGTCCCAGCAGATGTCGGCGCTGGAGCGGGCGTCCGGGTTGGTGCTGTTCGAACGCAGCCCGCACAGCGTGCGACCCACCGCGCATGCCGAACTGCTCGCCGACCGGGCCGCGGAGTTGCTGGCCACCCTGGCCGGCCTGGAGCGCGAGGTGGCCGAGATCGCCCGCGGCGAGGTCGGCCGGTTGCGGATCGGCAGCTTTCCGACCGCGTCCGCCCGGCTGCTGCCCAGCGCCCTGGCCACCCTCAGCGCCGAGCGTCCGGGGATCGACATCGCGGTGGACGAGGGCGAGCTCGACGCGCTGCTGCCCCGATTGCTGTCCGGCGAGTTGGATCTGGCGCTGGCCTACCGCTACCAGTCGGTGCCGGCCGGCTGGCCCGAGCAGCTGGTCGAGACGGTGCTGCTGCGCGAGCCGCTGTCGGTGCTGCTGCCGGCCGGCCACCGGCTGGCGGGTTCAGCGACGCTGGCGGGTTCGGCGACGCCGGCGACGCTGAGGCTGCCGGCGCTGGCCGGCGAGCGGTGGGTGGCGCCGCTGGCCGGTTCGCCGGGCGCGGTCAACCTCGACCGGCTGGCCGCCCGGGCCGGCTTCGAACCCCGGATCGGCTTTCGCAGCAACGACTATTCGGTGGTGCACGGCCTGGTCGCTGCCGGCCTCGGGGTGGCGCTGGTGCCGGGCCTGGGGCTGACCGAGGTGGCCGGCGTCCGGACGTTGGCGCTGGCAGGCCGGCCGCCCCGGCGCACCGTGCTCGCCCTGCACCGGCCATCGGCCCGCAGCAGCCTGCTCGGCGCGGCGCTGGCCGCCATCGGCTCGACCGCTCAGCTGCTGAAGTAATCGCCGGGCTTGATGCCGGCCAGCCCGAGGTCGATCGCGGCCCGGGCCGCGATCGGGCCGATCAGATTGCCGGTGCCGTTGTAGGCACCGCAGGCGATCACCCCGGGCCGCACCTCGCTGACCAACGGACGGCCGTCCGGGGTGTAGCCGGCGGCCGCCCCCCAGCGGTGGCTGACGGTGACCGGGCCGCCGGCGAACCGGGCCGCGATCCGGGAGATCCAGCCCTGCACGACGGGGGTCGGCTCGATGTCGGTGGTCCACTCCCGCTCCAGGTCGGCGTCCCGGCCACCTCCGACGTAGAGCCGGCCGGCGGCGTCCTGCTGGGCGTAGTCATAACCCCACCGGCCGTACACCGGGCAGGCCAGCCGGCCGGGCGCGACCGGCTCGGTGGCCAGCATCTGCAGCCGGGTGGTGCGTACCCGGCCGGCGAGTTCGGGGAGCAGCAGTTCGAGCCGACCATCCACCGCCACCACCACCAGGCCGGCCGACACCGAGCCAACCGCAGTCCGTACCGATCCGGTTTCTATAGAGATCACCGGGCTGTTCTCGAACAGCTGGGCCTGGTCGCGGTACCGTTCGGCCAGCCCCAGGGCGCGCCGCGCCGGGTTCATCGCGGCGTCGTCGGGCAGGAACAATCCCTCGCCCAGCTCGCCGTCATACCATTGCGCGGCGATGCCTTGCTCGCTCATCACCCGCAACTGCTCGCGGCAGTCGGCCAGCTCGCGCTCCCGATCGGCGGCCTCGGCCCCGTCCACCGGGTCACCTGGCAGGCCGGCCAACCGCAGCGACCCCACCGGCTGGATCACCTGCGGGCCGAGCAGCTCGGCCAGCCGGGCGAGCTCGTCGAGGGTCTGGTGGTACAGCGCGACCGCGGCCGCCAGACCCCAGCCGTCAGCAGCGCGGTGCACCCCGATGGCCGGCCCGCCCAGCAGGAAGCCGCCGTTGCGCCCGGCCGCGCCGGCCGCCACCCGGCCGGCGTCCAGGCCGATCACCGACAGCCCACGTTCCAGGGCGTAACCGACCGCGGCCAGCCCGCTGCCGCCCAACCCGATGACGCACACGTCGGCCCGCAGCGCGCCGGCCAGCGGCGGCAGGCCGACCCAGCCGGCCACCACCGGGTCCAGGTCCCATCCGACGCTCACGGCTCACAGCACCTTGGACAGGAACGCCTGGGTCCGCTCGTGTTGCGGCGCGGAGAGCACCGCGCGTGGATCGCCAGACTCGACCACCACACCGGCGTCCATGAACACCAGCGAGTCGGCGACCTCGCGGGCGAAGCCCATCTCGTGGGTCACCACGATCATCGTCATGCCGCCGCGAGCCAGCGCCTTCATCACGTCGAGCACCTCGCCCACCAGCTCCGGATCCAGCGCCGAGGTCGGCTCGTCGAAGAGCATCAGCTTCGGGTCCATCGCCAGCGCCCGGGCTATCGCCACCCGCTGCTGCTGACCGCCGGACAGCTGCGCCGGATAGGCTCTCGCCTTCTCCGACAAGCCGACCTGCTCCAGCAACTGGCTGCCCCGAGCGCGCGCCTGGGCCTTGTTCAGGCCCTTGACCCGGATCGGCGCATCGGTGATGTTCTCCAGCGCGGTCAGGTGCGGAAACAGGTTGAACTTCTGAAACACCATGCCGATGTCGCGGCGCTGCAACGCTGCCGCCCTCGGATGCATCTCGTGCAACCGGCCGGCCCGCTCGTGGTAGCCCACCAACTCGCCGTCCACCCAGAGGCGTCCGGCGCTGATCTGCTCGAGGTGGTTGATGCAGCGCAGAAAGGTCGACTTGCCCGAACCGGACGGCCCGACCAGGCACATCACCTCGCCGCGACGCACCTGCAGCGAGATGCCTTTGAGCACCTGCAGCGCGCCGAAGTACTTGCAGACGCCCTCGCTGCGCACCATCGGCTCGACCGTCGCGGTCATCGCGTGCTGCCCCCCAGCGACTGGGCATTGGCCAGCGCCTGCAACTGGCGCGCCGACATAGTGCGCGAGGCGCCGCGAGAGAAGTAGCGCTCCAGATAGAACTGGCCGACCATCAGCACCGAGGTGAAGAACAGGTACCAGGCCGAGGCGACCAGCAGCATCGGGATCGGGTTGAAGGTCTCCACCGCCAGGTCACGGGTGCGGCTGTACAGCTCGGCGGTATAGGGCACCGCGATCACCAGCGAGGTGGTCTTCAGCATCGAGATCAGCTCGTTGCCGGTCGGCGGGATGATCACCCGCATCGCCTGCGGCAGCACGATCCGCCGGGTGCTCTGCAGCCACGACATGCCCAGCGCCCGGGCCGCCTCCTCCTGCCCCTCGTCCACGCTCGACAGCCCGGCCCGGACGATCTCAGCCATGTAGGCGGCCTCGTTCAGCGACAGTCCGATCACCGCGAGCCAGTACACGCTGAAGAAACTGGACGTCTTGATATGGGCGAACTGCACCACGAACGGGATGCCCAGGTCGATCTGCTTGTAGATGACCACCATCAGGCCCCAGAACACCAGCTGCACGTAGACCGGCGTGCCCCGGAAGAACCAGACGAAGCCCCAGCTCACCCACTTCAGCACCGGGTTGGGCGACAGGCGCATCACCGCCAGGATCACGCCCAGGACGATGGCGAAGAGCATCGCCAGCGCCGTCAGCGACAGGGTGATCGCCGCGGCCTGGCTGACCCGCTGGTCGAACAGGTAGGACCCGAAGGTCGACCAGTCATAGGCGGAGTTGGTCGCGACGCCGTAGCCGAACAGGCCCAGCAGCACCAGCACCAGCGCTGCCGCGACCCAGCGGCCAGGCCGGCGCAACGGCACCGCCTGGATCAGTTCCGGTTGGCCCGCCGGGGCGGCGGACGCTGGCGAGCTCATCGCCCTTAGCTCTGGGCGCCGTTGACCGTGGCCTGGGTGATCGCGCCGGCAGTGACACCCCACTTGTCCAGGATCTGCTTGTAGGTGCCGTCGTCGATCATCGACTGGATCGCCTTCTGCAGCGCGTCCTTCATGGTGCCCGCGTCCTTGGCGATCACCAGGCCGTACGGCGCGGCGCCATAGAGGTCACCGGAGAGCACCAGCTTGCCGCCGGACTGCTTGACCGCGTACTGGGTGATCGGGGAGTCCGCGTCGAAGGCGTCGGCCTGGCCGAGGATGACCGCCTGGTTCACTGCGTCCTGGCTGTCGATCTTGATCTTGACGATGGCCTTCTTGCCGGCCGCCACGCAGGCCCTGCTCTTGGCCGGGACGTCGTCGGTGTCCTCGGTGGTGGTGGCCTGCACCGCGACCTTCAGGCCGCAGGCATTGTCCGGGTCGACCGTCTTGCCTGCCGGCGCCGCCCACTGGTTGCCCGCGCTGTAGTAGTTGACGAAGTCGACCTGGGCCTCACGGGTCTTGTTGTCGGTGAAGGAGGACATCCCGATGTCGTACTTCTTGCCCTTCACGCTCGGGATGATGTTGTCGAAGCCGGACTCCTGCAGGCTCACGGTCAGACCGAGCTTCTTGGCCACCGCATCGAGAAACTCCGGTTCCCAGCCGATGATCTTGCCGGACGGGTCCTTGTACTCGTTCGGCGCGTAGGGCACGTTGATGCCGACATTGAGCTTGCCCGCGGCCTTGATCGCCGCCGGAACCAGATCGGCCAGTGCCTGGTCCTTGTTCACCGCACCGACCGTCGCGGTGCTGGTCGGGCTGGCGTTCTTCGGGGCGTTGCTGGCACAACCGGCCAGGCTCAGGCTGGCGGCAGCGGCCAGGCCGGTGACGAGCAGGACGGATCGACGCATTTTCACTTCTCTCCACGGTCGGTTGTCAGGTGCACCTCGCCGGTGTGCACGTCGCCGGCACACCGATCAGTGGCATGACTCTAAGCCCTGGCCGCGACCCACGACCACGACGGTGCGGACCGGGTGCCTGACCGCCGAGGTGTGTCAGCTCGCCCGCTCGGCCTTGCCCAGCACCACCACGCCGCTGTCGGAGACGTGATAACGCTGCCGGTCCAGGTCGAGATCCACCCCGATGTGGGCGCCCGGTGCCACGATGACGTTCTTGTCCAGGATGGCCCGCCGGACCACCGCGCCCTCTCCGATCACCACGTTGTCCATAATCACCGACCCCTCGACGTAGGCGCCGTTGCGGATCTTGACGTTGGGCGACACCACGCTGCCGCGCACGGTGGAGCCGGAGATGATCGCCCCGGCGCCGACGATGGATTCCTGGGCCAGGCCGCCGTCGACGAACTTTGCCGGTGGCAACTGGTCGTGGTGGGTATAGATCGGCCACGCCGCGTTGTACAGGTTGAAGATCGGGTGGACGCTCACCAGGTCCATGTTGGCGTCGTAGTAGGCGTCCATCGTCCCGACATCGCGCCAGTAACCCCGGTCGCGGGCCTCGGAGCCGGGGACGTCGTTGTCGTCGAAGTCATAGACCGAGGCCCGGCCGCGTTCCACCATCCAGGGCATGATCGAACCGCCCATGTCGTGCACCGAACTGGGGTCATCGGCATCTGCCCGCAGCGCCTCGACCAGCGCCTCGGTGGTGAAGATGTAGTTGCCCATCGAGGCGTAGCTGACGTTCGGGTCATCGGGCAGGCCCGGCGGATCGGCGGGCTTTTCAAGGAACTGCAACACTGTGCGGTCGGCGTCGGCATCGATCACACCGAACTGGTCGGCGCTCTCGCGCGGCACCCGGATGCCGGCCACGGTCACCCCGGCACCGGAGGCGATGTGCTGTTCGAGCATCTGCTTGGGGTCCATCCGGTACACGTGATCGGCGCCGAAGACCGCGATGTGACTGGGGTTGTCGTCGGTGATCAGGTTCATCGACTGCAGGATCGCGTCGGCGCTGCCGGTGTACCAGCGCGGGCCCAACCGTTGCTGGGCCGGCACCGGGGTGACGTAGTTTCCCAGCAGCTGGGACATCCGCCAGGTCTGGGTGACGTGCCGGTCCAGCGAGTGCGACTTGTACTGGGTCAGCACGCAGATCCGCAGGAACCCGGCGTTGACCATGTTCGACAGCACGAAGTCGATCAGCCGGTAATTGCCGCCGAACGGCACGGCGGGCTTGGCCCGGTCCGCGGTCAGCGGCCACAGCCGCTTTCCCTCACCACCGGCCAGGACGATGCCGAGCACGCGCACGGGTGCAGCCATGACCCAACCCTAGCGGGACTGCGACCAGTGTCACAGCACCCGTCCCACGCACTAGCCTGCTGCTATGCGAGCAGCCCTGATCAGCCGTGAGTACCCGCCCGAGGTTTACGGCGGCGCCGGCGTCCACGTGGAGTTTCTGGCCGCCGAGCTGGCCAAGCTGATCGAGGTCGAGGTGCACTGCTTCGGCGCCGACCGAGCCGAGCCCGACGTGCACGCCTACCGGACGCCGGTGAGGCTGGTCGGCGCGAACCCGGCGCTGGCCACCCTGGGCATCGACCTGGAGATCACCGCGGCGCTGGCCGGTATCGACGTGGTGCACTCGCACACCTGGTATGCCAACCTGGCCGGCCACCTGGCCTCGATGATGCTCGACATCCCGCACGTGGTCACCGCGCACTCGCTGGAGCCGATGCGGCCGTGGAAGGCCGAGCAGCTGGGTGGCGGCTACCGGCTGTCGTCCTGGGCCGAACGCACCGCCTACGAGGCCGCCGCCGCGGTCGTCGCGGTCAGCACCGGCATGCGTGCCGACATCCTCACTGCCTACCCGAGGATCGACCCGGCCAGGGTGCACATCATCGCCAACGGCATAGACACCGAGCTCTACCGGCCGGTACCGGACCGGGACGTGCTGGAACGCTTCGGCCTGCGCACCGACCAGCCGATCGTGCTCTTCGTCGGCCGGATCACCCGCCAGAAGGGGGTCGCGCACCTGGTCGCTGCGGCCGCCGAGTTCGCCCCCGGGGTGCAGCTGGGCCTGTGCGCGGGTTCGCCGGACACCCCGGAGCTGGCGGCGGAGATCGCCGCCGGCGTGGCCCGGCTACAGGCCGAGCGCGAGGGCGTCTGCTGGATCCAGCAGATGTTGCCCCGGCCCGAGCTGCTGCAGCTACTGACGGCTGCCGACGTGTTCATCTGCCCGTCCATCTACGAGCCGCAGGGCATCGTGAACCTGGAGGCGATGGCCTGCGAGACGGCGGTGGTGGCCTCCCGGGTCGGCGGCATCCCGGACGTGGTCATCGAGGGCGAGACCGGCCTGCTGGTGGACCTGATGGACGAGGGCGCCGACCCGCGGGAGTTCGAGGCCGGCCTGGCGGCGGCGGTGAACGAGTTGATCGGCGACCCCGCCCGGCTGCGGGCAATGGGCCTGGCCGGCCGGCACCGGGCGGTCAGCGAGTACGGCTGGACGGCGATCGCCGAGCGCACCGTCGGGCTATACCGGTCACTGAGCTGATCCAGAAGGTCGTTTCGCACTGCGCTCTCCGGGCTGTGCTGTGCCGTGCTGTCTGAGCGGCGCGGTCTAGGCCGGCTGGTCGGCGGCCAGTTCCAGATAGCGGGCCAGTAGCCGGACCCCGTAGCCGGTCGCACCCTGGCTGACCACCGCGCCGTCGCCGGCCGCCCGGGCCGGGCCGGCAATATCCAGGTGTGCCCAGGCCACCTCGGCCACGAACGGCTGCAGGAACAGCGCGGCGGTGATCGCACCCGGCGAGCCCGGGTTGTTGCGGGAGTCGGCCACCGGCGAGTCCAGCAGCGTGAGATAGGCGTGCTCCAGCGGCATCCGCCAGATCGGCTCGGCGGTGTCGGTCGCGGCAGCCTCCAGCACCGCGGCCAGCCCGTCGTCGTTGGCGAAGTAACCGGCGGTCTCCAGGCCGAGGGCGACCTTCATCGCCCCGGTCAGGGTGGCGATGTCGATCAGCGCGTCCGGTTTGAGCCGGTCGGCGGCGTAGGCCAGCGCGTCAGCCAGGATCAGCCGGCCCTCTGCATCGGTGTCGCCGATCTCGGTGGTGCGCCCGCCGTACTGCACGATCACGTCGGAGGGCCGCATCGCGCTGCCCGACACGGCATTCTCGGCAGTCGGCACCAGCACCGTGACATCGACGGCGAGCTTCTGCATGGCCGCGTACTGCACGGCCCCGAGCGCCGCCGCGCCACCGCACATGTCGGTGTGCATCATCCGCATGCCGGCGACCGTTTTGAGGTTGAGCCCGCCGCTGTCGAAGGTGATGCCCTTGCCGACCAGCACCACGTGCCGCGGCTTGGCCGCGCCCCGGCGGCGGCGGGCGCGATAGCTGACCTCGATCAACCGCGGGCGGTTGGCCGAGCCGCCGCCGACCGCGAGCACCCCGCCGAAGCCGTGCTCGCGCAGCCATTGCTCGTCGTGCACGCTGACCTTGCAGCCGGCCGGCGTGAGCTGCTGGTCGGCCAGCTCGCCGAACCGCACCGGCGTGAGTTCTTTGGGCGGGGTGTTGCCCAGATCCCGCGCCCAGCCGGCCGCGTCGGCCGCCTCGTCCCCGGCGCTCAGACCGGTGCGGTCCAGCTCGCCCACCAGGTCGACGGTGTGCAGCCGGTCCTCGGCCGAGGACGCCAGGCTGAAGTGATAACCGCCCAGCACCAGCCCCTCGGCCAGCGCCTGGCTGTGCTCGGCGGCCGGCGCATCGATGGCGACGCTGAGCCGCTTGGTCTCGGCCAGGATGCCGAAGGCCCGCCCGAGGGCGACCCCGGCGATCCGCAGGTCCTTGCCCGAGCCGTCGCCCAGGCCGGCCACCAGCACCGTCGCGGGTACCGAGCCGGGCAGTGTGACGGTGTGCAGCACCCCGGCCTCGGCCTTGCGCGGCTCGTCGGCGACGTAGCTGGCCACCAGCTCGGCCGCAGCCACCGGAAGCACCTCGGTCGAGATGCCGTCCACCAGCAACTGGGCACCGCGCAGACCCACCGCCACCACGTCGGCAACGCCCGGACGCTCGGGGATCTGCAGCAGGATCACGAGGTACCTCTTCCGGACGGGCGAGCCGGCATCGCGGACGAGCGAGGCCGGGCGGTGGGAGTGCGACGGTATGCCGGCAACGCCGACAGCGACGTGGGAACGCAGTTGATCAGAACATAGCTCGACCCCAGCCATTCGAGCGAGGTTTACACCCGTCGGGCTGGGGCCGGCCTGAGCTGCTAGCTGACGGCGCCGGTCAGCGCCTGCGACAGCGCGTTGGCCTCGTCGGCCGAGAGCTCGACGACGAGACGGCCGCCGCCTTCCAGCGGAACGCGCATGACCAAGCCGCGACCCTCCTTGGTGACCTCCAGCGGACCATCACCCGTCCGCGGCTTCATCGCCGCCATCCGTGCCTCCTCTGTGCGTTCAGTACTGCGTCGTCACCGCTGCCGATTCTCGTCCGCTCAGACAGTGCTGGACCCATTGTCTCGCATCCGTCGCGATCAAGCCAAAGCGGCCCGCTGCGGCGATGGTGCCGTGGGGCCGATGTCCTAGGCTGCAGGTATGGCTGAGGTGCTGCTGCTCGAGCGCGACGAGGGTGTCGCGACGGTGACGATGAACCGCCCGGAATCAATGAACTCGCTGTCCACCGAGCTGAAGAACGCCCTGGTGCACACCCTGGCCGAGCTGGCCGCGGACCGCGCGGTGCGCGCCGTGGTGCTCACCGGAAGCGGTCGGGGCTTCTGCGTCGGGCAGGATCTCGCCGAGCACATCGAACTGCTGCAGGCCCAGGACCCGGCACCGTTGAGCACCGTCGAGCGGCACTACAACCCGATCACGCTCAGCCTGGCCGCGATGGCCAAACCGGTCATTGCGGCGGTCAACGGCACCGCGGCCGGGGCCGGCGCCTCGTTCAGCTTCGCCTGCGACCTGCGCATCGTCTCCGATCAGGCGAAGTTCCTGCTGGCCTTCGCCAACGTCGGACTCGGTTTGGACAGCGGCGCATCCTGGACCCTGCAACGGCTGATCGGGGCCGGCCGAGCGACCGAACTGTGCCTGCTGGCGCAACCGATCACCGCCGAGCTGGCCCAGAGCTACGGCCTGGTCACCCAGCTGGTGCCGCCCGAGCAGGTGCTGCCGGTCGCCCAGGAGCTGGCCGGCCGGCTGGCCGCGGGTCCGACCGCCGCCTACGCAGCGATCAAGCAGGCGATCGGCTTCGCGGCCGGGCACTCGCTGGCCGAGTCGCTGGCCAACGAGGCCGTGCAGCAGGCGGTGGCCGGGGCCACCGATGACCACCGGGCCGCGGTCGCTGCGTTCGTGGCCAAGCAGAAGCCGGTGTTCACCGGCCACTAGCCACTGCCCGGCGGCCGCTCGATCGCCGGCGGCAGGATCGCTGTCGAACCGCTCAACCGGTGGCCCGAAAGCAGTAGGCGACGTGGTCGTCCACCATCCCGGTGGCCTGCATCAACGCGTAGCCGGTCGTCGGGCCGACAAAGGCGAAACCGCGTCGCTTGAGTTCCTTGGCCAGTGCCTTGGACTGCGGGCTCGCCGCCGGCACGTCGGTGAGTAGGGCCGGACGCTGATGCTCGGCCGGGGCGAAGGACCACAGCAGCTCGGTCAGTCCCTCCGGCACGTTGTCGAGCACCGCTCGCGCATTGGTGATGGCCGCCTCCACTTTAGCCCGGTTTCGTACGATACCGGCGTCGGCCAGCAACCGCTGCCGGTCATGCTCGCCGAAGCCGGCCACCGCGGCGATGTCGAAGCCGGCGAAGGCTGCCCGAAAATTCTCTCGCTTGCGCAGGATGGTCAACCAGGACAGCCCTGACTGGAACGCCTCCAACGTCAGCCGTTCGAACAGCTGGTTGTCACCGCGCAGCGGCACACCCCACTCGCGATCGTGATATTCGGCGTAGTCGGGGGTGCTGTCGCCCCAGTCACAGCGGCGGCGCTCGGCCATTCAGCCGGCCCAGCCGTCCTCATCCGGCGGTGTGCCCGGCGGTTCGGGCTGGCGGACCTGCTCGGGCCAGTGGACCTGCTCGGCCGGCGTCGAGCCCAGCCGCAGCCGAGCGATCTCCTCGTCGCGCACGATGATCTCGGCGGCCAGCCGGTCGATCAGGTCATCGGTCTCGGCGAACCGGTAGCCGCGCAGGCTGACCGGGATCCGGACCCGATCCAGATCCTCGGTGCGCATCCGGCGATCCTGCGGCAGGTCGAAGGGGCGCTCGTCGCGCTGCGGGTCGACCAGCAGGCCGGACGGCAGCAGTGCCACCACGGCGTAGAACAGCACCGCGGCGACCACCACGGCCAGCAGCAGGTAGCCGATCAACAACATCACCCGACGATCCTGGCACGCCGATCCGGCCCCGGTCGAGCCAGGCCTGGATCAGCGGTGCCAGGCCTGGGCTAGCGGCAGCGTCCGGCGGGCCCGGACGCTACTGGGCATCGCTGACGCCGGCCGCGTGGCCCTCGGCGACGGCGGCGGTTTCGGCCTGCTCCTGCGCCGAGCGCTCCGCGTCGGCCTCGACGATGATCGACACGGCGTCCTCGACGGTGTCGGCCAGCCGGATCAGGTCCAGGTCGGCCGCCCCGATCTTGCCCTCGGGCTGCATGGTGTCGCGGATCCAGGCCAGCAGGCCGGACCAGTACCGGGTGCCGAACAGGATCACCGGGAACCGGGTGACCTTGCGGGTCTGCACCAGCGTCAGCGCCTCGAACAGCTCGTCCAGGGTGCCGAAACCGCCGGGCATGATCACGAACGCCTGGGCGTACTTGACGAACATGGTCTTGCGGGCGAAGAAGTAGCGAAAGTTCAGCCCGATGTCGACCCAGTCGTTGAGCCGCTGCTCGAAGGGCAGCTCGATCCCCAGCCCCACCGAGATCCCGCCGGCCTGCGAGGTGCCGCGGTTGACCGCCTCCATCGCACCCGGCCCACCGCAGGTGATGGCGGCGTAGCCGGCCCGGGCCAGCGCGGCGCCCAGCTCCACCGCCTGCCGGTATTCCGGCTGCTCCGGACCGGTGCGGGCCGAACCGAACACCGACACCGCCGGGCCGAGTTCGGCCAGCAGGCCGAAGCCCTCGACGAACTCCGACTGGATGCGCAGCACCCGCCACGGGTCGGTATGCAGCCAGCTTGTCGAATCCTGGGAATCCAGCAGCCGCTGGTCGGTGGTGCCCAGATCCTGCTCGACCTGCTGCCGGCGCAGGATCACCGGGCCGCGGTGCCGTTCGGGAGCCGGCTTGCCGTTTGTCATGCCGCCCACCCTAGATGCCCGGCCCGGCGCGTCCTCACCGAACGGGTGCGGTGAGAAAGGCCATCAGGTCGTGCTCAGCGCGGGCCAGCACGGCCAGGTCCACCGACTCGTCCACGGTGTGCGCCAGGTTCGGATCACCCGGGCTGAAGTTCACTGCCGCAATGCCGAGGCCGGCGAACCTGGCGACGTCGGTCCAGCCGAGCTTGGCCTCGACCTTGCCACCGAAGGCGGCCACCGCCCGCTGGGCGAGCCGACGATCCAGTCCCGGACGGGCCGCCGGGGCCGAATCCAGCACGGTCAGCGGATAGCCGTCAAACACCTCGCGCAGGTGCGCCTCAGCCTCGGCCTCGGAGCGGTCGGGCGCGAACCGGTAGTTCACCGTCACCGCGCACCGGTCGGGCACCACGTTGCCGGCCACCCCGCCGTCGATGAACACCGCGTTCAAACCCTCCCGGTAGCGCAGGCCCTCGACGGTGACCTCACGAGCCGGATAGCCGGCCAGCCGGTTCAGCAGCTCACCGGCCAGGTGGATCGCGTTGACCCCCAGCCATGACCGGGCGCTGTGCGCCCGCCGGCCGGTCAGCACCAGTTGCACCCGCATGGTGCCCTGGCAGCCACCCTCGACGATGCCGTTGGTGGGCTCCAGCAAGATGGCCAGATCGGCCACGAGCAGCTCCGGACGTTGCGCGGCCAGCCGGTTCAGGCCGTTGCGATCTGCCTCGATCTCTTCGCAGTCATAGAACAGCCAGCTCAGGTCCACCGTCGGCTCCACCGCGCCGGAGCCGATCAGGTGGGCAGCGCGCAATTGCAGCGCCACGCCGGATTTCATGTCCGAGGTGCCGCAGCCGTACAGCCGTCCCCCGACCACCCGGGACGGCAGGTTGCCCGCGATCGGAACGGTGTCCAGGTGCCCGGCCAGCAACACCCGCTCGGGCCGGCCCAACTCGGTGCGGGCGATCACCATGTTGCCCATCCGCTGCACCGCCAGCCGCCTGTATGCCCGCAGTGCGTGCTCGACGGTGTCGGTGATCCGGTCCGCGTTGCCCGAGACCGACTCGATGTCGACCAGGGCCGCGGTG
>JBPCPA010000287.1:0-26589 GCA_050999655.1 Jatrophihabitans sp.
TGTAGAGACGGAAGTAGTTCTGCAGGGTGATGGTGGCCAGCGTCTGGTTCTCCTGCTGGATCTGCACCCCCTCCTTGGCCTCGATGGCCTGGTGCATGCCCTCGTTGTAGCGGCGACCGGCGAGCACCCGACCGGTGAACTCGTCGACGATCAGCACCTCGCCGTCGCGAACGATGTAGTCCCGGTCGCGCTTGTAGAGCTCCTTGGCCTTCAGCGCGTTGTTCAGGTAGCCGACCAGCGGGGTGTTGGCCGCCTCGTAGAGGTTGTCGATGCCGAGCTGGTCCTCCACGAACTCCACGCCGTCCTCGCTGACGGCGATGGTGCGCTTGCCCTCTTCGACCTCGTAGTGGTCGTCTCTGCGCATCCGTGGCGCCAACCGGGCGAACTCCGGATACCAGCGCTGGTTCTCATCCGCCGGCCCGGAGATGATCAGCGGCGTGCGTGCCTCGTCGATCAGGATCGAGTCGACCTCGTCGACGATGCCGAAGTTGTGTCCGCGCTGCACCAGGTCTTCCAGCGACCAGGCCATGTTGTCGCGCAGGTAGTCGAAGCCGAACTCGTTGTTGGTGCCGTAGGTGATGTCGCAGGCGTAGCTGGCGCGCCGGGTCTCGGGCGTGATGTTCGACAGGATCTTTCCGACCGACAGACCCAGGAACCGGTGCACCCGGCCCATCCAGTCGGCGTCGCGGCTGGCCAGGTAGTCGTTGGTGGTGACCACATGCACCCCGTCACCGGACAGCGCGTTGAGGTAGGCCGGCAGCGTGGAGACCAGCGTCTTACCCTCGCCGGTCTTCATCTCGGCGATGTTGCCCAGGTGCATTGCCGCGCCGCCCATCAACTGCACCTTGTAGTGGAACTGGCCCAGCGTGCGTCGAGCCGCCTCGCGAACCACCGCGAACGCCTCGGGCAGCAGCTCGTCGAGGGTCTCGCCATCGCCGTAGCGTTGCTTGAACTCGTCGGTCAGCGCCCGCAGTTCGGCATCGGTGAGATCGACGTAGTCCTCTTCGAGGGTGTCGATGTGATCGGCGATCGAGGTGAGCCGCCGGACGATCTTGCCTTCGCCGGCGCGCAGCAGCTTATTGAGAACCACCCGGACATCGTACGTGGCGCGGATCTCGGAAAAATATCCAATGGTCACTTCTGGCAATCTGGACGCCATGGGGACCTGGAACGACATCGAACTGGACGGCCTGGTCGTGCATTCCGGCCGGCTCACACTGCGGCCGTGGCAGGCCGAGGACGCGCCGGCCGTCGAGCAGATCATGGCCGACCGCCGGCTCGGCCAGTACCTGCCGCTGCCCAGGCCCTACACCGGTGCGGACGCGGTCGCCTTCGTCACCGAGGCGGGCAGCCGGGGTCGGCGCGAGGGCAGCCGGCTGGACTGCGCGATCGCTGACAACAGCTCCGGACGGGTGCTCGGCAGCATCAGCCTGATCCTGCCGTCCGGTGGCCGGCCGGGTGCTGAGATCGGCTACTGGCTCGGCACCGAGTTCTGGGGGCAGGGCTACATCACCGAGGCGGTGCAGGCGCTGACCCGGTTCGGGTTCGACAACGGCCTGGCCCGGATCCGGATCATCTGCGAGGTACCCAACATCGCCTCGGCGAAGGTGGCGATGCGGGCCGGCTACCGGTTCGAGTCGATCGCCCGCGCCGAGGCCGCCGGCTTCGAGGGCGCGGTGGACGCCGCGGTCTTCGCCCGGCTGCCCGCCGACCCGGACCAGCCGGTGCCCCCGGCCTGGCCGGCGATGTCCGAGCTGTCCGACGGCGTGGTCACCGTCCGCGCGATGGGTCCGACCGACTGGCCGACCGTGCTGGCCGAGGCCAGCGACGGGCTCTCGCTGGCCTGGGCCTTCGGCGGCGAACCGATGACCGAGGCGGAGGCCGTCCGGCGTGCCGCCCGCAGCCCGATCGACTGGTTGAGCGGTGCCGGTGCGGCCTCGCTGGTCATCTGCGACGCGACCACCGGCGCGGCTGCCGGGACGATGGCGCTGCGCCGCAGTGGGCCGCCCGGAGTGATCGGGATCGGCTACGGCATCCTGCCCGAGCACCGGGGTCAGCGATTCACCAGCCGGGCACTGCGGCTGGTCGCGGACTGGACCTTCGGCCACACCGAGGTGATGCGGCTGGAACTGGGCTGCAAGGTGGCCAACGTGGCGTCCGCACGCTCGGCCGAGGCGGCCGGCTTCGTGGCCGACGCCCGCTACACCGGCCGGCTGCGCAATCCGGACGGCAGCTACAGCGACGAGATCGGCTACGGCCTGGTGCGGAGGCTGCCTGCCTAGCCGCGGTACAGGCGATGCTTGCCGATGTACTGCACCACGCCGTCGGGCACCAGGTACCAGATCGGCCGCTCGGCCCGGACCCGGTCACGCACCGCCGAGGACGAGATGGCCATCGCGGGCACGTCCAGCAGGGTCACGATGTCTGAGGGCAGGTGGTCGCCGCTGAGGTGATAGCCGGGTCGGGTGACGCCGATCAGGTGGCACATCGCGAACACCTCGTCGGCGTCCTTCCAGGACATGATCGCCTGCAGCGCGTCGGCGCCGGTGATGAAGAACAGCTCGGCACCGGCGCGGAGGGCGGCAATGTCGCCGACCGTGTCGACGGTGTAGGTCGGACCCGGTCGGTCCAGATCGACCCGGCTCACCCAGAACCGCGGGTTGGAGGCGGTGGCCACCACTGTCATCAGGTAGCGGTGCTCGGCCGGGCTGACCTCGCGATCCACCTTCTGCCAGGGCTGACCGGTGGGGACGAAGACCACCTCGTCGAGGTCGAACAGGTCGGCCACCTCGCTGGCGGCGACCAGGTGACCATGGTGGATCGGGTCGAAGGTGCCGCCCATGATGCCCACCCGGCGCCGCCGGCCGGCAGGCACCGAGATCGCTGGCGAGTGGTCGCTGGCCGTCATGGCCCGCATCCTACGAGCAGGACGGCCCCGCCCACCGGCTACCGCAGCGCGGCGGCGGTCGGCGTGATCGGGGCCGGCAGGCTGCTGGCACCGGTCAGCCAGCGATCGACCGCGGCGGCGGCCGAGCGGCCCTCGGCGATCGCCCACACGATCAGGCTCTGCCCGCGACCCATGTCCCCGGCCACGAACACCCCTTCGACGTTGGTGGCGAAGTCGGCGTCGCGGGCCACCGTGCCCCGGTCGGTGAACTCCACCCCGAGGTCGGTGAGCAGCGCACTCGGCTCGGGGCCGACGAAGCCCATCGCCAGCAGCACCAGGTCGCATTCCACCTCGAACTCGCTGCCCTCGACCTTGGCGAACCGCCCGTCGAGCAGTTGCACCTCGTGGGCCCGCAGCGCGGTCAGGTTGCCGGCCTGGTCGCCGACGAACCGCTCGGTGTTCACCGCGAACACCCGTTCGCCGCCCTCCTCGTGCGCCGAGGAGGTCCGCATGATCACCGGCCAGGTCGGCCACGGGTTGGTCTGCCCGCGCAGCGCCGGCGGCCTGGCAAGGATCTCGAGCTGCTGCACCGAGCGCGCGCCTTGGCGGTGCGAGGTGCCCAGGCAGTCCGCGCCAGTGTCACCGCCACCGATGATCACCACCCGCCGGCCGGCGGCCGAGATCGGCGAGACTGCCAGATCGCCCTGCTGCACCCGGTTTGCCGGCGGCAGAAACTCCATCGCCTGGTGGATCCCGGCCAGTTCCCTGCCGGGAATCGGCAGGTCACGCCACAGGGTGGCACCGCCGGCCAGCACCACCGCGTCGTGGTTGGCACGCAATTGCTCGACGGTCAGGTCGACGCCGACGTCCACACCGGTGCGAAATTCGGTGCCCTCGGCGCTCATCTGCTGGATTCGGCGGTCCACCACCTGCTTTTCCATCTTGAACTCGGGGATCCCGTAACGCAGCAGGCCACCGATCCGGTCGGCCCGTTCGAGCACCGTGACCTGATGCCCGGCCCGGGTCAATTGCTGCGCGGCGGCCAACCCGGCCGGGCCGGAGCCGACCACTGCCACCCGCTTGCCGCTGGGCCGGGCCGCCGGCAGCGGCACCACCCAGCCGTTGGCCCAGGCGCGTTCGATGATCTCCTTCTCGACGTACTCGATGGCCACCGGAGCCTGGCTGATGCCGAGCACGCAGGCCGCCTCGCACGGCGCCGGGCACAGCCGGCCGGTGAATTCCGGAAAGTTGTTGGTGGCATGCAGCCGATCGATGGCCTCATGCCAGCGGTCGCGGTAGACCAGATCGTTCCAGTCCGGAATCAGGTTTCCGAGCGGGCAGCCACTGTGGCAGAACGGGATGCCGCAGTCCATGCAGCGCGCGGCCTGGTCCTGGGTGACGGCGTCATCGGCCGCCTCGTACACCTCACGCCAGTCCTGGATTCGGACGGCGACCGGCCGGCGGGCCGGCAGCTGCCGCTCGTGCTTGAGGAAGCCGGTCACATCACCCACTGGGCACCCGTCTCTCGTCGAGTTTCACCTGACACACTCGGGACGGCGGCGGCCCGCTGCCAGGATACCCGCACCGGCCGGTGGGCCCGCCGGACCGCGGCCAGGGCCGGTCGGGGCGTCCCAGACTGACACTGTGTCTGTTTTTCATGGACGATTAGCCGAGCTGCCCCCGTCATTCCCTAGATGAATTACCCAGGCTATTCGTGGTCATATAGACCGAGCCGGGCGGTGTGAATTGCGAACGCCTTGATTGCCCGCGACGGGAAGGTGGCCCTGCGGCATCCTACGTTGACGGCAGAACGCCCCCGTATTGCATGATGGGGCAACACAGCGCAGGCTGGGTGGGTTTCTCGTCCCACCAGGAGCAACGGGGCTCGGGCAGGAACCGGCAGCAATTGTCGCGAACACAATCACGCGGGGCATTTCCGCGGTGACGGCAGCGATTAGTGCCAGTGCCTGGCCGATCCTCGGGCGCAGCGCATTAGTCGGGCTGTCCACCGGTCGCGACGACGAATGTCACGGACAGTTTTCGGAAAGGATGCCGAAATTGAGCGAACTCAACGGAATGAGTCACTTCGAGCTGAGCTTCGGCGCCGACGGCTCCCTCGATGATCTGGCTGGCGCTGCTGACGATCTTCGCACCGCGCTCGCGGCCGGCCCGGTGCGTGACGTCTTCGTCTTCGCCCACGGCTGGAACACCAGCCCGGCCTCGGCACGCGCCCTGCAACGCGACCTCCGTGCGATCCTGGCCGATCTGCTCGGCCCGCGTCGCGCCGCCAGCGCCACCGTCGCGATCAACTGGCCGTGCCTGCTCTTTCCCGAGGACGATCCGCAGACCGAGTTGCCGACCCCGTCCACCGGCGCGCAACTGGCCAACGCCCTGTCGCCGGCCTTTCCGCGCCAGCAGTTCCAGCTCGACGAGCTCGGCGCGCTGCTCGATAGGCAACCGGCCGAGTTCGCCGAACTCGAGCGGTTCCACTCGTTGGCCAAGACCCTGGTGACCTCACCGTCGCTGGCGCTGGAGGACTCGGGCGAGGCGGCCACCCTGTCGGCGGGCACCGCGAGCCTGTTCGGCTACGCGGCCGCGATGGCCAGGGCGCCGGTGGCAAGGGCGCCGGTGGCCTGGGCGCCCGACAGCGGACCGTTTCCTGCGCTGTGGTCGGGCGCCCGCGAGGTCCTGCGCTTCTACAGCTACTACGAGATGAAGAACCGGGCCGGGGTGGTCGGTCGCGAGGGTCTCGGCCCGTTGTTGAGCACGCTGCGGGGCCGGTCCGGACCGCCCCGACTACATCTGATGGGCCACAGCTTCGGCGCGCGTCTGGTCGCCTACGCTCTGGCCGGCCTCGCCGCACCGGCCGCCGGCGAGCGCAGCCCGGTCAAGTCGCTCTACCTGATCCAGGGCGCGCTGTCGCACTTCGCCTTCGCCGACCAGCATCCGGCCGGCGAGCAGGAGCGGGCCGGTGCGTTGACCGCCTTCGCCGACCTGGTGGACGGCCCGCTGATCGCCACCACCAGTTCCCATGACCGGTGCCTGGGCTGGTGGTATCCCTGTGCGAACCTGCTCAACTGGTCCGGCAGCGGCTCGGTCGCCGCGCTGCTGCACCGGTGGGCCGCCATGGGCCAGGACGGCTACCAGGGCCTCGGCAGCCACCGCAGGACGCTGGCCGCGGCCGGCGTGCCCTACGAATTCGACAGGGGCGGGCAGTACGTGCTGGACGCCTCGCAGGTGATCGCCGCCAACCAGTCGGCCTTCGGCGGCGCGCACAGCGACATCCGGCACGCCGCGGTGCTCTGGCCGATCGTGTCGGCCTCGGCCTGAGCTCAGCGGGTATGGCCATCGCCGTAGACGATCCACTTGGTGGAGGTCAACTCCAGCAGGCCCATCGGGCCGCGCGCATGCAGCTTCTGAGTGGAGATCCCGATCTCGGCGCCGAAGCCGAACTCGGCGCCGTCGGTGAACCGGGTCGAGGCGTTGACCAGCACCGCCGCCGCGTCCACCTCGGCCACGAAGCGCTGGGCCGTCTGCAGGTTGGCGGTCACGATGGCCTCGGTATGCCCGGACGACCAGCGCCGGATGTGCTCGATGGCCTGCCCGACATCGGCCACCACCCGGGCGGCGATATCCAGGCTCAGGTACTCCCTGGCCCAGTCCTGGTCGGTCGCGGCCAGCACCCCGGGCCGGCTGGCGAACTGCGGGTCGCCGTGCACGGTGACTCCCGCGGCCTGCAACGCGGCGGTGATCTGCGGCAGGAACCGGTCGGCCACCGCCTGGTGCACCAGCAGCGACTCTGCAGAGTTGCAGACGCTGGGCCGCGACAGCTTCGAGTTCAGCACGATGCGCTCGGCCATCTGCAGGTCAGCATCGGCATCGACGTAGACGTGCACGTTGCCGATTCCGGTTTCGATCACCGGCACCGAGGAGTTCTCGACCACGTGGGCGATCAGGCCGGCGCCGCCCCGCGGGATCGCCACGTCGACCAGGCCGCGCGCATGCAGCAGGTGGTCGACGCTGGAGCGGTCGGTGCCCGGCACAAGTTGGATGCTGTCGGCGGGCAGACCCGCCTTGGCCGCCGCTTCGGACAGCACCCCGACCAGCGCCCGGTTGGAGTTGACAGTGCTGGCCGATCCGCGCAGCAGGGCGGCGTTGCCGGATTTGACCGCCAGGCCGGCCGCATCCACCGTCACGTTCGGGCGGGCCTCATAGATGATCGCCAGCACTCCGAACGGCACCCGGACCTGGCTGATCTGCAGGCCGTTGGGCTGGCGATAGCCCCGCACCACGGTGCCGATGGGGTCCGGTAGGCCGGCCACCTCGCGAAGACCGGCCGCCATCGCCGCCACCCGCCCGGCGTCCAGGCGCAACCGATCCAGCAGGCCCTCGTCCAGGCCGGCGTCCCGGCCCGCGGCCACGTCGACCTCGTTGGCCCGCAGCACCTCAGGGCAGGCTTGCTCCAGCGCCTGGGCCATCAGCTGCAGCGCCCGGTCCTTGCTGGCCCGGGTCAGGGTGGCCAGCTCGATCGAGGCGGCCCGGGCCCGCACCGCCACCGCCAGCACGTCCTGCCGGCTGGCCACCTGGACGTCGGGCGGTCCGGTCATCCTTCGAGGATAATCAGATCGTCGCGATGCACAGCTTCCCGGCGCAGCTCGGCGGGCAGGTCCGGGCTCGACTTGCCCAGCAGCGCGGGTAGATCCTCGCTGTCGAGGCCGACCAGGCCGCGCGCCAGCACCTGGCCGGCCTGGTCGGCCAGCTCCACCGGATCGCCGGCCGAGAAGTCGCCGCTGACCGCGGTGATGCCGGCCGGCAGCAGCGAGACCCGGTTGACCAGCACCGCGTGTACCGCCCCGGCGTCGAGCACTAGCTGGCCGCGCGGGGTAGTCGCGTGGCGCAGCCAGAACAGCCGGGAGGCGGTTCGGCGCTCCCGCGGTAGGAAGTAGGTGCCGCCGACGCCGGCCAGCGCCTCGGCCACCCGGCCGGCCTCGGCCAGCAACACCGGAATGCCGGCTCCGGTGGCGATCGAGGCGGCATCGAGCTTGCTGGCCATCCCACCGGTACCGACCGCCGAACCGGAGCGGGACAGCCGGACCCCGGCCAGGTCCGCCGGTGAGCTCACCTGGCTGAGCAGCGTCGCACCGGGCCGACGCGGATCGGTGGTGTAGAGGCCGTCGATATCGGAGAGCAACACCAGCGCGTCGGCCTGCACCAGGTGTGCCACCAGCGCCGCAAGCCGATCGTTGTCACCGAAGCGAATCTCTTCGGTGGCCACCGTGTCGTTCTCGTTGACGATCGGGATCACCCCCAGCGCGAGCAGCCGTTCCAGAGTGCGGACCGCATTGCGGTAGTGGCCGCGCCGGTGCAGGTCATCAGCGGTCAGCAGCACCTGCCCCACGGTGAGGCCGTGCCGGGCGAAGGCGCTGGCGTAGCGCTCGGCCAGCAACAGCTGCCCGACGCTGGCCGCGGCCTGCTGGGTGGCCAGGTCGCGAGGGCGGCTCGTGAGCCCGAGCGGGCCAATGCCCGCCGCGATCGCGCCGGAGGACACCAGCACCACCTGCCGGCCGGCCGCCCGACGCGCGGCAAGCGCGTCCACCAGCACGTCCAACCTGGCGGCATCGAGCCGGCCGCGCCTGGTCAGCGAGGACGAGCCCACCTTGACCACGGTGCGTCCGGCCGCCGCGACCGCGTCCCGGCCGGCGCTCATTCCTCGCCGGCGCGCTCGAGCAGCAGTTCGTCCTCGCCCAGGTGTGCGCGCCGCGATTTCTTCAGGGCCAGCCGCTGATCGGCGTTGGGGCGATCGTCCTGCACCAACCGATCATCGGTGCCGCGCCTGGTTGGCGCGTACGCCTCGTCGGCCATCCCGGCGGTCGGCTCGAAGTCGAAGACGTAGTCCGAGATCGTGACGCTGGCACCGGGCAGCGCGCCGAGCCGGGCAAGCTCCTGCTCCACGCCCAGCCGCGCCAGCCGGTCGGCGAGATAACCCACCGCCTCATCGTTGTCGAACGGGGTCTGGCGCACCCAGCGTTCGGGCTTGCTGCCGCGCACCACGAAACCACCGGGCTCGTTCGGATCGGGCTGCACGGTGAACCCCGAATCGTCCACGGCGGCGGGACTCAACACGATCGGTGCGGCCGGGATGGCGTCCTGGCTGGCTCGGTGGGACTCGACCAGGCCGGCCAAGGCGAAGGTCAGCTCGCGCAGGCCGGTGTGGGCCACCGCGGAGATCGGAAACACCTGGTAGCCACGTCCGGTGAGCTCAGCGGTCACGAACTCTGCCAGCTCCCGCGCCTCGGGCACGTCGATCTTGTTCAGCGCGACCAGCCGCGGCCGGTCCAGCAGCGCGCCGAGCGTCGAGGCGTACTGGCCCAGCTCGTCCTCGATCGCCTCCAGATCGCTGACCGGGTCCCGGCCGGGCTCCAGCGTCGCGCAGTCCAGCACGTGCAGCAGCACCGAACACCGCTCCACGTGGCGCAGAAAGTCAAGCCCGAGCCCCTTGCCCTGGGCCGCACCGGGGATCAGGCCCGGCACATCGGCGACAGTGAAGGTGCTCTCGCCGGCGCTGACCACGCCGAGGTTGGGCACCAGGGTGGTGAACGGGTAGTAGGCCATCTTGGGACGGGCCGCCGACATTGCCGCGATCAGCGAGGACTTGCCGGCCGACGGGAAACCGACCAGGCCGACCTCGGCCATCGACTTGAGCTCCAGCACCACGTCCAGCAGTTCGCCCGGCTCGCCGAGCAGCGCGAAGCCTGGGGCCTTGCGCCGGCTGGACACCAGCGCGGCGTTGCCCAGCCCGCCGCGACCACCGTGCGCGACGACGTACCGGGCGCCGGCACCGGTGAGGTCAGCCAGCACCGAGCCGTCGGCGGCGTGCACCACGGTGCCGTTGGGCACCGTCAGCTGCAGGTCCTGACCCTCGGCGCCGTTGCGGTGCTTGCCGGCACCCTGCTTGCCGTTGCCGGCCTTCTGGTGCGGGTGGTGGTGAAAGTCCAGCAGGGTGTGCACCTGCGGGTCGACTATCAGCACCACGTTGCCGCCACGGCCGCCATTGCCGCCGTCCGGGCCGCCCAGCGGCCTGAACTTCTCCCGATGGATCGAGGCGCAACCATGCCCGCCGTTGCCGGCGCTCAGATGCAACACCACCCGGTCTACAAAATTCACCACGCCGGGCACTCCTTTTCGAACAGTCATCGGTACAAAGAAGAAGCGGGCTCCGAAAAGTCCGGCGCCCGCTTCCTGGTGAAGCTGCTGTGCTCGGGCCGGTCAGGCCTCGACCGGGACGATGCTGACGGTCTTACGTCCGCGACGGCTACCGAACAGAACGTTGCCCGCGGCAAGGGCGAACAGCGTGTCGTCACCACCGCGGCCGACCAGGTCACCGGGGTGGAACTTGGTGCCGCGCTGGCGGACGATGATCTCGCCGGCGTTCACCAGTTGGCCGCCGAACCGCTTCACACCGAGCCGCTGGGCGTGCGAATCGCGACCGTTGCGGGAGGAGGATGCACCCTTTTTATGCGCCATGAAGCTACTTCTTTCCGCTCTCGATACCGGTGACCTTGACCTGCGACAGCTTCTGGCGGTGGCCGATCCGCTTGTGGTAGCCGGTCTTGTTCTTGTACTTGTGGATCTTGATCTTCGGGCCCTTGATCTGGCCGAGGATCTCACCGGTGACCGACACCGCGGCCAGCGCGCCCGCGTCGGTGGTCACGTCCTCGCCGTCGACGAGCAGGATGGCCGGCAGAGCGACGCTGGCACCGGGTGCCGCGTCCAGCTTCTCCACCGTGACGACATCACCGACAGCGACCTTGTACTGCTTGCCGCCGGTTTTGACGATGGCGTACATCGCGAATCCACTCCTGTCGAACAGCTCGTATAGATGTGTGTGCGAATGTCTGGACTGTGCTCGCCGCCCGCAGGGCTTGCCCAACCTGTCACCGGCCTGCCGGAGCAGACCCCACGACGTTCGCGCGGGAGCGGCCCACCGGATGCGCTGCGGGCCGTTGTACAGGTTACGGTACGCCGGCCGGTCCAGGCAAAAGCGGGCCGCGGCTAGTCTGCGACACCAGCCGGGCTGGCCACCGGCGGGCCGGCTGGCCGGCTGGCCGCCCGACGACGCCGCGGCCGGGGCGCGACCGGCTCGGCCGGCGCCTCGTAACGCGAATCATCGACTGGCTCGGCGACCGGAGCAATGGTCGGCTGGGTGCTCGACCCCGTGATCGGCTCGGTGCTCGGCCCAGAGCCCGCGCCCGACTGCGCGCTGGCGGCCGCCCGGCCGCGACCGGTGCGGACCGCCCCGGTGGGCCGCAAGGCACCGGACGGCGGGCCCGATCCGTTGACCGCGGCCGGATCGGTGACGGGTAAGGACTCGATGCTCGCCGGCTCGCCGGCGGTTGCGCCGTCCGGCGGCAGTTCGTCATGGTGGGCGGTCGCGGTCGCGGCCGCGATCGCGGCGATGGCGCTGGCCGCCGCACGACGCTTCTCGGTCTCGGCCGCCAACTCGGCAGCGTCCGGTGTGGAGCTGGCCGGCTCGGACTTGGCGCGGCGGGTGCGTTTGCCGCGCGCCGGCCGATCGTCGTCCCCCGACTGACCTGAGCCCGACTGACCCGAACCGGACTGACCTGAGCCCGACTGACCTGAGCCGGCGGATTTCTTGTCCACCGGATCCAGGTGCACGAGCAGGCCCCGGCCGTTGCAGTGCGGGCACGGCTCGCTGAACGCTTCGAGCAGCCCCTCGCCGACCCGCTTGCGGGTCATCTGGACCAGGCCCAGCGAGGTGACCTCGGCCACCTGGTGCTTGGTTCGATCCCGGCCCAGGCACTCGGTCAGCCGGCGCAGCACGAGCTCACGGTTGCTCTCCAGCACCATGTCGATGAAGTCGATCACCACGATGCCGCCGAGGTCGCGCAACCGCAGCTGCCGGACGATCTCCTCGGCGGCCTCCAGGTTGTTGCGGGTGACGGTCTGCTCCAGGTTGCCGCCGGAGCCGGTGTACTTGCCGGTGTTGACGTCCACCACCGTCATCGCCTCGGTACGGTCGACCACCAGCGAGCCGCCCGAGGGCAGCCAGACCTTGCGGTCCAGCGCCTTGGCCAACTGCTCGTCCACCCGAAGGTCGCGGAACAGATCGGTGTCCTTGGTGTACAGGCTGATCCGATCGGCCAGTTCGGGCGCGATGTCGGCGACGTAGTCGCTCAACGTGTGGTGGGTCTGGCTGCCGGCCACGATGAGCTTGCCGAAGTCGTCGTTGAAGATGTCGCGGACCACCCGGATCGCCAGGTCGGGCTCGCCGTGCATGAGCAGCGGGCCCTCACCGGACTGCTTGGCCTTGTTCACCTTGCGGGTGATCGAGTCCCATTCGGTCTTCAACCGCTCGACATCGTTGATCAGGTCGGCTTCCGAGGCGCCTTCGGCCGCGGTCCGGACGATCACGCCCGCCTCGTCGGGAACCACCTTCTTCAGGATCGACTTGAGCCGGCTGCGCTCGGTGTCGGGCAGCTTGCGGCTGATGCCGGTCATGCCGCCGCCCGGGACGTAGACCACGAACCGGCCGGGCAGCGACACCTGGCTGGTCAGCCGGGCACCCTTGTGCCCGATCGGGTCCTTGGTCACCTGTACCAGCACCGTGTCGCCGGAGTTCAGGGCGTTCTCGATCGACCGGGCCTTGCCCTCCAGGCCGGCGGTGTCCCAGTTCACCTCGCCGGCGTAGAGCACCCCGTTACGGCCCCGGCCGATGTCGATGAACGCCGCCTCCATCGAGGGCAGCACGTTCTGCACCCGGCCCAGGTAGACGTTGCCGACCGCGCTCTGCGCGCTGGCCCGGGTCACGTAGTGCTCGACCAGCACGTCGTCCTCGAGGACGGCGATCTGGGTCCGGTCACCGGTCTGGCGCACGGCCATCACCCGATCGACGGCCTCACGCCGGGCCAGGAACTCGGCCTCGGTCAGGATCGGTGCCCGGCGTCGGCCTGAGTCCCGGTTGTCCCGGCGACGCTGGCGCTTGGCCTCCAGCCTGGTGGAACCCTTGACGCCCCGCACCCCGTCGTCGTCGGCCGCGCCGCTCCGAGCACCGCCGCCACCGCCGCCACCGCCGCGACTGTCTCGGACGTGCACCACGGTGTTCGGCGGGTCGTCCTCGGCCAGCGGGCCGTCCGTGCCGTCCGCGCCGGAGGAGCGCCGACGCCGACGCCGACGGCGGGCACTGGCCGACAGGGCGGCTTCGGCTACCTCGTCGGCGTGATCGGCCTCGGGCTCGTCCTCGTCGCCCTCAGCCTCGCTCTCGCCGTCCGCCTCGCTCTCGCCCTCGGCGGCGGTGTCACCGCCGCGGCTACCGCGACCGCGACGGCCACGCCGGCGCCGGCTCCGGCTGCCGTCCGGACCGGACTGTTCGGAGGCCTCCGCGTCATCTGCTTCGTCGGCCGCATCGGTGCCGGCCTCATCCTCGAGCTCGTCCGCAGGCGCCGGCTCGACGAGCTCGGCAGGAGCCTTCTTGCGAGGCGACCGGGTTCGGGTGGTGGCAGTCTTGACCGCCTGGCCGGAGCCCGCCGCCTGATCAGAGCCCGCCTGATCGGAGCCCGCAGCCTGATCGGAGCCCGCAGCCTGATCGGCCGGTCCGTCGGCCTCGATAGACCGTGTCGAGCGGCGCCGCCGCGACGGTGCCGGGGCCTCGGTCGGTGCCTGGAACAGCACGGCGGGAGCGACGAGCGCCGGTGCGGTCGGCTGTTGGCCGGAGTCACCAGCATCGCCGCCGGCGCGCTCGGGAGCATCCGATGTCTGGACTGCCTCGGCGGCGGCCTTCTTGCTGACTCGCTTGCGAGTGGCCTTCTTGACCGGGGCCGAGACGTCGGCCGCCTGCTGGGCAGCCTCGGACTGGGTGGCTTCGGGCTGGACGGGCTGGACGGCCTCGGCGGGCGCCGACTTGGCGGGCTTGGCAGATGCCGACTTGGCAGGCTTGGTGAGGGTCGCCTCGGCGGGCGTCGCCAGCTTCTTGGCAGCTGTCTTGCGGGGCCGGCTGACCTTCTTGGTCGGAGCCGCCGTGGCGGCCGGGGCTGATTCAGGGCCGGCCACCGAAGCTGGCTCGGAGGCGGCGGGCTCGGGAGCCGGGCTGGCCGGGGCAGCCAGGACGGCGGGGGCCGCCGCCTTCTTGGCCGGGGTCTTGCGCGGCGCGCGCTTGGCCGGCGCCTTGCGGGCGGCCTTCTTGGTGGTGGTCGGCCCCGGGTCACCGGCGTCGGGGTTGTTACCAGTGGTGTCAGTGGGTTCGGTGTTGTCGAGCATGTGCTCGGTGTGCTCCTGTCTCACCACCGGGGCCGTATGCGGCGACGAAGGTCACCGGCAATGCGGCCGCACAGTGGCGGTATGGCATCCCGCCCGCAAGCGGAGTGCAAAGTCTTCTCGTCCTGGTGGCGGGAGCCGCCAGGTGGGTCAAGCCGTACGAGCTGTTCTGGCTCGATTGCTAGTCAGTGTTCGAACGCTCGCTCGTGCGCAACGGATCTCCCACAACCCCAGCCTCGTCAACCGGTCCCTGCGCCAGTCTGGTAGCCCTAGCGGGCTGGGACGGGGCGAAACCGGCGACCGACCGCAGTGCGGTGAGAACATCGTCGGGTCGAACCGTCGGAGTTACCTGACGGACGACCACAGTCATTATCGCACGCTGCGGGTCACTCTGGTCGGGCGACACCTCAGCAGCCACGATCGGCGCCCGTGCGTCCAGGCTGCGTCGGCCGTCCTTGGTCAGCCGTTCGACCAGCACCTCGTGCTGGGCGAGCAGCACCGCCACCGCCTCGCGCAGCGCGTCCGGATCGGCGACGAGCTCCAGTTGCCAGTGCGAGGCCTGAATCTGCTCGGCCAGCGAGCCGGGCGGGCAGTCGGCCACGTCGACCGCGCGCACCATATCCAGGCCCTCGGGCAGCACCGCGTCCAGCGCCGCGCACACCTCGGCGGGCTCGCACCGGCGGGCCAGCGCGATCTCCAGATACTCGGCCTCTGACCCGACGCCGGTCGGTGCCGCGCCGACGTAGGAGATCTTCGGATGCGGGTGAAAGCCGGCCGAGTAAGCCATCGGGATCTCGGCGCGGCGCAGCGATCGTTCGAAGGCGCGGGCGAAATCACGGTGTGAGGAAAACCTCAGCCGGCCGCGCTTGGCGTACTGCACCCGGATTCGCTGGACCGGCGGGACGTGAGCGGGGCCCTCCGGTTGGCGGCGCGCGGTCGCCATCAGCGCTTGACGGCCAGCGGCAACAGGTTCTTGCCGGTCGGACCGACCTGAATATCGGTGCCCATGCTCGGGCAGACACCGCAGTCAAAACACGGCGTCCAGCGGCAGTCGTCCTGCTCGTAGCCGGTCAGCGCGTCCTGCCAGTCGTCCCACAGCCATTGCTTGTCCAGGCCGGAGTCCAGGTGATCCCAGGCCAGCACCTCCTCGGCATCGCGCTCCCGGGTGGTGAAGAAGTCGATCGAGACACCCGCCGGCGCCAGTTCGGCCTCGGCCGCGGCCAGCCAGCGGGGGTAGGAGAAGTGCTCGCTCCAACCGTCGAACCGGGCCCCGTCCCGCCAGGCCCGTTCGATCACCGCGCCCACCCGGCGGTCGCCGCGGGACAGCAGGCCCTCGATCAGCGACGGCTCGCCGTCGTGGTAGCGCATACCGATGTTGCGTCCCAGTGAGCGGTCGGAATTGATCGCGGTGCGCAGCTTGCGCAGCCGATCGTCGACCACCTGCGGCGAGGCCTGGGCAGCCCACTGGAACGGGGTGTGCGGCTTGGGTACGAAGCCACCGATGGACACGGTGGCCCGGATGTCGCGGGAACCGGTGGCGGCCCGGCCGGCCCGGATCACGTCCTGGGCCATCGTCGCGATTTCCAGTACGTCCTCGTCGGTCTCGGTGGGCAGGCCACACATGAAGTACAGCTTCACCTGCCGCCAGCCCTGCGAGTACGCGGCGGTGACCGTGTCGATCAGGTCGGTGTGGCTGACCATCTTGTTGATCACCCGGCGCAACCGCTCCGAGCCACCCTCGGGCGCGAAGGTCAGCCCGGACCGGCGGCCGTTGCGGGAGAACTCGTTGGCCAGGTCGATGTTGAACGCATCCACCCGGGTGGACGGCAGCGACAGAGAGACCCGCGACTCCTCGTAGCGGTCGGCCAGTTGCTTGGCCAGCGGCCCGATCTCGGAGTGGTCGGCGCTGGACAACGACAGCAGGCCGACCTCTTCGAAGCCGGTCGCCTTCAGGCCCGCCTCGACCATCTGGCCGATGCCCTGTACCGAGCGCTCCCGGACCGGGCGGGTGATCATGCCGGCCTGGCAGAACCGGCAGCCGCGGGTGCAGCCGCGAAAGATCTCCACCGACATCCGCTCGTGCACCGACTCGGCCAGCGGCACCAGGGGCGTCTTCGGGTAGGGCCAGGCATCCAGGTCCATCACGGTGTGCTTGCTCACCCGCGCCGGAACCCGGGCCCGGTTGGGTGTCACGGCGACCAGTTGCCCGGCCAGCGGGCCGTCGGCGTGGTAGCTGACGTCATAGAACCGTGGCACGTACACCCCGCCGGTCTCGGCCAGCCGGGTCAGCAACTCATCACGTCCACCCGGCGATCCCTGGGCCTTGAAGGCAGCGATCACGTCGGTGACCGCGCCGACGATCTGCTCGCCGTCGCCGAGCACCGCGGCGTCGATGAAGTCCGCGATCGGCTCGGGGTTGAATGCGGCGTGCCCGCCGGCCAGCACGATCGGATCGCCGTCGCGCCGATCCGCGGCGTGCAGCGGGAGGCCGGCCAGGTCGAGTGAGGTGAGCAGGTTGGTGTAACCCAATTCGGTGGACAGCGAGATGCCCAGCACGTCGAACGCACCGAGCGGGCGGTGCCCGTCCACCGTGAACTGGGGCAGGCCATGCTCGCGCAGCAGCGCCTCCAGGTCCGGCCAGACCGCGTAGCTGCGCTCTGCCAGGGCGTCCGGACGCTCGTTGAGCACCTCGTAGAGGATCTGCACGCCCTGGTTCGGCAGGCCGACCTCGTAGGCGTCGGGATACATCAGCGCCCAGCGGACGCTGACCGAGTCCCAGTCCTTGGCGCGCGCGTTCAGCTCGCCGCCGACGTACTGGATGGGCTTGCTCACCTGGCTCAGCAACGGCTCGAGCTGGGCAAACAGACTGTCCGGACTGGTGTTCACGAGCTTTGATGCTACGTCTTGTTCGCTGACTGCCCGGCCAGCGACGACGATTGTCGCGCGCCGGCCGGCAACTCAGTGCGGATGGCTGCCCTGCGGTGCACCCATCAACGGCACCGACCCCAGCGGGCCGGCGGTGAGCTGGCGAGCCAGGCCGAGCGGTGCGTAGGAGTGGCCCGGAAAGACGGTGCTGAGCGAGCCCACCCCGAGCCGCTTCTGCGCCAGTTCACCGAGCACGTCGAAGGATTCGTTGACACCGGGCACGTCACCGGAGTCCAGCACGTCGGCCGCCAGCGGGGTCCACCTGCCGTGCACCCGGGAACCCACCAGGCCGCCACCGAGCAACCACACCAGGCCGCCGTGGCCGTGGTCGGTGCCGCCGCTGGCGTTCATCGCGACCCGGCGACCGAACTCGGTGACCACCGCGACGGTGACCCGCTTGCGCCGCTCGGGGCCCAGGTCGGTCAGGAACGCGGCCAGCGAGTTGGCTGCGGAGGTGAGGTTGCGGTCGAGCTGGTTGACCTCGTCGGTATGGGTGTCCCAGCCGCCGACATCGATGGTGGCGATCTGCATTCCCACCTCCGCGCGTAGCAGGGTCGCCAGGTCCGACAGCGCGGTGGAGAAGTTGCCGGACGGGTAGACCGCGCCGTTCTTGGCCCCGGCCTTGGCCTGGGCGGCGCCCGCGGTGGCCAGCGCCGCAAGCGTGGTCGGCACGTCCTCGCCCAGCGGCCCGGACAGGCCCCGGAACATCGTCTGAATGGCCTGCTGGCTCTGCGGCGCGACGCCCACCCAACCGGGAAAGGTGAAGGACTTCAGCGAACTCACCACCAGCTTGGTCTGCTCGCCCGACAGCGCCGCCGGCAACGCCGAGCCCTCGGCCACCGCCCGGAAGGTGGTGCCGGGGCCCAGCTGGCTGAGCGCGCGATCCAGCCAGCCGTTGGTGGCGGTGTCCGAACCGCGTTCGAGATACTGCTGTGCCTGAAAGTGACTTCGCGAGATGCCACTGGTCGACACGGCCGGCACGAAGGACAGCTCGCCGGTGCTCCAGAACGGCAGCAACGGCTTGAGCGCGGCATTCAGCGCCCAGCCCGGCGCGCCGGCCAGCGGCAGCAGGTTCGCCTCGGCCGGCACCAGCTTGGGCCGCACCGCCTGCAGGTAGTCCAGGCCGAGCGCCGAGCTGGCCGGCACCAGGATCCGCAGGCCGTCGGCCGCGCCGCGCATAAAGATGGTGATCAGGGTGTTGCCCGAAGCCGCGCCGGGCGCGGCGTAGGCGGCCCGGGTGGTGACCAGCTGGCTGCCCAGTGCCGCCACGCCTGCCATCCCGACGCCGGCCAGGAAGCTCCGGCGGGTCCAGCCGCGCTCTCCCCAGGCGGCGTCCTGGGCGCACAGGTCGGCGGTGACCCGGTCGGCCTGCTGCACCAGCAGCCGATCCCCCTGGCTCAGGTGCTGTTGCGCGCTCATGTTGTCGTCTCCGGGCTGGTCGGGATGCGGATGGCCGGGCTGCCGGCGCGGCGATGCGCGCTCATCGCAGGCTGTGCTGCGGCGAGTCGAGGATCAGCGACACCAGATCGCCGAGGTACCAGCGCAGGTTCGACTTGTCCAACGGGGTACTGGCAGGTTCCTTGAGGAAGGTTTGCAGGGCCGCCAGGTGCGTGGCCGGCAGGCGGCTGCCGGTCAGCCGACCGCTGAGCGCGATGATCGCCTGCCCGCTGGTGGTGGGTTTCGGGCTGCCGTAGAAGCTGGCCAGGTCGATCTTGCCGAAGGCGTCCCACCAGCTGCCGGCCAGACCGCGGTGGTAGGCCCACAGGTTCACCAGCGTGCCGGACGAGCGCCAGGCGGTGGCGCCGTCGGGGTAGCCGTTGGGCGCGGTCCAGTCCAGCGGGCACTGGCCGATGGTGACGGCCATCCAGTGCAGGATGGGCAGTGACTGGCTCGCATCGCCGGGCCCGACGCCCAACGCCCGGACGGTGGCCATCAGGTTCTCCAGCGGCCGGCGGACCTTGGCGCCGCGGCTGGACCAGAATTCGGTGGAGCGCACGATCGTGTCCAGCATCGGCACGATCTGGGTGCCGTTCTTGAGGTAGGCGTCGGCGACCGCGGCGACCAGGGTCGGGGTCGGGCTGTCGGAGACGAACCTGACGCACAGCTTCTGTGCCAGCCGGTTGGCGGTGTTGGGATGGGAGGCCAGGTAGCGCAGGTAGGCATCGCCGGCCGCCTCGCCGTCGGCGGCGGTGGCGTTGGCATGGCTGAAGCCCAGGATCCGGACCGGTCCGAGGTAGTGCTTGGCGGGGTTGTAGACGTAGTTGAAACCGGCGTCCAGGGTGCGTCCGGTGAGGATCTTGGCGGAGTTCTGTACGTCGGACTCGGTGTAGTGCGCGCCGAGGCCGACGGTGTGCAGTTCCAGCAGCTCCCGGCCGTAGTTCTCGTTCACCGCGGTCTTGGTGGAGGTGGCCAGGTTCAGGTACTGCAGCATGGCCGGGTTGCGCGCCGAGGCCAGCAGCATGTCGGTGTAGGAGCCGAGGGCGTACTTGCGGACGACATCGCGGTCGATGGTGTGCCGGGTCGTCCACACCGCGTCGCTGTGGTTGGCCACGTTGAGGTGGTTGGCGAAGAAATCCACCACGGACTCGAACAGCGTCGCGGGGCTCCAGGCCTGCAGGCCGAGGGTGACCAGGGTCAGCTGATCCATCAGATCCCAGCCGTACTCGTTGCCGTTGGCCTTCATCCAGGACCGGATGTCGACCGGGTTCCTGGTGAGCAGCGGTCCCTGGGCCGCGACCTGGGCGTGGCCGGTATAGGCGGTGCCGGGCGTGCCGGCCGCCTTGCCCAGCGCGAGTTGCCGGGCCCACCAGCCGTCGTAGCCGTACTTGACCAGCTCTGCGCGGGTCTGGGACTCGATGCCGAAGCCGAACCGCGACATCAGCAGCGACATCGGATCCCACGGCATCGGCGCACGGGTGGACACCGGGGTGTGCTGCAGCGCGGCCGAAAGACTGGGCCAGAACGTCGTGGGCAACCGTCTATTCACTCTCTGTAAGACTTGAATTACTGAGAGTGAAGCATGTGAGGTGGGTGTAAGTCCAGTGTTAGCTCGGTGTTCGTCGGTGAATTGCCTGCAACAGTCCGAGAGCCAGCCCCTGGGCGAACATCGACGAGCCGCCGTAGGAGACGAAGGGCAACGGCAGACCGGTCACCGGCGTCAGTCCCAGATTCATCCCGATGTTCTGGAAGGCCTGGAAACCTATCCAGCAGACGATGCCCGCCGCGATCAGCCGGGACGCACCGGTGGCCGCGGCCGCGATCCGCAGGCCGCGCCACACGATCACCGCGAACAGCCCGATGATGACCGCGGAGCCGGCGAAGCCGAGTTCCTCGCCGGCCACCGAGAACACGAAGTCTGTCTGCTGCTCGGGCACGAACGCGCCGTGGGTCTGCGCCCCGTGGAACAGGCCCTGGCCGAAGAAACCGCCGTGGGCGATCGCGATGTGTGCCTGGTTGATGTTGTACGCCACCCCCTGGGCGTCGCGGCCCGGATGGGTGAAGGCGGCGAACCTGGCCAGCTGGTATTCGGCCAGCACGCCGGCCTTGATCGCCAGCGCCGCGCCGAGCACCCCGAGCAGCAGCAGCACGATGATCCAACCGGCCCGAACGCCGGCCGCGATCAGCACCCCCAGGGTGGCCGCGAGCAGCACCAGCGCCGAGCCGAGATCGGGCTGCAGCATGATCAGGCCCAGCGGCGGCAACACCAGCACGCCGGCCGCCAGCAGATTCCGGCCGGACGGCGGGCTGCCCGGCGCCCGGCGGGCAGCGCGCTGGCCGAACAGCACCGACAGCGCCGCGATCAGACCCAGCTTGGCGAACTCGGCCGGCTGGATCTCGAAACCGCCCCCGATCACGATCCAGGCATGCGCGCCGTTGATCGTCGAGCCGATCACGAAGACCGCGAGCAGGCCGAGGATGCTGGCCAGGTAGAGCAGCGGGCCGATCAGCCGGAAGACCCGCGAGTCCACCCGGGCGGCGCAGAACAGCAGCACCGCGCCCAGGGCGGTGTTGAGCAGATGCTTGGCCAGGTAGGTCTGCGGGTTACCGCCGGCCTGCTCGAGCCGGCTCCGGGTGGCCGACCAGACCAGCACCGCCCCGATCAGGCACAGCAGCAGGGCCGCGGCGAGCAGCACCACGTCATAGGAACGCAGTCGCCGCGAGTCGGCCACCGCCCGCAGCGGTGAGCGGGCCGGTAGCACCAGGGTGCTCATCGGGTGGCCGTCCCGCTCGGGCGTGGTTTCGGTGGTGTGCTGCTCGGGCTTGCCAGCGCGTCCGGGCCGGGATGGGGCGTGCCGGACGGGTTCGGCGACCGGTTCGGCGCCGGCCCGGTGACCGATGCGGTGACCGAGCCGCTGACCGCATCGGCCGGCATCGCGACCGGCTGGCTGGGCTTGACGGCAGGCAGCGTGCCGGCCGGCCGCGCGCCCGGCAGCACCGCGGTGCCGTGCGCGCCGAGCAGGCCCTCATAGATCTGGCGGGCCACCGGCGCTGCCGCCGAGGCACCGGTGCCGGCCTGCTCGATCATCGCGACCACCACGAACTTCGCGGTGCTGGCCGGCGCCCCTGGCTGCACCGGGCCCCAGGACGCCAGCCAGGAGGTGTCCTTCTTGCCGTACACCTCGGCGGTGCCGGTCTTGCCGCCGATCAGGGTCTTGATCGGTGAGCCGTCGAAGGCGAGCGCGCCGGAGACCGAGTGGCTGTCCTGAAAGTGCAGCGTGTCACCGAAGAAGGCCAGGTCCTGCTTGCTCACCGGCACCGTGCGCACCACCTTCGGGGTGATCGTGCGGACCAGCTTGTCGGCCGGGTCGACCACCCCCCAGCCCAGCGTCGGGGCGTAGAGGGTGCCGCCGTTCACCATGGCCGAGTAGGCGTCGGCCAGCTGCAGTGGCGACACCGTGGTGTCGCCCTGGCCGATCGCGGTGTCGGCGTTGTTGCCGGCAAAGAACCGCCAGCCGTCGGTGCAGTTCTCCGACGCCAGCTGCCGAAGGTAGGCGCGGTCGGTGGGGTTTGCCACGTCCGGATAACCTGATTTCGCATCGGCGCAATAGCTGGCCTTGTTCGCCTGCCACAGTGCCAACCGGTTCTCCCGGTCACCGATCGAGCCGCTGGCCTGCTCGTCGGCCGGCAGATCGATGCCCGGCCGGCTGGCCACGCCGAAGGCCGCCGCCATCCGCTGCAGTTGCTCCAGCGGCTTCTTGCCGGCCGCCACCCGGGCCTGATCGGCCTGCCACTCGGCAACCGCCGGCGCGTAGAAGAAGGTGTCGCAGGAAACCTGCAGCGCGAAGGCCAGGCTGATCGGGCCGCCGAAGGACTCCGAGTCGTAGTTGGTCTTGGTCCGCCCGTCCACGTTCAGCGAACCCGGACACGGGTAGCTGCCCTCGGTGCTGACCGCCCCGGTGGCCAGGTCGTCGGAGGTGCTGATCAGCTTGAAGGTCGAGCCGGGCGCGTAGGTGCCGGCGACGGCGCTGCCCACCAGCGGGTCGCCGGCCCCCGGCGCGGTCAGCCGCTGGTAGTCGGCGACCGAGATTCCGCCGACGAACACGGTGGGATCGTAGGTCGGGTAGCTCGCCGCCGCGAGCACCCGGCCGGTGTGGGGATCCATCACCACCACCGCCCCGGAGGTGGCCGGCCGGCCCTTGGCGCGGGCGGCGCTGATCTGCTCGACCAGCGACTTCTCGGCCAATGCCTGCACGTCGGCGTCGATGCTGGTGATCAGGCTGTCGCCGGGTTGGGCGGGCACCGACACGGCGTCGCCGACCGGCTCGCCCCGCGCGTCGAGCTGCAGCCGCTGCTGGCCGTCCACCCCGCGCAGCACCGAATCGTAGGACTGTTCCAGGCCGCTGCGGCCGATGCTGTCGGCGTCGGCGAGCTTCGGCTCGGCTTTCTGGTCGTCGGCGCTGACCGCCCCGGTGTAGCCGAGCAGGTGCGCGGCGAGGGTGCCGCCCGGGTAGTCCAGCACGCTCTGGTCATCGATGGCGACACCGCTGAACTGCTCGGCATGTTCGGAGATCGCCAGCACGGTGGTGGCATCCGCCGCGCTGGCCACCGGCACCGGCTGATAGGGCTCGCCGGTCCAGCAGGGCGCCGGCACCCGCACCCCGCACGGGGTGATCTGGCGGCGCAGGTCGGCGGCGGTGGTGTGCAGGATCGGCGCCAGCCGGGTGAGCACTCCGGAGCCATGATCGTCTTGCAGGTCCAGCGCCACGCGGTTCACGGTGAGCACGTGGGTGCTCTGGTTGCCGACCAGCACCCGGCCACGCGAGTCGAGGATCTCCCCGCGCGGCGCGGGCACCACGATGGTGCCCAGATGGGTCAGGCCGGCGGACTGCTCGGGTTGGTTCGGGTCGAGCAACTGGACGAAGGCCAGCCGGGCCAACAGCGTGATCAGCAGCGAGCCGATCAGCAGCCGCAGCACCGACAGCCGCCGACGCGCGGCGGCCTGCCTGGCCGGCGGCCGGCTAACGAAGGACATCGCAACCAACGAGCATGCTTGCGATCGGACGGGGCGAACGGACGCCCTGGGCGCGCAGCAGCCAGCGCACCGCCGGCACCAGCAGCAGCCCGAGCAGCGCGTCGGTCAGCCCGACCGGAACCAGGTTGTGCAGCGCGGTCGCGGCGGTGGCCGCGTGCGAGCCGAGGATCGCCAGGAGCAAGCCCACCACCAACGAGCTCAGCGCGGCCAGCACCGCGGCCAGGCCGGCCACTGCCCGGGTGCGGTAGCCGCGCTGGGTGGCCAGGCCGCCGATCATGCCGGCCACCAGCCCCGCCACCATCCAGCACAGCGCCTGCACGCCGGCCGGGTGATCAGAGCCGAGGTCGGCCAGCAGGCCGGTGCTGAAACCCAGTCCGATCCCGATGCCCGGGCCGGCGTAGATGCCCACCACGATCACCAGCAGCGCAGGCAGCGAGACCGGCGCCGGAAAGGTCAGCGGCCCGATCAGGCTGGCCTGCAACAGCAGCACGGTCAGCATCCCGGCCAGCGCGGCTGCCAGCCGCGACGCCGTCACCGGGACGGGTCCGGGCTCAACGCCGGACGAGCGGTGCCGCGGCTGGGCTGCAGCACGATGCCGACCAGGTCAAGCGCGCTCTGGCTGGCCGTCGGACGCAACCGGACGCTGAGCGTGCCGTCCTGGGCGGTGCTCACCGAGTTCACCACCCCGACCTCGATGCCGGCCGCGAAGGTGGTCTTGCCGGCCGGCCCGGTCACCAGATGATCGCCCTTGCGCACGTCGGCCCGCTCGGCAAGCGGGCTGGCACTCAGGCCGGCCGTGCCACGACCGGCCGCCAGCAGCAGGTCTCCGGAGCGGGTGTCACGCACCCCCACTCCGCTGGTCGGATCGGCCGCCAGCAACACCACGGAGGTGCTGGCGTAGACGCTGACCACCCGGCCGACCAGGCCATTGCCGTCGGTGACGCTCTGGCCGACCTGGACGTGCTCGCGGCTGCCCACGTCCACGGTCACCGTCCACTGGAAGCCCGAGCCGGGGCCGGTCGCGATCACCCTGGCCGGCATCAGCTGCCAGTTCTCCGAATCGGCCTGCAGTTGCAAGGCTGCCAGCCGCCTGCTGGTCACCGCGTCGGCCTGGGCCGCGGCCAGCGCGGTCTGCAACTGGGCGTTGCGCTGTTCGAGCCGGGCCAGTTGCTCGCGGTTGCGGCCGAAGTCGGGCACGCCCTGGACGAACCTGCGCACCGGCCCGACCACCGAGTCGGTGCCCCGGTAGAGCGAGCCGAGCACACCGGTGGTGCCACCCCGGGCGCCGGCCAGCGAGCCGCCGGCGAAGTCGAGGCTGATGAACAGCAACGCCAGCACCGCGAGCGTGAGCGCCGAGAGCTGTTGCCGACGGGTGAGCCTGCGCATGAGCTAGCAGCCGGACCGGCCGGCCGCGCGGCTAGCGCCGGTGTCCATCGACGACGACCTTGTGCAGCGATTCGAACTGCTCGACCACGGTCGCGGTGCCCAGCACCACCGAGTCCAGCGGTCGCTCGGCGACCAGCACCGGAATGCCGATCTCGTGTTGCAGCCGGGCGTCCAGGCCACGCAACAACGCCCCGCCGCCGGTCAGCACGATGCCGCGGGTGACCAGGTCGCCGGCCAGCTCCGGCGGGCAGCGATCCAGCGTGGTGCGTACCGCGGCCACGATCCGTCCGATCGGCGCGGCCATCGCGTGGCGCAGTTCCTCGGCCGAGACGGTGATGTTGCGCGGCAGGCCGCTGGCCAGGTCCCGGCCCCTGATCTCGGCCCGCATCGGGCCCGCGATCGGAAAGGCCGAGCCGATCGAGATCTTGAGCTCCTCGGCGGTGCGCTCACCGATCAACATCGAGAACTCGGTCCGGATGTGATCCAGGATCGCCCGGTCCAGCGCGTCGCCGGCCACCCGCAGGCTGGTGCTGGCCACGATGCCGGCGAGGGCGATGACCGCGACCTCGGTGGTGCCACCGCCGATGTCGACCACCATCGAGCCCGAGGCCTGGCTGACCGGCAGGCCGGCTCCGATGGCTGCGGCCATCGGCTCGGAGATGATGTGCACTCGCCGGGCGCCCGCAGCGTAGGCCGACTCGCTGACCGCGCGCTGCTCGACCGAGGTGATGCCGCTGGGTACGCAGACCACCACCCGGGGACCGGCGAAGGCCCGCCGGCCGATCACCTTGCGAACGAAGTAGCGCAGCATCTCGGCGGTGATGTCGTAGTCGGCAATCACGCCGTCCTGCAGCGGGCGGACCGCCCGGATGTGCCCGGGCGTCCGGCCGATCATCCGCTTGTCCTCGGCTCCGATCGCCACCACGCTCTTGGTGGTGGTGTCGATCGCCACCACCGATGGCTCGTTGAGCATGATGCCCCGCCCCCGGGCGTAGACCAGGGTGTTGGCGGTGCCGAGGTCGACCGCGAGGTCACCGCCGAGCAGGTCGCCACCCAGCAGCGACATCGGGGTGAAAGCCATCTCGGAAACCTGTTATCTCGTGGCGCGTCCGCGGACTGGATAGATCGGCGCCGGTTGTTACCAGTGTTACTGGTGTGAACCGGCTACCTGATCGTAGGTGCGCACCGACCCGTAAGCCGGTTGCGACGCGCCCGGGGCAGCATCCAATGATCCGTTGCCCATCGAGATTTGCCGTGCTGCAGAAGAGGTTTCTCCGCTCAGAGCGAGCCGAACCAGAGCCCGATCTCGCGAGCCGCCGACTCGGCGGAGTCCGAGCCGTGTACCAGGTTCTGCTGCACCTTCAGGCCCCAGTCCCGGCCGAAGTCGCCGCGGATGGTGCCCGGCAATGCCGCGGTCGGATCGGTCGCGCCGGCCAGCGCCCGGAACCCCTCGATGACCCGCTGCCCCTCGGCGACCACGGCCACCACCGGGCCCGAGGACATGAACTCCACCAGCGGCTGATAGAACGGCTTGCCGACATGCTCGGCGTAGTGCTGGGCCAGCAGTTCGGCATCGGCGCGGGGGTGGGGTGGTGTCACGATGCGGTGACCCTTGGCCTCCCCCCGTGCCAGAGTCGCGCCAGTGAGG
>JBPCPA010000311.1:0-9278 GCA_050999655.1 Jatrophihabitans sp.
GTACTCTATGGTTTGCGTTAAGTGATAACGCGACCGCATCCGTCCATCACCATGCGGTTGTCGCCGCCGTCCGGAGGTTCGCCCGATGAGTCACAGCCCGATTCCCGCTGCCGCCCCGAGCATCGGAGCGGAGGAACGAGCCGCGGTCGACCGGGTGCTCGCCTCCGGCATGATCGCCCAGGGCCCGGAGGTCGCGGCCTTCGAGGCCGAATTCAGTCCGGTGGCCGGCGGCGTCGAGTGCGTGGCGGTCAACTCCGGCACGTCCGCACTGCACATGGGGCTGCTGGCGGCCGGCGTCGGGGCTGGTGATGAGGTCATCGTGCCGTCGTTCACTTTTGCCGCGACCGGAAACTCGGTGGCGCTGGCCGGTGCCACGCCGGTGTTCGTCGACATCAGCGCGGACAGCTTCTGCCTGGACCCCAAAGCTGTCGAGGCGGCCGTCACGCCGCGCACCGTCGGCATCATGCCGGTGCACCTGTACGGCCACCCGGCCGCGATGGACGAGCTCGCGGTGATCGCCGAGCGGCACTCGCTGGCGATCTACGAGGACGCCGCGCAGGCCCATGCGGCCAGCCTGCACGGCCGGCCGGTGGGCTCGTTCGGCAGGTTCGGGGCGTTCAGCTTCTACCCGACCAAGAACATGACCTCCGGCGAGGGCGGCATGGTGAGCACCGCCGACCCCGAACTTGCCCGGGTGGTGCGGCTGCTGCGCAACCAGGGCATGCAACGGCGCTATGAGAACGAGGTGATCGGCTTCAACACCCGGATGACCGATATCCACGCCGCGATCGGACGGGTGCAACTGACCAAACTTGCTGGCTGGACGGCCCAGCGGCAGGCCAACGCCGCCTTCCTGGACGCGAACCTGCGCAATGTGGTGGTGCCGCCGGTCGCCGAGGGCGCGGTGCACGTCTATCACCAGTACACGATCCGGGTGCCGGCCGCTGACCGGGACCGGATCGTCGCCGAGCTGTCCGAGCGCGGTATCGGCACCGGCGTCTACTACCCCATCCCGACCCACCAGCTGCCCTCGTTCGGGCACACCTTCGACCTGCCCGAGACGACCCACGCTGCCGGTGAGGTCATCTCGCTGCCGGTGCACCCCAAGCTCGGGCCGGACGAGCTGGCCCGGATCGTCGAAGCCGTCAACGCGGTCGCCGGGGCGGGTGCCTGATGGCGGCTGCCGCCGGACGGTTGCGGGCCGGCCTGATCGGGCTCGGTTCGATGGGTCGCCACCATGCCCGGTTGCTGGGGTCGCTGGACGGGGTTGACCTGGTCGCGGTGGCCGATCCGGCCGGCGACCCGCACGGTGCGGCGCACGGCGTGCCGGTGCTCACCTCGCTGGAAGCGCTGATCGACAAGGGCCTGGACTACTGCGTGGTGGCGGTGCCGACCGCGCTGCACGAAGAGGTCGGGCTGCGGCTGGCCGATGCCGGAGTACACGTGCTGATCGAGAAACCTGTTGCGGTATCGCAAGAATCGGGAACGCGGTTGGTCGAGCGGTTCGAGGCGGCCGGCCTGGTCGGGGCGGTCGGGCACATCGAGCGCTATAACCCCGCGCTGCAGCAACTCAAATCCCGCCTGCAGAACGGTGAGCTCGGTGACATCTACCAGCTGGCCACCCGCCGGCAGGGCCCGTTCCCGGTGCGGATCGCCGATGTGGGCGTGGTGAAGGACCTGGCCACCCACGACATCGACCTGACCGCGTTCGTCAGCGGCCAGCAGTTCGGCTCGGTGAGCGCCCGGATCGCGCACAAGAGCGGCCGGGAGCACGAGGACCTGGTGGCGATCGCCGGCCAGCTCACCGATGGCCTGGTCACCAATCACCTGGTGAACTGGCTCTCGCCAATGAAGGAACGGCTGACCGTGGTGACCGGCGACCGGGGCACCTTCGTCGCCGACACCCTGACGGCCGACCTGACCTTCTACGCCAACGGCACGGTCACCAACGAGTGGTCAGACCTGGCCCACTTCCGCGGCATGACCGAAGGCAACGTCACCCGCTTCGCCTTCGCCAAGGCCGAGCCGTTGCGCACCGAACACGAGCAGTTCCGGGATGCGGTACGTGGCCTGACGTCCGACATCGTCACCCTGCGGGCCGGGCTGGCCGCGGTCCGGGTGGCCGAGGCGGTGCTCGAGTCGGCCCGAACCGGGTTGACGGTGGATCTCACCACCGCCTGAGCCGCCACTAAGGCCGTCCCCTGAAAGGGAGAATAACTGGCCAGCAGCTAGCTAGTGTAAATCGGCTATAAGTATCTAATAATATTGACATTCGGAATTACCAAGTAATACGGTGTTATAGACAACCTTCGTTGTTGGCGGGCCATGCTCAGCTCACCGTTGATCTTGCGACCAGGGCGTGGTGTCGCAGTTATCGATAAAGGGGAACTGATGAACAAGCCCATCGCTCTGGCAGTATCCGCAGTGGTCGTAGCAGCCTCGCTCGTGGGGCTCAGCGCCGGCAACGCATCGGCCAATGCCGCATGCGGCAGCCGTGCTCCGGCCGACATTGACCACTCGGCGTACGTGACCCCGCTAGCAAATGCCAACATCCGCACTGGCTCCGGCCTCAGCTGCACAGCGGTCGGCGTGCTGACTACCGTGCAGAAGGCCGATTACTACTGCTACACCGTCGGATACACCACCCCCTACACTTGGACTTACCTACGCGACGTCACCACCGGCAAGACTGGTTGGGTTCGCGACGACAACCTGCGCGGCGACGGCAGCCTCGTGCCCTGCTGATATCTACCTAGGCGCCCGGTAGGAACTCGGGGGTCGATCCAGCTGTACTCATTCGGGACTGGCCGGTCAGGCCGGGCCGTCAGTCGAGTGCCAGCAACCCGTCGGTCTTGGTGTAGGTCTCGCCGGTGGCCGGGCAGCGGTAGACCGTCGGCCCGGCCCGCGGCCTTGCCGGCACTGGCGATCCGGTCGGTCCACGGCAGTAGCACATCACGACGGTAATTCCACCGGCCGTCCCGCCTGGTTGTCTGCACTCGGGTCGGTAACGTCGCGCGGTGACGTCGGCGGGGCCAGCAGCCGTGCCCGGGGGGCCGTGCCGATACATCGACCACGCCTGGCCGGTGGTGAGTGCGACCAGCGCCAGCATCATGGCGGTGCTCGCCGGCCAGGCCCAGCCTGCGGTGGCCAGCTGGTGATAGGCCAGGACGGTGAGCAGCAGTCCGCGGCCGAGAATGGCCACGGTGGCGATGATGATCTCGTCCCGGCGCGGGCCGCCGTCGCGAGCGAGCATGATCACCAGGACGACCACCGCGACGGCCAGCACCGCGTAGCTGGCCGCCGAGGCGTACTCGAGCCGGCCGGTGCGGATCAGCAGCACCGTGCCGATCGTCCAGAGCACCGCGCTGGGCCGGCAGGTGGCGCGCCGCCCATGCCGGACGAGAAAGGTGCGTTTGCCGAACAGGGCATCGTCCCGGACGTCTCGAAAGTCCTTGAGCAGTATCCGTCCGATGAAGCCGGTGTAGAGGCCCGCGAGCAGCAGCAGGTCACCAGGACGAAGGGCCGGTCGTCCGGCGTAGCAGCCGACCAGGAACGGCGTGGCGACGTAACAGGCGGGCAGCACCATCGACCCGACCGCACCGCGTGCGGCAAGCCGGCTCGGTGGCAACGAGTAGGCGGCGCTGATCAGCAGGCCACAGCTCGCGGTGATCAGGACGGCGAGGTTCACCGCCGCCGCGACGCCGAGGCAGGCGATGGCGCAGCCGATCAGCAGCAGCACCATGTCGGCCTGCCTCGCGGTTGCGGTGACCAGGGGCCGGCGGCGGTCACCGGGCAGGTTCACCCGGTCGACTGCGACATCGGCGAGGTCGTTCGCGGCGACGCTGAAGACCAGAAAGGTCGCGACGATGAAATAGATCTCGGCGAGGGTGACGATGTTCGAGGCGGCTCCGCTGCCGGCCGCACCGATGGCTGCGAACAGCGCCAGCAGCAGCAACACCGCCGGCCGGGTCAGCTGGCTGAAGAGCCGGATGCTGGTGATCACTTGTTGCTCCCGAACTGGGCGGCGGCCGAGACCGCGACGATCATCGCCGCGAGCACGGCCAGGCCGGCGATGACCGCGATGACGGCCAGCACATAACCGAGCGTCAACCACGGCGATCTGCGGCGCACCCGGGCCGGGACGGGCTGGCCGGGCCACGGTGCTGGGGTCGGGCAGTGCCGTTGATCAGACATGGGTTACCTCGCAGGCGAAGTCGGCGGTCATCGCGCGGCTGACCGCACCGACCAGGTCGGCGATGGCGGTGTCGTTGACGAAGATCCGCCGGCTCAAGCGGGCACCGGCATCGCATTCGGCGCGGTGGCCGCCAGCCGCAGCGCCCGCTCCGGCTCGGGCGTTCCGCGCGCTGCCAACCGGGCCGCGACGTCCTCGACGGGCGCGCAGATCTGGTACACCACGGGCACCCGTCCGGCGGCCGCCGCCAGCGCGGCCACGTGGTGCGCGCGAAGGATCACCGCCGCGATGCCGGGCGCATCCTCCAGGCGCGGCAGGCCGTAGCGGTAGGGCAATCCCGGGTGGTGGCCCTCCAGCAGAAATGCCTGCCGGGCGCTGAGCCGGTCGAAGACCGGGTCGCGGACGATCCGGTGCTCGGCGGTGTCGCCGTCCTCGTCGCGGCGGCGCGGACGGGTCGTCCAGGTGGCAGCAGCGTCAGCATTCCCTGATCGGCCAACGCCCGGGCCAGGGTGGACTTGCCGCTGGCGGACGGCCCGATCAGCAGGAGCAGTGTGGTGGAGTGGGGCATGCTCTGAGCCTGCGGCAAGACCGGTCGCGGCACCTGGGCACAACTACTCAGCGGGCACTATCGGCTTGCACGCCGGCAGATTCTGGACGTGGCCGACCGGCCCGAGCTGGCCGGCCCGATCAGTCGAGCGCCAGCACCCCGTCGGTCTCGGTGTAGGTCTCGCCGGTGACCGGGCAGCGGTAGCGACCGTCGGCCGTCGACTCCAACGGCGACCCGGCGCGCCCGGCCCAGCCGACCCGGCGGGCCGGCACGCCCACCACCACGGCGTAGTCGGGCACGTCGGCGATCACCACCGCACCGGCGGCGACCAGTGCCCAGCGACCGATCACCACCGGTGCCACGCACACCGATCGCGCTCCGAGCGAGGCGCCCGCACGGACCGTCACACCGACCGGATGCCAGTCCGACGCGCTCTTGGGCGAACCGTCCGGGTTCACCGCCCGCGGGTAGTGATCGTTGGTGAGCACCACGGATGGTCCGACGAACACGCCCGATTCCAGCTCGGCGGGCTCGTACACCAGCGCGAAGTTCTGGATCTTGACGTTGTCGCCGATCCGCACCCCGGAACCGACATAGGCACCCCGGCCGACGATGCAGTTCGTGCCGAGGACGGCGTTCTCGCGCACCTGGGCCAGGTGCCACACCGATGAGCCGGCACCGATGGTGGCCGAGCTGTCCACGTCGGCCGACGGTTGGATGCGCACGCTCACGGGGTTCTACCTTTCCGACACGGGCTCATAGGACACGGTGCCGGCATTGACGATGACCCGGGCGGTGGGCCGGGCCGGCACCCCGGCCACCATGGTCGCGGCCGGCACGTCCCGGGTGACCACCGCGCCGGCGGCCACCACGGCCCCGTCACCGATCCGCACGCCCATCTGCACGATCGCGTTCGCCCCGATGAACACTCGGTCTCCGATCACCGTGCTGGCGCGATCGACGTCCGGGTAGGCCCGGCCGCTGACGCAGCGCTTGGCCGAGGAATGGGTGTAGATCTGGGCGCCGCACGAGATGTCGCAGCCTGCCCCGATGCTCAGGCCGCCGGAGCCGTCGATCACGGTGAAGGCGCCGATCCAGGTGCCCTCACCGATCGAGGGCTCCCCGATGATCCAGGCGTGCGGGTTGTACGGGTTGCTCGGCAGCGCTGGCGCCGAGCCCGCGCCGTCCGAGCTCATCCGCCGTTGCGAACCAGGTCGATCATGCCGTCCTTGACGTCGATGGTCGGTTCCCAGCCGAGGTACTCCTTGGCCCGGGCGATGTCGGCGGCGCGCCGGCTGACCAGGACGTCGCGCGGGTTGAACTGCGGTTCGACGTCCACCCCGACCGCCTCGATGAGGATCCGGGCCAGGTCGGCGACCGAGGTGTCGATGCCGGTGCCGATGTTGATCGGCACGTTGCCCCGCTCGGCCACCAGCGCCGCGACGACCGCGGTCGCGATGTCGTGGACGTGGATGAAGTCCATCGACTGCTCACCCTTGCCGTCGATCACCGGTGGCTGGCCGTTGCGCAGCCGGTTGACGAAGTGGTTGATCACCGAGGTGTAGTAGGCGGTGGTCTTCTGGCCGGGGCCGTAGACGTTGAAGAACCGCAACGCGATCCAGTTCAGGCCCTTGCTGCGCTGGTAGAAACCGAGCAGGTCCTCACCGGCGCGCTTGCTGATGCAGTACGGGGTCAGTGGGTGCAGGGTGTCGTCCTCGTGCATCGGTAGCCGGTCGGGCTCGCCGTACACCGACGCGGTCGAGGCGTACACCAGCCGCCGGACGCCCTCGGCGGCGGCCGCGGCGAAGACGTTCTCGTTGCCGATCATGTTGATGTCCATGGACTCATCGGGATCGGCCTGGGACTTGTTGATGGACACCGCGGCGAAGTGGATCACCGACTCGCAGCCCCGGACGGCGCGCTGCACGGAGCCACCGTAGCGGACGTCCTGGTCGATCAGCTCGACGTTGCCGCCGGCCACCAACTCGGCCATCTTGTCCCGGTCACCGCGGAACATGTTGTCCAGGATCCGGATCTTGTAGTCCTTCTCCAGCAACAGCGGGATCACGTGGCTCCCGATGAAACCGGCGCCGCCGGTGAACAGAACGGTCTTGTCAGCCATGGTGGTCTCCGCTTTCGGGTGTGTCGTCTTCGATGGTAGGTGACCGGCGTCAGCCGGTGACTGCGGCACGCACGGCCTCGGCGAACCGGTCGACCTGATCGCCGGTCAGGTTGGCGTGCATCGGAATGGCCAGGTGCCGGGTGAACAGGTCGGCCGAGACCGGGCAGACCGGACCGGGGCCGTAGAGCGGTTGGACGTGGGAGGCGTAGGTGCCGAAGGTGCACTGCACGCCGGCGGTTCGCAGCTGGTGCGCGACGGCGCCACGGTTGACCGAGGGGTCCAGGGTCAGCACGTAGCTCTGCCAGACGTGCACCCGGTCGGGCCCGGTGACCGGCAGCGTGATCAGCTCGTGGCCGGCCAGCCGCTCGGCGTAACCCTCGGCCACGCTCTGGCGGGCCTTGATCAGATCCGGCAGCCGGCCGAGCTGCACCAGCATCATCGCGGCAGCCACGTCGGACAGCTTGTAGTTGTAACCCAGCTCGTCGAACTCCGGCACCGGCAGGTCGTCGGAGGCGGCCCGGCTCAGCGCGCTCTCGATGCCGAAGGCGTGCAACTTGCGGGCGTGGGCGTCCAGCTCGGCGTTGTCCGTGGTCAGCGCGCCACCCTCACCAGAGGTGATGCCCTTGCGGCCGTGAAAGGAGAAGCAGCCGGCGTCGGCCAGCGAGCCGGCCGGCCGGCCCTGATACATCGCGCCTGAGGCGGCGGCCGCGTCCTCGACCAGCCACAGCCCGTGCCGGTCGGCGATGGCGCGCAGTTCGGCGTAGTCAGCGGTCTGGCCGAACACGTCGACGGCGACGATGCCGACCGTCCGCGCGGTGATGGCAGCCTCCACCGCGGCCGGTTCGACGGTCCAGATGTCGGGACGGACGTCGGCGAAGACCGGCGTGGCCCCGGTCATCATCACCGCGTGGCCGGTGGCCGGGAAGGTGTAGTCGGCGACCACCACCTCGTCGCCGGGCCCGAGCTTGAGCGCCAGGAAGGCCAGGTGCAGGGCCGCGGTGCAGTTTCCGACCGCCAGGGTGTGCGAGACCCCGGACAGGTCGGCAAAAGCCGCTTCGAAGCGGCGTGAGGTGGGCCCGTTGCCGGCCAGCCAGCCAGAGGCGAACACCTCGGCGATGGCGTCGAGTTCCGGCTGGCCGACGGTAGGCTGCCCGAGCGCGATGACGTCCGCCACGATGAGGGAACTCCCGTCACGAGAAGATGGAGCCGGGCGGTGTGAGGCACCCCCCGATGCACGTGAAGAATACCTGTTCTACAACAGAAACTTGACACGATCGATGGGGACGGGTGGTATGACCCGATATGTGGTCGTAGGCGGCGGGATCGTGGGACTGGCGACCGCACGCGCGCTGCTCGACGCCGACCCGGCCGGCCAGCTCACCCTGTTGGAGAAGGAGGCCGAGCTTGCCCGGCACCAGACCGGACGCAACTCCGGGGTGATCCACTCCGGCATCTACTACCCACCCGGTTCGGCCAAGGCGCTGATGTGCCGGGCCGGCGCCGAGTCGATGATCCGGTTCGCCGACGAGCACTCGATCCCGATGATCCGCACCGGCAAGCTGATCGTGGCCACCAAGGAGTCCGAACTGCCCGGCCTGCACCTGCTGCACGAGCGCGGCCTGGCCAACGGCATCGAGGTGAGCCTGCTCGGCCCGGACCAGGCCCGCGAACACGAGCCCTTCGTCCACGCGATCGCCGCGCTGCGGGTGGCGGCCACCGCGATCACCGACTACTCCGCGGTGTGCCGGGCGCTGGCGGCCGAGCTGACCGCGGCGGGCGTGCAGCTGCGGCTGGGTGTGACGGTGACCGGGCTGGCCCAGCACGGTGGGGTGACCACGGTGCAGACCGACGCCGGCACCTTCACCGCCGACGTGCTGGTCAACTGCGCCGGCCTGCACGCCGACCGGCTGGCCGCCAAGGACACCGCCCCGGGAGCTGAGCGGGTGGACTCGCAGATCGTGCCGTTCCGGGGCGAGTACTACGAGCTGCGGCCCGAGGCCAGGTACCTGGTCAAGGGGCTGATCTACCCGGTTCCCGATCCGGAATTCCCTTTTCTGGGCGTGCACCTGACCAGGATGGTGGACGGCAGCGTGCACGCCGGCCCGAACGCGGTGCTGGCGCTGGCCCGCGAGGGTTATGACTGGCACACCATCCGGCCGGCCGACGTCGCGGCCGTGCTGCGGTTCGGCGGGTTCTGGCGGCTGGCCCGCAACAATCTCGGCGCCGGGCTGATGGAGGTGGCCCGGTCGCTGTCCACCCGCCGGTTCGCCGCGAGCCTGGCCCGGCTGGTGCCCGATCTCACCGCCGCCGACCTGGTGCCCAGCCACGCCGGCGTCCGGGCGCAGGCACTGCGTTCGGACGGCCGCCTGGTGGACGACTTTCTGATCGTGGCCCGGGGCCACAACGTGCACGTGCTC
>JBPCPA010000331.1:0-7263 GCA_050999655.1 Jatrophihabitans sp.
TCTCGCCCCGGATACGGTCGGTGGGAGATACTCGTGCAGACACGGGCGTAGTCCTTCCTTCGCTGAGTTGGTAGCTCTTGAAGGAACCTACGTCCGTTGTCATTTACACCAGGTTTGGGACGCGACCCCGCGGACACGTCGGCCACCGCATCACCCGAGCACTGGGTGACCGATGTCTGCCAGGACGGCTTGGCGTTGATCGTCGAGCAGCCACTACCGGCACCGCTCCACGCGGTCTCGGTCCAGCCCCGAGTGTTGCTGGCCTTCTTCAGGCTGGTGCCGCCGACGCCGATCACGTCCGGGAACGACGCAGGTGACTCGATGCCGTAGCCGCTGTCGCCGCTGGAGGCGGTGATCGCGATGCCCGGGTGGTTGTAGGAAGCGGTCTGCGTGCTGTCACCGCCGCCGTAGCTGTTGCTGATCGCCCGCACTCCGGACTGGCTGGCCGCGTAGTTGACCGCCTTGGCAAGGTTGGCGAATGAGGCGGTCTTGGCCTCTACCAGCAGGATCTTGCAGCCGGGGCAGGTGGCCGAGACCATGTCGATGTCCAGGCTGATCTCGGTGGCCCAGCCTGCGTTGGTGGCCGGCAGGTTGGTGGTGCTGCCGGTCTGGCTCACCTTGCGAAAGCAGCCGTTGGCGGTGGTACAGGCGGCCAACCCGAACTGCGAGCGGTACACGCCCAGGTCGGCTTCGGCGTTCGGGGCGTTGTAGGCGTCCACGATCGCGACGGTGGCGCTGCCGCTGGCCGTCAGCTTGTAGGCACCACGGATGTCGACCGGGTTGAGCCGGACGGGCTGCCGGTAGCGGCCGGCCGGTTGGTGGCATCGCTGACCAGCACCTGCGCCAGGCAGGCTGCCATTCCCTTGGTCGGAGCGGCACAGGTCTTGACCGCGTGCTTGCCCACCGCGAACGGGGTGCTGGCGCTGGTGATTGTTGCCGAGGCAACGCCGGCGGTGGTGAGCGCCGCGAGGGCGATTGCGGCAGTTGTCGCCGCGAGGGTGGTGGAGAGCTTCACTGAACCTCCTGGGGGGTGGAAGGCCCGACCGCGAGCACGCCGCGAAGCTGGCACACCGATGGCGCGCTCACGGACGGTTTTGGATGCCTCGATACTGAACCGTCCGCGGTGTTACCTCGGTAAAGCCCTAAATGTCATAGCTGGTCGCCTGATGGCAGCGGCCAGTTCTCCGAGGTGCTGTTACGACCGCGGGTACGGGTGGCCACCGCTGCGATGCGCGGGCCGGCGCAGTCGCTGCACGACGAGGTCGACGCGCTGTGCTTCATCGCCCGATCGGTGAGCTTTCCGGTGCGGCACGAGCCGATCACCGAGGTGGCAACCTAGCGCGGGCGGCCACACATCCGGGCGGGCTACCCTCGACCAAGTCTGTGCCCCTCTCGAACCCACCCCGGACGAGGTTTCTGTGCGGTTTCACTCGCGGCTGCTGGCCGCAACAGCTGTTCTGACCATCGCGGTGCTCAGCGCCTGCAGCTCCAGCGGAAAGTCGGCCGGACCGGCGGCGTCGAGCGGCACGGCCTCTGCCGTCGGAGTGAGCGTGGTCGGCGGCTTCTGCACCAACCCCCCCGTCGCCGTGCCCGACAAGGCCGCGCCGACCACGCTCTCCCAGCAGGTGCTGACCCAGGGCACCGGCGCGGCGGTGGTCAAGGGTGACACCCTGGTCGCCAACTACGTCGGCCAGACCTGGGCGCCCAAGAGCGGCAAGCCCAATGTCTTCGACAGTTCCTTCGACCGGGGCAAGGCGGCCGCCTTCGCGATCGGCGTCGGCAGTGTCATTCCCGGCTGGGACAAGACCCTGGTGGGCCAGAAGATCGGCTCCCGGGTGCTGCTGACCATTCCGCCGGCCGACGGCTACGGCAGTAACGGCGAGTCGGCCGCCAACATCTCCGGAACCGACACCCTGGTCTTCGTCATCGACATCATCACCACCTTCAAGGCCAACGCCTCCGCACCCGGCACCGCCGTCGCCAGCCTGCCCACCACCGGCTTCCCCAAGATCACGAACGTGGCCGGTAAGGCCCCGACCATCCTGTCCACCAAGGGCGTGAAGGTGCCGAGCAAGCCCGCAGCGACGCTGCTGGTCACCGGGAGCGGCGCGAAGATCGATACCGCCAAGACCCTAGTGTTGCAGATCGTCGAGACCGACATCGCCACCGGCAAGATGACCCAGTCGTCCTGGGGCAAAGCGCCGCAGGTGGTGGCCGCGCAGGACGTTCTGAACATCGCTACGGTGCTGTCGGGCAAGAACCTCGGCAGCCGCGCGCTGGTGCTGGTGCCGGCGATCCCGGCGACCGCCGCAACCGCGAGCGCCGCCGCCCAGCCAGCCACCCCGGCTCAGGTACTCATCGCCGACGTAGTCGGCCAGTTCTGATCAGCCGACGTAGTCGGCCAGTTCTGATCAATCGGCAATTCTTCTCCATACCGCGAATGAATAAGCCATTGTCGGCACCAGCGAAGCGGTGCTGATCAGCGGCCACTCGCCGGCAAACCAAACACCCAAAGGTGGCCTGGCGAACCCCGCAGCCGCGCGGCGCAACGATATGAGCCTGGCGCTCGGGCCGGAATGTAGCGATATGCAATGCGAACTATGGAAATAGCCACCGCCGCGCCCGGATCGAGCGCACGCAACCTGGCCGCACGCTTATCGAACACAGATTCGATAAGCTGGCTGCATGCCACCCCGGACGCTGAGCCCAGTGCGCGGCCAGGCCGCCGCCGCGGCCCTGCTTGCGGTCCGCGAAGAGCTTCGTGACCGGATCAGCCCGAACCATCCGTTGGCGCCGCGGCTGTACGCAGGCCGGATCGTCGAGAACGATGATGAGCATGGCGGCCGGGCCGGGTTGGTGGTGCAGGGCGACGGATTGCGCTGGCAGACCATAGATGGGCTGTTGAACATGGCGTTGTACGGCATGCTGATGCACCGCGAACTGGCTCACGCCGGCCAGCTGCGCGGTCCCGGCTGCGCGGTCTGCGAGCATGCCGAGTCGATGTGGCAGACCACCCTGCTCGACCCGCTGCTGGTACACCGCGGAGCGGCCGATCTCGATATCTATCTCACCCTGCGCGCCATCGTCCGGGCCGAGGTGGCGAACCTGCGCGCGAGCGACTGACAGCACGGTCAGGGTCGGGTGGGACGCACCACGCCCGTGTCGCTCGGGTGTCAGCCCACCGCCAGCTGTCGGTAGTGCGGGACGAGTTCGTCCCATCGCGTCGTGATCTGGCAGCGCTCGCGCCCGGCGAGGTGAGCGGTGAGATCCTCCAGATGGACCTGCCAGCCGGCGCCGTAGGCGGCGAGTTGCCCGACGGGAAGCCCGCGTTCTTCGACGACAAGAATGGTCCGATCGCCGTCAGGGGTGAGCGTGACTTCGATGACTTGCTCGTCCGTCTGACCGGTTTCCCTTGTTGATACGAGGAGTCGCCGCGGCGGTTCGCAGGCGTCAATGCGTCCCGAGCCCTCCCATCCGCTGGTGAAGCACGCCGCGAACTCGCCACCCGGCGTCAGGTCGCCCGAGACCTCCGCGATCCACCGGGCAAGCCGTTCCGGCTTCGTACATGCCTCCCAGAGGTCCTCGATATCGGAGTCGTAGATGTCCTCGACACGCACCGCTCCACGGGTGTCATCAAGAGCCCGCATCGTCCCGACAATCTTCATTCTCGTTCCTTCCTTCCTCGTGCAACCTCGGTGTGCAGGGCGTCGAGCCGGTTCTGCCAGAGCAGCCGATACTGTCCCAACCACTCGTCTATCTCGATGAGCGCTTCTGGCCTCACGCTATAAACCCGGCGCTGCGCCTCGTGGCGGACGGTGACCAACCCCGCCTCTCGCAGCACCCGCAGGTGCCGTGAAACCCCCGGACGAGCGATCGGCAACGCGCCCGCAAGCTCGCCAGCGGTGGCCGGGTGATCACCCAGAATCTCAAGCACCGTGCGCCGACTTCCGTCGGCCAGAGCCTGCAAGACCGCATCCATGGCCTTAATGTACCTGACTGGTTACGTACCTGCAAGGGTACGCTCTACTAACAGGATACACAGCAAGATGCACCGACAGTTGGGGCCCTACTTCAGTCCGCTCGTCCGTCGCCGCCATCGGTCCGATTGGGCGTCGACCCGCCCGACCAGCGGGGTTCACCGGGCAGCTACGGGTTGCCGCGAGATTAGGCAAAGCGCCTACCCGGCCGTGCCTTCTGGTCCTACAGTCCGAGACCACACGCAAGATCTACATCCGGAGGCACAGGTGGCTGACGCCGCAAGCACTCGCGAAATTGTCGATTTCGTTCTGATGCTGAGCCAGAATCCCGACAAGGCCACCCAGTACAAGGCGAACCCGTCGGAGTTGATGACGGCCGAAGGCATCAGCGCCTCATCCCAGCAGGAGATCCTGGCAGCCCAGCAGACCGAACTGACTCGCCGCACCGCCAACTTCGAGGACGGCGACACCGCGAACAACGATGGCGGTGGCGGTTCGACGGTCATCGTCGCCGTGATTGTCGTGTCGTGGCCTGATTCAACGATGCCTCAAGGACGCCTCTTCGTAGTCGGAACCGGCATCACCGCCGGCCAGATGACCATCGAGTCGCAGAACGCCTGTGCCAGCGCCGACCTGCTGTTGACTCTGGTCGCCGATCCACTGACCACGCACTATCTGCAGTCACTGAACACCAACATCGAGTCGTTGCAGAACAGCTACCAGGACGGCCAGCCGAGGTTTGCCGCCTACACCGACATGGTCAACCGGATCCTGGAGCCGGTTCGCGCCGGCCTGACGGTATGTGCCGCCTTCTACGGCCATCCCGGCGTGTTCGCCTACCCCTCACACGAGTCGGTTCGGGTCGCTCGGGCCGAGGGCTATTCGGCCCGGATGCTGCCCGGCGTCTCGGCGGAGGACTGCCTGTTCGCCGATCTCGGGCTCGACCCGTCCTTGAGCGGCTGCCAGAGCTTCGAGGCAACCGACTTCTTGATCCACAACCGCGCCTTCGATCCGACCTCCTCGCTGGTGATCTGGCAGGTCGGGGTGATCGGCGACCTCAGCTTCAGCTCGGCCGGTCACGGCTCGGCCGGACTGGCGGTGCTCACCGAGCGGCTGCTGCCGTCCTACTCCGACTCGCACCCTGTCGTGCTGTACGAGGCAGCGCATTCGCCGCTGGGCGAGTCCAGAATGCAGCGCCTGCCGCTCGGCGAACTGCCGCGGGCCTCAGTCAATGCCATCACCACGATGTACGTGCCGCCGGATCACAGCGCCCAGCCCGACCAGGCCGTGCTGGACCGGCTGGGGATGGCTCGGGACGAACTCAAGACCGTCGAGATGCGGCTGGCAACAGCCGATTCCTGACCGGCAGATTCTGCCTGCGGCGCACTGAGCCGGGTTTTGGTCTTTTCCGCGCACGGCTGGCGATAGCGGCGGCCGGGAACCGGGCCTTGGTGGAGCCGCCTTAGGGAATCGAACCCTAGACCTTCTCATTACGAGTGAGACGCTCTGCCGACTGAGCTAAGGCGGCGCACGGCGAACCGCGACCGGGTCGAGTCGAGTCTAACGGTTCGCCGTTGCCGCCAGGAGTCAGGTGCGCGATCTAGGTCCGCGATCTAGGTGCGCGTCGGATTCGGTAACTGCCCGGTGCCACCGTTCGTTGCGCCCAGTTGGGCGCCGCCGTTCTGGCCGGGCGCTCCGAACCCACCGCCGGTTCCCGGGCCGCCCACGCCCGGGCCGCCGAACCGGCCGGTGCCAGGCTCGGTGCTTGCTGTCGATCCGGTGTCTGCGTAGGAGAGGGCCACCGCGCTGACGCTGGCGATGCCCACCGCGGCCACCACCGCGAGCGCCGTCCGGCGGGCCGACCAGAGCGGGGCCGGGTTGAACATGCTCATCGCGACATTCCTTCCGGCACGGCCGGGTGCCGCGCTCGCTGCCATGGTGCGGGCCCATGCTGGCAGCCTCCTGTGCGCGTCCTGACTGTGTGCTGGGAACGAGCTAGCTCCGTATTGACCGGCCATGGCCGGTCCGTGATTGAATATGCTTTAAGTATCCGATTGCGTGCACTAGCACGCAGAAATTGGTGCAGAGAGCCCACTTGCGAGGCATCGGCCGGCTCGGGCGGGTGCGCAATCGGTGAGGTGCCTGCAGACGATTCACCGTCTGCCCGCGCAGAGAAGAGGATGGTCAGTGAGCTTCGTGGCTGAGGAGATCAACCGACAGCCTGCTGCATGGTTGCGGGCCGCCGAACTGAGCGCGGACGCCGAGAAGGTGCTGCCCCGCGCCGGCGAGCGCGTGGCGGTGGTTGGCTGCGGCACGTCCTGGTTCATCGCTGAGGCGTACACCCACCTGCGCGAGGACGCCGGCCACGGCCAGACCGACTCGTTCACCGCCTCGATGTTCCCGCTCGGTCGCCGCTATGACCGGCTGCTCGCGATCACCCGCTCCGGCACGACCACCGAGGTACTCCGCGTGCTCGAATCACAGCGGGCCGGGTCGAGCACAGCGATTACCGCTGACCCACACACACCAGTGATCGCCGCGGCCGAGAACACCATCGTGCTGGATTTCGCAGATGAGCGCTCGGTCGTGCAGACCGTTTTCGCCTCGACCACGCTCGCCCTACTCCGGGCGCAACTGGGCGAGGACGTCGCGGCACTTGCCGCCGCGGCGTCCGACGCGCTCGCGGCGCCGTTGGCCCACGAGTTGCTGGCGGCCGACCAGATCACCTTTCTCGGTCAGGGCTGGGCGCACGGGCTGGCGCGCGAAGCCGCGTTGAAGATGCGCGAGGCCGCCCAGTTGTGGACCGAGGCCTATCCGGCCATGGAATACCGGCACGGCCCGATCGCCATCGCACAACCCGGCCGGGTGGTCTGGGTCCTGGGCGAGCCGGTCTCGGGCATCGTCGAGGACATCCGCGCGACCGGAGCGACGGCGGTGGTGACCGGCAACGATCCGCTGGTGGACCTCGTGCTGATCCAGCGCCTCGCGGTCGCCCGCGCCGAGTTGCTGGGCCTGGACGCGGACCGTCCTCGCAACCTGACCCGTTCCGTCGTACTCCCCGGCTGACGATGGCGCAGCGGTGATCGTCCTCGTTGTGCCGCAATTGCCTGTTACGACAAGGAGACTGCGATGACCGCCGTGCCGACCGGGCAACTGGTCGAGGCGGCAGGGTCAACCGGCACCGCGGTGATCGCCTTCAACGCGATCACGCTCGAGCATGCCGAGGCGATCATCGACGGAGCCGAGCGCGCCGGGCGTCCGGTGATCGTGCAGATCAGCGAGAACG
>JBPCPA010000317.1:0-22117 GCA_050999655.1 Jatrophihabitans sp.
CCCATGGTGCGGGCCAGCAGCGCGTGCTCGAAGTAGGCGGCGTTGAACGCGCCCGGTGTCAGCAGCACCACCGTCGGGTCACCCACGCCCGGCGGGGCAGCCTTGCGCAGCGCCTGCAGCAGCCGGCTCGGGTAGTCAGAGACCGTCCTGGCCCGCAGGCCGGAGAACAGTTCGGGCAACGCCTGCATGGTGGCCCGGCGGTTCTCCAGCACGTAGCTGACACCCGAGGGCACCCGGACGTTGTCCTCCAGCACGCGGAACTTGCCCTGCTCGTCGCGGATCAGGTCGATTCCCGCCACGTGTACCCGCACGCCGTTGGCCGGTTCGATGCCGGCTGCGTGCCGTTCGAAGTACTTCGAGGTGATCAGCACCCGCTGCGGCACCACCCCGTCGATGACCGAGCGTTGCGGTCCGTAGACGTCGGCCAGGAACGCCTCGAGCGCCCGGACCCGCTGCGCAACCCCGCGTGACACCACCTCCCACTCGGCGGCCTCGATGATCCGCGGGATCACGTCGAGCGGGAACGGGCTCTCTACCCCGCCCACATCGAAGGTGACACCGCGGTCCAGGAACGCGCGAGCCAGCGACTCGGCCCGGTTCTTCAGGTCCTCGGCGTCCAGCGACTGGACGGCGGCCACCACCGCTTCGTAGGCCGGCCGGACCTGGCCGGCGGCGGCGAACATCTCATCCCACGCCCTGCCGAAGGAGTAGTCGGAGAACAGGTCCGCCATGGTCGCACGGTATTGATGCGGTGTTTCGGCGCGGTTAACGGCGTCGTCGATGGCCATGGCCCTCCCTCCGAAGCTGGATGCTATTCGGTCCGCACGCGCCGTAGGCTGGCGGCGTGGACCTGACTCATGTCGACGCCGCTGGCGCAGCCCGGATGGTGGACGTCTCCGGTAAGGACATCAGCGTCCGGCAGGCCACCGCGACGGGTCACTTTCAGACCACCGCCGAGGTGATCGCGCTGCTGCGTGCTGACGGCCTTCCCAAGGGCGATGCGCTCGCGGTGGCCAGGATCGCCGGGATCGCGGCCGCCAAGCGCACTCCCGAGCTCATCCCGCTATGCCATCCGGTGGCCATCCATGGCGTCACGGTGGACTTGGAACTCGGGGTGGACCACGTCTGGATCAGCGCCACCGTTCGGACCGCCGACCGGACCGGGGTGGAGATGGATGCGCTGACCTGCGTCGCGGTGGCCGGATTGGCCCTGTACGACATGTTCAAAGCCGTCGATCGTGCTGCTGTGCTGGGACGGATCCGGCTGGAGCACAAGGCCGGCGGTCGGCGCGGTGAATGGCGTCGGGCGTGACCTCGGCCGCCGTGATCACCTGCTCGAACCGCTCCGCGGCTGGCCAGCGACCGGATGACTCGGGCGCGCTGCTGGTGGCGGCGCTGCGCGAGTGGGGCTATGACGTGCAGCCCGCGACGATCGTGCCGGACGAGATCTCGGCGATCCGCGCCGCCGTGAGGCAGGTGCTGGCCGGTGGCGCCCGGCTGGTGCTGACCACCGGTGGCACCGGCCTGAGCCCGACCGACGTCACACCTGAGGCAGTTCAGCCTTTGTTGGAAAGGCACATCCCTGGCATAGCGGAGCGGATCCGGGCGGTCAACGTCGAGCGGGTACCGACCGCGGTGCTGTCCCGAGGGGTGGCCGGCATGATCGGCGATGCGCTGGTGGTGACCCTGCCCGGCTCGCCCGGCGGGGTGCGTGATGCCCTGCAGGTGCTGGAGCCGCTGGTTGCTCACGTGCTGGATCAGGTCCGCGGCGGCGACCACCATGCCGGTGGCGGCCTGTGAAGGTGCGCATCGCCGAGATTGCTGACACACCGCTGGACGTCGGGGCGCACGCGGCCGCGGTGCGGGCGGCCGGAGCGGGTGCGGACGTGCTGTTCTGCGGTGTGGTGCGCGACCACGATCACGACCGTCCGGTGGTCGGGCTGGAGTACAGCGGCTATCCCAGTGCGGCTCAGGTGTTACGCGAGGTGGCCGATGAGATCGCGGCCGATCCGGCGGTGATCGCGGTTGCAATCAGCCACCGGATCGGTGAGCTGGCCATCGGCGATGTCGCTCTGGTCGCCTCGGTGAGCGCGGCGCACCGAGGCGATGCGTTTCGCAATTGCCAGCGACTGGTGGACGAGGCCAAGGCCCGGCTGCCCATCTGGAAGCGGCAGATCTTCGCCGACGGCTCCGACGAGTGGGTCAACTGCCCGTAGCAGGTCAGCCGCCGGCGAACGGCGGCAGGATGTCGATCACGGACCCGGCCCGCAGGGGTTGATCGGGCTGGCTGGCCTCGGCGTCCACCAGCACCGCGCTAGCCGCGAGCACCGCCGCCAGCTCAGGTCGGTCGCCGAGTTGCGACAGCACGTCTTTGACGTCGGCCGCGGTCAGCTGCTCGGACTCCCGGCCAGCCGCCCGGCGGGCGCCAGCCCAGTACCGGACGGTGACCAGGACGCCGGTCAAGACTGCTCGGGAGCCTTGTCGGCGGGGCTGTTGTCGGTGGGCGCGTTATCGGCGGGGGTGCTGTAGGCGGACGCGCTGTCGGTGGGGGTGCCCGCGGCGGGGGTGCCCGCGGCGTCAGCGGCCGTGGTTGCGGCCTCGGCAGCCTTGTCGGCGGCTGCGCCCAGGTTGTCGGCGGCGTGATCTGCTGCAGCCCCGGTCGCACCGGCAGCGTGGTCGGCAGCCTCGGCTACCTTGCCGGCCGCTGCGGCCACGTCGTCGGCAGCGGTATCGGCCTTGCCCTTGTCGGCCACCTTGTTCGCGGTGTCATGGACAACGTCCTGCACCTTGTCCAATTGGCCGGTGAAACGACCTCCGGTAGCCCTGTCGATACCGTCGGCTGCCTTGTCCACTCCCTGCGAGACGGCCGGGGCGGCCTTGCTCGCGAGGTCGGCGGCGCGCTCCCGCGCCTGCTCGGCGAGCGGGCCGGCCTTCTCCTTCGCCTCGGCGGCAAGTTCAGCAGCCTTCTGGGCGGCCTGACCGGCGAGCGGGGCGGCCTTCTCCTTCGCCTGATCAGCAAATTTCTTGAGCTTGTCGAACATCGCTGTAGCCTCCTCGTTGCCGTGCATTGCGGACGAGCACACTGTGGTGGTGGCTACGTCCGAAGAATCGAAGCATTCTCGCCCACCGTCCGGTGGCGAATCTGTCGAACCTCCGTCATCGTCGACGTCGCTTCAGTCTGCCCCATCGGATGAGCAGTTACTGCCGCAGCGATCCAGCGATGAGCAGGATCTCGGTTGGGGCGACCGCCACGCCGGTTACGACGACGAGTGGTACCTGGCCGAACGGCCGCCCCACCACGGCTGAGCCGGGCCCGCCGCTCAGCCGTGGTCTGCTCAGCTGAAGGTGGGGTTCTGCGGGGTCGAGCCGGCGGTGCCGTCACTTGGCCGGGCGCCCAGCGCGTCGCGGATCTCACGCAACAGCAGCGTTGCCTCGGGAACCGCCTTGGGCTCGGGCTCGAGGCCCTTGGCGCGGCGCTCCTGGAGCCTCGTCATCGGCACCACGAAGATGAAGTAGACAACTGCCGCCGTCAGTACGAACACGATCAGCGCATTGATGATCGTGGAGAAGTCGATAAAGGTGGTGTTCTTACCGTCTTTGCCGACAAACTTCGCGCCGTTTCGGATGTGAAAACCGAAACCGTTCACCGAGGCGCCCGGAAGCGCATTGAGGATCGGCGTGACGATCGCAGACACGAAGGCATCGACAACTTTGGCGAAGGCGGTGCCGATCACGACTGCTATGGCGAGATCGACGATACTGCCGCGCATGATGAAGTCTTTGAATCCCTTGATCACGTGTGATGACCTCTCAAATCCGGGCCTTGCGGCCTGCCCCAGCCCCGGTGTGGTCATCGAGGCTGAACAAGCGTAGCGAGAAACGTGCCGGAGAGGTTGTCTGCCAGCCGCGCGGCGGTGCCCGGCTCGATAGCAACTACCAGGCTCACTGTGCTGGCGTCCGGAGGTTGCGCGGACCCAGTGGGCGCCGACAGCACCGACAGCACCTGGACGTCCTCAGCCAACGGCCTGCCCGACTCGGATCCGGAGACGGTTTTACCTTCTACCACAACGTTGTTGTCTGAACCGGCGTAGAGATCGACCACCGCGCCACTGCGCAGGATCGCGGCCTGACTGACATCGCTCAGGGTCACGGTGGTAGCCACCCGACCCGCTGCTAGAGCGCTCGCGATGGCAGGTTCCAGCAGGGCGCCGAGGCTTACCGGTTCGCCGCGCGCCATGGCCACCGCAACCCGCCGGCCGATCACCTGACCGGCCTGAACCGTGGCATTGGCAGGAGCGTCGCCGGCCGGCCAGCGAGCGGTGCGGACGTCGGTCGCGCTGAGCTGCGCCCCGGCGGTGAGGGGTCGCGCGGTGACCACTACCGGCACTAGCTCGCCGACTCGGTGCCCTGCGCCCGATCCGAGAGCGGACAGCCCGGCGCCTACGAGGCAGAGCATCGCGGCCAGCCGGCGCGGCCAGCCGGCCAGAATGGTGAGCAGGATGTCAGTCTTGGCGCGGATCGAGGTCATGGATCCAGCGTGGACGACGTAACTGCCTTCGAGGCGGCGCCCACAGATCTGTGGATAACGCGAGGGCTATCCACAGATCGCGACTGTCAGCTAGCGGCGGCGCTGCTCGCCTTAGTCTCGGAAGAGCCTGACCTTCCGGCGGCTGGAGCGCCGGTCGCGGCAGGTGCCGTCTTATCGCCACTCTTGTTAGCGCCCTTATTGCCACTCTTGTCAGCGCCGCTCTTGTCAGCGCCGGACTTGTCAGCGCCGGACTTGTCAGCGCCGGACTTGTCCGCCGAACTCTCCGACTTGGAGGATTCCGATGAACCCGACTCACCACGTTCCGACTTCGCGTCCCGGCTGTCGTTGCGGTAGAAGCCGGAGCCCTTGAACACCACACCTACCGAGCCGTACACCTTGCGAACCCGCTCCGAGCAATCCGGGCAGCTGGTGATCGCCGCATCGGTAAACGCCTGGACGCGTTCGAAACGCAATCCACATCCGTCACTGGTGCAGGCGTACTGATAGGTGGGCATCTGGTTCAGACCTCATTCCGCGCGTTCGACCCTGGGGCCGGCAAACTAGCACTCGACCCTCACAACTGCTAACAATGGTGCGTCATGGACTGTTCCGATATCCACTCGGGGTGAGCTCAAACCACCCGTCCGGGGTGACGGCGGCCGACACGGGCCGATCCCAGGGGTCAGTCGGTACCTCGGTAAGGAACTCCTCGGAGTAGATCAGTGCGGCGACGGGCGTCCTTGGATTGACCCGTTCGAGTGCTCGGTCATAGGACCCGCCACCACGGCCCAACCGGTTTCCGGCCGGGTCGACCGCGAAGGCCGGCACTAGAACCAGCGAGGCGGCGGTGATCGCGGCTACACCGAGCGGTTCGGTCGGATCACCGCTGAGGCACCAGACGGTCCAGTCCAGGTCCCGGTCCGGCAAGGTGGTTGGCACGATGACCTGATAGCCGGCGGCCGTCAGACCTGCCAGCAGCGCCACCGACCCAGGTTCGGTGGGCAGGGGCTCGTAGGCTGCCACCCGGCTACCTGGCGCCAGCGTTGACCGTCGGCACCACTGGGTGACGTGCTCCCGGATCGCGGCACGGCATCGGTCACGCTCTTGCGCGGTCCTGGCTGCCCGGGCCGTGGCGATCATCGCTCGGACGCGAGCCTTGTCGGTCACCTGACTAGTCTCGCGTTATGACGTCCCCTGAGTCTGCAGACACTCCCGCTCCGGACCCCACCGGCCCGGCCCGGCAGCCACGCGCCCGTAAGGCGGTCATCCCGGCAGCTGGTCTTGGCACCCGATTCGTCCCGGCGACGAAGGCGGTGCCGAAGGAGTTGCTGCCGGTCGTCGACGTGCCAGCCTTGGAATACATCGTGGCCGAGGCTGCCCGGGTGGGCCTGGCCGACGTGCTGATCGTGACCGGTCGGGGCAAGTCGGCAATCGAGGATCATTTCGATGCAGCGCCGGATCTGGAGGCCGCATTGGAGCACAAGGGCGACGAGGCCAGGCTCGGCCGGGTGCGTCGCTCCAGCGAGTTGGCCCGGCTGCATTTCATCAGACAGCAGGTCGCGCGTGGTCTTGGGGACGCAGTCTCCTACGCAGAGGCTTTCGTCGGCGACGAGTCATTCGCGGTGCTGCTCGGCGACGACATCATCGATGAGCGCGATGTGCTGCTTGCTCGAATGATCGAGGTGCAGGCTGCGACGGGTGGCATCGTGGTGGGCCTGATCGAGGTCGAGGGCGCGGCGATTTCGATGTACGGAAGCATCAAACCGGCGGGCGAACTGGTAGACGGCGTCATCCCGATCGAGACGTTGATCGAGAAGCCTACGCCCGAGGAGGCACTGTCCAACCTGGCGGTCATCGGCCGATACGTGCTGCCACCGGGAATCTTCGATGCGCTGCGGCGGACCGAACTCGGCAAGCGTGGCGAACTCGAACTGACCGATGCGATGCGGACCCTGGGGCAAGATGGGGTGCCGATACACGGAGTCGTCTTCTCAGGGCGCCGCTACGACACCGGTGACCGCCAGGATTACCTGCGTGCGGTTGTCCGGCTGGCCTGCGAGCATCCCGAGCTGGGCGCCGAGTTCACCGAGTGGCTGACCCGGTTCGCCAGCGAACTGCCGGCTGGCCGGACCGAGAAATAGCACCGCAGGCCGACAGGAGCGCAGGGCTAGTGACCGACAACAGCGACTCGCCGACCGAAGTCGTTCCGGAGGTGAGTGCAGCGACCGCGCAGCGGCCCCGGCAGCGCACCGTCGCCGAGCAACTAAGTCGGGTGCTGGAGACCGTGGGGTCGGTGGATCCGATCGAGCTGGCGCTGCTGGATGCCCAGGGGCTGCTGCTGGCCGAGCACGTGCATGCCGGCGCGCCGATGCCCGGCTTCGACAATGCGGCCATGGACGGCTACGCGGTGCGGGCGGTGGACCTGAAACTCGCAACTAACGATGCACCGGTGGTACTGCCGGTGGTGGGCGACGTGCTGGCCGGCATGCGCACCGTGTCAGGAATGGGCCCCGGCCTCTGCATGCGCATCATGACCGGTGCGCCCATCCCGCCTGGCGCTGATGCGGTCATTCCGCTGGAGGACACCGACGGCGGGGTCGCTCGAGTGGCCATCCGGCGGGCCACCCGAACCGGCGAGTGCGTGCGAAGGGCGGGGGAGGACCTGGCGGCCGGAGCGCTCGCGCTCGGCCCGGGCGCGACCCTCGGCCCGCAGCAGATCGCGCTACTGGCCGCCGTCGGACATGACCGGGTGGTGGTGCAACCACGGCCGCGGGTGGTGGTCATCTCGACCGGCTCGGAGCTGGTCGACGTCGGCAAGCAGGCTGGCTTCGGCGAGGTGTCGGACTCCAACTCCTACATGCTGGCCGCGGCCGCGCGCGATGCCGGAGCCGAGGCATATCGGGTCGGCATCATCCCCGATGATCATGCGCGGCTGCTGGACACGCTGGACTCCCAATTGCTGCGCTCGGACCTGATCATCACCACCGGCGGCGTGAGCATGGGCGCCTTCGACATCGTCAAGGAGGCGCTCAGCCAGCTCGGGTCGGTGGAGTTCACCACCATTGCCATGCAACCCGGCTCGCCGCAGGGATTCGGCACCCTCGGCCGCGACCGGACACCGATCTTCTGCCTGCCGGGCAATCCGGTGTCGGCCCTGGTGTCCTTCGAGGTATTCGTCCGGCCAGCCATCCGCAAACTGCTGGGCAAGCGCAACATTCACCGGCAGAGCATCCAGGCCATCGCATTGGAGCGGATGACCAGCGTCGAGGGCCGGCGGGAGTTCCGGCGCGGGGTGCTGCACCGTGAGCCGGACGGCCGGTATTCGGTGTCGCTCGTTGGTGGCCAAGGATCGCACCTGGTCGCCGCGCTGGCCGCAGCCAACTGCCTGGTCATCATGGAAGAGGACGTCACCGAGGTCGTTCCGGGATCGCGGGTGACCGTGCAGCCGCTGATGCTTGCCCAGCGCTGAGATGGCCGATATCCACCCGGGCTGGCCGGCGGTGCTGAGCGCGGGCCCGGTCACCGTCCGGCCGCCCAAGCGTTCGGACGCGGCAGCCTGGAGCCGGAGCCGGCTGGCTAACGCAGCCTGGCTGGGCAGGTGGGAGCCAACGTCGCACCTGAGCTGGCGTGAGCGCAACACCCCGCAGGAGTTTCGCCGGTCTCTGGGCCGGATGAAAGCCGCCGCTCGAACCGGGGCGATGCTGCCGTTCGTGGTGACTTACGGCGATCAGCTGGTTGGCCAGATGAGCGTGTCGAACGTGATCCGCGGCGCGCTGCGGTCCTGCAGCGTCGGTTACTGGATCGACTCGTCGGTGGCCGGGCGGGGTATCACGCCGACCGCGCTGGCGCTGGTAATCGATCACTGCCTGACGACGGTGCGGCTACATCGGGTCGAGGTGAACATCCGCCCGGAGAACCTGCCGAGCATCCGGGTGGTCGACAAGCTCGGACTGCGACGGGAAGGTTTTCACGAGCGTTTTCTCGACATCGACGGCAGCTGGCGCGATCACCTGACCTTCGCGATCACCACCGAAGAGATCCTGGACGCATCCGTGCTGTCCCGGCTGGTCGCGCTGCCGGTGCCGCCAGGTTGATCTCTGCGCCAGAGGTAGTCCGCTACCGCTGCACCCTCAAGCAGTAGTTGATGTTGATACCCGGCGCGCCTGCAGCGCCGCGGACAACCCGGACCTTAACGTGGCGAGGTAGCTGTGACAGGTGTGACGGGAGATGCTGATGATTTCGCCAATGATGACGGTGGTGGTGCTCGCCGTCCTCTGGTTGATCGTCGTCATTCCCATGCTGGTCAAGCGCGCCGACGATCGAGCCGGTGAGCGCTCGGCCGCCCGGTTCGGTTCGGCGATGCGCGCCCTGTCCACCCGCCGTTCGCTCGGCTCGCTCGCCCGTGCGGTGCCGCAGGATGACCTCGCCGAGCGGCCAGCCGCCTCGATCGACACCCACGCTCAAGTATTCGTGCCAGGAGGTGCTGCCCCGGCGTCTGCGGCACGCCGTCCGGTGCCCGCCGCCATGGAGGCAGTCATGTATCCAGACCAGGTCGCGAAGGCGGACCTGTCCGAAGCCAGGCGGCAGATGATGGCGCGCCGTCGGCGGTCGCTGACCCTGCTGGCCGCCGGCACCGTGCTGGGGCTGCTGTGGGTGATCGCTACTGGCTCGACGCTGGCCTGGTCGGTGGGAATGTTGTTCCTCGCCGGCCTCGGTAGCTACCTGCTGTTCCTGCGCAACCAGGCCTTGCGCGATCGGGAGCGCCGCGAATCCCGCCAGCAACGCTCGGGGTTGCGGCAGAGCCATGGCTACGACGCGACCGAAGAACTGGCATTCCAGCCCGATGCCGGCACCGTGGTTCGGATCGACGACGAGGACATCGAACTGCGCGGAATGGCCGACACCATCGATCTGACCGGGCTGTACGTGGAGGAAGAGTTCGACGAGCGGGCCATGCGCCGGGCGGTGTGACGGCGCCGGTTGGTCAGCGCCGGGCGGTGTGACGGCGCAGCACCAGGCAGGTGACTGGGCTCCCGCGGCGGCTGGTAATCTTTGGCACTGGTTGGGGGCTGTGGCGCAGTCCGGTAGCGCACCTCGTTCGCATCGAGGGGGTCAGGGGTTCGAATCCCCTCAGCTCCACCCATCTAACCCAGTAAATCCGGGCCTTCGTAGCTAGCTCCGGTAGGCGTCTAGGCCGTCTTGTCACTCATTTGTCACTGACACAGGGTGACATCGGTGGGCACGAAGCGGTTCAGAACGGCACGACCGCCCAGCTTTGAGGTGACATCTCATGGCCGCGTATGGACGTTCAACCGGCACACTTCCTGGTGCTTGGTACCCGCCCACAAGAGCGGCAACGTGGTCCGCCGGGACGAGGGAGTCGTCCCCGAAACCGGACCTGGGCGGGACATCTTGAGAGCTAGCCGCCGGGCGGCCTTGTGGCAGGTGATCTGACCCCCGATTGTCGCCGCGCCAATGTTGGCCCCGGCTACTGCGTTGGCGGTGGGTCCGACGGTTTGAGGGGGCTGAGGCGCGCCGTGCTATCGAGTCTGTGGGTCACGGCGGTTGCTTCGGAAGCGGCGCAGGCATCGAACAGGGCGTCAGTGGTGACGACGGCTCACTGCTGGCCGCCGGCCCGGACTCGGGGCGGTGCATTCGCTGCCGCTGCTGTGATGGCCGCCGCAACGGACGTCGGCTTTCAGAAGCGCGACCACGGCTAGCAAGTGCTGGCGACCGGGCCGAGATCAGCGCTGCTATCAAATTGGCAATTCAGCCGGCTTGTCGATGCGCTGCGGACCCCGTCGTCATCAATTCCATGATCGGTCCCGAGGGAATCTTGATCAATCGACCCATGCGGACTACCGGGGTCGGCCACTGGTTGGTACGGATCAGCTCATATGCGAGCGTTCGCCCTATGCCGAGCAGGCGGGCCGCCTGGGGTACATCGAGCACCGGCGGGATGTCGCCTGATGCGATCCTTGGCAGGTAAGTGGTACTGGTGTCGATCCACCCCTGCCTAACCGAGTCAGTTGTTGCTGAACGTGCGTCGGTCTGCGAACTCCGGTGCTCTGTCATCGCCAGTCCTGTCGTTGATCTCTACGTCGATAGCTCTCAGTAGGGACAGGTGAAAAAAGCAGATGGTTCGTGCCATTTTCAAGGTCACAAATAGGTAACGAGCCAATCGGCTTGCCTCTGACATCAGATAGTCGTGAGGTTCCTGCGTGCCGGAAAAGTTCCGGTTCGAACCGCCAAAGTTCTTGACGTAGATCGTCGCCTGGGAGCAGCGTGGACGGTAGCGGTGGCCGAGTTAACCCCCGGGTATTGGTGTCACCTCAGATAGGAGGTGTCATGACATCCAGGCGTACAAGGGTTGCTCACGTGGGGCTCGCCGCGTTCGCAGGGCTCCTCGCGGCCGCGCTCCTTGCAGGCTGCGGAGGGAGCAGCGGGGTCCACACTCAGACTCCGACATCGGACCCGCCGTCGTCGACCACCTCGGTGGCTACCAGCGCTCCGAGCTCGTCACCACCCACAGTGTTGTCTAGCGCTCCACCCAGCTCGTCACCGGCGATCCCCACCCCGACCGTTACGCCACCGGCGCAGAACGCCGTAAACAGTTACTTCTCGGACTACAACGCAGGCACGCGGTCGCTTCGCGATCCAGCGAAGGCTGACTTGAGCTGGATCGCCAAGTATGAGACCGGTGAATTCCGCACGCAGGACGAGCAGTCGTTTGAGTCGATGAAGGCTCATCACCTGGCATACCGCGGCGCTGCCCCGAACCCGAACGTCAAGGTCCAGTCGGTGCTCTCCCCGACGGCGGTGATCCTGACCAGCTGTCAGGTCATTGACCCATCGGACCCGTGGGTGCAATACGACACCACCACGGGTAAGGCCGTTCCGCGCGGGACGCAGCGGACGCCCCCGCCTCCGTACCTGCTCACGTTCTTCATGAAGGCGAGCTCCGGCTCCACCTGGCAGATCACCTCGGTCGTGCAGGACACGAGCAAGACGTGCAAAGGCTGATTCATATGCGAAGACTCGGCAGCGGGCTTGTCGCGTTGTCGGTTGTCTTCTCGGCCGCCGCCTTGGTTGCTTCGTCCGCCTGGGCCGATGGGAATGGCGACTGCAACGTCAGGGATCCCACATGCACCGTCAGCACGGGCGGCGGTGGCAACGACGGCGGTGGCAACGACGGCGGCGGCGGCGGATCAAACGTTGATCCGTGCGCGAAGTATCCGAATGGTGCCTACGGCGACAAACCTCCGACGGTGTCGCAAGCGTGCGCCGATGAGCTGCAGGGCAATTATTGCAACGCGATGAAGGCTGACGCTGCCAATGCGCTGGAGAAGGGATACGCGGACTGGACGGCCGCAGAAACTGCGGAAGTCAACCGCGAGATGGCTCAGATCGGATGCCCGCCGGTAGTGACGCCCGCCAGCCTCGCCGAACAAGCGTTCAAGACCATCGCCTTCCCGCGACCGTCGGGCCACCGGTCGCCGGCGGAGTCGGAGGATTACAGCGGATTCGCCTTCACCTACGTGGGACTTTGGACCTACTACTGGACTGACCCGGCAATGTGGAGGCCGCTGACGGCGACCGCCTCGGCGGCCGGGTTCACCGCCACTGTGTCCGCAGTCCCGGTATCGCTTTCCTTCGATCCGGGGGATGGCTCGGACAGCACGTCGTGTGCGGGCCCCGGCCGTCCGTGGACGGACGCGGACGGGAACAGCGCTCCGGCTGACGGCGCTTGCGGATACCAGTACTCGAAGGTGACCGGGCCTGGTTACGACCATCCGATCACGTCGACGCAGACGTTGCTCTGGAAGATCACGTGGACCGGGACCGGGAACTCCGCCGGCCAGATCCCGGCTCTTTCCACGTCGACTTCAGGGCAGCTCAACGTCCTGCAAATAAAGACCGTTAACCGGTAGTTCGGAGGAGCACGCATGACGTCCTTGAGAACTGACGCGAAGGCGTCGATGAACGGCCGCGGTGCGCCTCCGGTGGCGCGGGTTGGCGCGCCACTGCCCCTCCGGCAGAAGCGACCGGGTTACGCCGCGCTGGCGATTGTGCTGATCGTCGGTCTCGCCGCGGTAGGTGCGTACTTCTACTCCCAGGCTGGGAAGAAGGTGCCCGTAGTGGTTGTCACGACCGACGTGCCGGCGGGTCACAAGATTCAGCGTGGAGATCTGTCGACAGTGGAGGTCGCGGGCAGTATCACCGCGATCGGTGGAGCAAATCTGAATTCGGTCGTCGGCCAGACGGCTGTGGTGGAGCTGCTGCCTAACACCCTGCTGCAGCGCTCGATGGTCACGTCGGCACCGGCGCTGGACAGCTCTGCGGCGCAGGTCGGTGTGGCGGTGACCCCGGGCCAGATTCCGGCGAACGGCCTGAACCCGGGCGACACGGTAGAGATCTTGCAGTTACCGCAGAAGAACACGGCCAGCACAAGCGCGTCACTACCTGCGCCGACGGTCTTGGCCGAGACCGCGACGGTCTACAGCTCGACGAGTGACCCGTCGCAATCAGGCGGAACCCTGCTCACGCTGGTCGTGCCGAAATCCACGGCAGCGGCCGTCGCGGCCGCGAGCAACGCTGGGCTTATCGCGCTCATCCGGGTTGGCCAGTGATCGTCACTGTCTGCGCCGACAAGGGCTCGCCCGGCGTGTCCTGGACGGCGACCATTCTGGGAATGACTTGGCCGGGCGAACGGGTTCTGTTGGAGGCAGACCCGTCCGGGGGCGACGCCGCGCTGCGGCTCCGGGCGCCCGAGGGACAACCGCTACCGCGGCAACCCTAGCTGCAAGGCCTAGCGGTCGAAGCGCGAAGCGGGAATCTTCCGACGCCACTGCTCAGCTACGCGCACCCAACGAGCCTCGGCGTGCCAGTCATCCCAGCCACGGACATGCGGACCGAGGACTTCACGCTGATCGCCCGCCAATGGCCAGCGATCGCGGCGGCAGCCGACCGGTGGTCCGGCACCGTGATCGCTGATCTTGGGCGGTTGCAGGAGGACAGCTCGGCTGGCCCGGTGGCCGCAGTCTCGAAGATCGTGGTGCTAATCGCGCGGGCGACACCGGATGGTCTGTACCACTTGCGGGAGCGGGCCAGCACGCTCGCGGCCCGCCTCGGCCAGGGCGCCCACGGACGGTCGCCGTTGACGATCGCGATCGTCTGCCCGGCCCGGGAGCATACGGCCCGATTGCGCGACCTCAGGGTGCATCTCGCCGCTGAGGCCTCGACGTCGACGGTCCCGGTGGCCGGCTGGATCGCCGAGGACGAGCGGAGTATGCAGGCCTTGCGTGCGGGGCAGGTGACGAAGAAGCTAATCAGCGGCGACCTCTTCAAGTCGGCACGCGAACTCACTCAGACACTGATGGCTTGGTGGCCGCCAGCGGCCGAGGACTCCACGCCGCCGCCGGTTGCTCGGCCTGCGCCAGGAGTGACCGGTGTTTCAGGGACACTTGGGGCGCCGCAGATGAACGTCGGCGGGTGGTCGCAGTGAGCGATCTTCTGGACTACGCCCTGATCCGCAAGTTGCAGGGCCACGTCGCGGACGCGCAGCTTGCGGACCGTCGGCAGCTGCAGGCCTCCGGGCAGGCGGTGCGGGCGACCGGGGACGAGCAGCAGCAGGCGCAGAGCATCATCCGCCAGGTCGTGTCGCAGCACCTGCAAGACATGCTCGCCCGCCGCGAGGCGCTACCGGCCGACCCGGCGTTTGAGACTCGCCTTCGGGCCGCCATCTTCAGCGCGATCTACGGTGCGGGGGAGCTTCAGGAACTGCTGGACAACGAACTCGTCGAGAACATCGACATCAACGGCTGCGAGCAGACCTGGGTCACCTATGCGGGTGGGATCAAGGAACTCTGGCGACCTGTCGCTGCCACCAACGAGGACTTGATCAGCATCGTGCAGAACCTCGGCTCGTACGCGGGAATGAACGCCCGGCCGTTTAGCCCGAACACGCCGACCCTCGACGTCCGACTGCAGGATGGGTCCAGACTTGCCGCCCTGATGTCGGCCACACAGGTCCCCATCGTCAGCATCCGGCGTAACCGCTACCCGCAGATGTTCCTGCGTCCGGACATGGCACGGACGGCCACGAAGCATGGGCGCGAGCAGTTACCCGACCTCGTGTCACTCGGGACCGTCGACCAGCAGGTTGCGGACTTCCTGCACGCGGCAGTCCGGTCGCGCTGCAACATCGTGGTCGGCGGGGCGACCGACGCTGGAAAGACTGCCCTGCTCCGCGCACTGATCAACTGCATCGAGGTTATGGAACGACTGCTCACAATCGAGACTGCGCTGGAGTTGGGCATCGACCGACACCCCGAGTTGCACTGCGACGTCGTGCCAATGGAGGTGGTTCTCCCCGACGCTGAAGGTCGAGGGGGGTTGGACATAGCGGAACTGGTGCGGCGCACCCGGCGGCACAACCCGAGCCGCGTAATCGTCGGCGAGGTCCTCGGCCCAGAGGTGGTTGAGATGCTGTCGGCGATGTCGCAGGGCAACGACGGTTCGCTATCAACGATTCACGCGCGTGACTCGGAAGAAGTGTTCAACCGGATCGCAACGTACGCGGCGCAGTTCGGCAACATGAACTTCGACATTGCCCATCAACTCATGGCCGGCGCGATCGACTTCGTCGTGTTCATCGAGAAGAACCCGTCGTTGGGGATGCGGCGAACAATCACCCAAATCATTGAGGTCTCTGGCGTGATGAACGGACGGGTCGGCCGCTCCCACATCTTCACACCCTCACCGGAGGACGGGCGGGCGGTCCGCAACACCGAGGTCCCGATCAGCCGCATGCCGAAGTTGGCGCGAGCCGGCTACACCGACGGCTTACCGTCCTGGGGCGCCGGCAACCAACAGGGTGGATGGTGAGCGATGCCTGACCTGACCGTCCTGCTGGCAGCAGTGATCTGCGGCGGGATCGGCGCATCCGTGTTGCTGCTCGTCGTCGCGGTGCGAGGAACGGTACTGGACCCGACTCGGCCGCCGAACCGGGTCCAGGCGCTGCTGGAGCGCCCACGGTCCCCGTTGGTGATGCTGCGTCTGGCCGCGGGCGTGCTGCTGGCGATTCTGATCTTCGTCGTGACCCGGTGGCCTGTTGCTGCGATAGGCCTCGGCGGTTTGGTGGCGTTCTGGCCGGCTCTGATGGGCGGGTCAAAGGATGAGCAGCAGCAGATCGTCCGCCTCGAGGCAGTCGTGACCTGGTGTGAAGCGTTGCGCGACACAACGACCGGCCACGCTGGTCTGGAGCAGGCAATCCCGGCCACGGCCGCAAACGCGGCACCCGCGATCCGACCCGCTCTGCTGCGGCTCACCGGCCAGCTGCGATCGAAGGTTCCACTGGATCAAGCGCTGCAGGATCTCGCCGAGCAGCTGAATCACTCGGCCGACCTCATCATCGCGGCGCTGCAGATGAACGTTCGTGCTCGCGGTGACGGCCTGGTCGGCGTGCTCACGAACCTGGCGATCGCGGGACGTGAGGAGCTGGACCTGCGACGCAAGATAACCGCTGGTCGAGCTGGAGACAGACGAGCGGTGCAGCTGATGCTCGGCATCGTCCTAGCGGTCGCGACGTTCCTGGTGTTGTTCTCCCACACCTACACCGCCCCGTACCGGTCGGTGCCCGGTCAAGTAGCGCTCGCGGTAGTGATCGGACTGTTCGCGACCTCCTTCGCGTGGATACGCAAGCTGGCGATGGCGAAGCCAACAACGCCGTTCCTGCCGCGAGCGGGCAGGGAGATCGACCCGATGGAACAGCGCATCATCTCGGCCTTGACAACCAGTCCTGGGGCGGCCTCGGTGGCGGCACCGGGAGCGCGTCATCCCGTGGTCGGTGCCTGATGATTGGAATGGTCGTCATCGGAGCTGCACTCGGTGCCGTGCTGTTCTCGCTGATCGTCAAGATCGTGCCGCCGAAGCGGAGCGCGATCGTCGAACTGGGGCAGTTCTATGCCCACTACCGGGGCTCGGTTACAGCCGCCGCTCCAGCGCGTACCGCGGCTGACCGGCGAGGACGGATCGGCGCCTGGGTTAGCGCGGAGCTGGCAAGACGAGGTGTCAGCTATACAAGCCTGCGCCACGATCTCGCGCTCACGGGCCAGTCGTTCGAAACTCTCATGGGCCGCAAGGTCCTCGCATCCGTCGGCGGGTTTCTCGTCGGCATGGTGGCGTTGGCGACCTTGCAATACGTAGCCGGCGTGGACATGCCGACCGGAGCGCCGCTGGCGGTGGCCGTGATCGCCGCAGTGGCCCTGTTCGTGGCACCGGACATTGACGCTCGCAAGGAGGCCAAGAAGCGGCGGGCTGAGTTTACTGAGCAGCTGTCGATCTTTCTAGATTTGGTGTCGTTGAGGATGGCCGGGCACGCTGCCGCCGCGGCCGCGCTGCCGGAGGCGGCGCAGCGCGGCGGGGGTTGGCCGATGATGCTGATCCGGGACACCTTGTTCCGCGCACGGTTGTCCGGGCAGGACGAGTGGGATGCGCTCGGTCAGCTCGGTGAGCGCATCGCCGTTCCCGACCTACGGGAGTTGGGCGCGCTGGTGAAGCTGGTCGCCGATGACGGCGCTCAGGTTCGGACCACGCTGACTGCGCGAGCTGCGTCTATGCGCCGGGCTCGCCTGGCCGACGAGGAAGGCAATGCCGAGGAACGCAACCAGTCGATGCGGCTAGCGCACATGCTCATCGCCGTCGGATTCATGGTCTTCGTTGGCTACCCCGCGTTCGTCAACATCAAGTTTTAGCTGTCAGGCATTAAACCAACCGGAAGGCACCCGAGGGAAAGAAGGAATCACGATGATCCAGCTACAGATGCTTTGGGCTTGGACGAACGCACGGATCGGCAAGATCCGCGAGGAGTCCGGCGACGACGCGGGGTTCTCCACCCTGGAGTGGGTGGCGATCGCCGGTGTCGTGATCGTCGCCGCGATTGTCGTGGCCACGATCCTCATGAACAAGGCCAAGGACGGCGCGAACAACGTCAACGTCCAGTAGGCGACGTTCACCCTCACATGACGATTCAGCAGACGACGTATAACGCGCTGCGCGGCCGGTGTAGGCGCGTGGTCGATCGGGATGCCAAGGACCACGGCTTCGGGACCCTTGAAGCCGTGATCGTCATCCCGGTCGTGGTCATCTTGACGATGATCGTCGTGCAGTACGTGATGCTGTATCACGCTCGCAACGTGGCTGAGGCCGCCGCGCGGGATGGTCTGCGGGTGGCGCGCGGCTACCAGGCGTCGGCAGCGCAGGGCCAGGCGGCGGCCGAGCAGTACCTGGCCAACGTCGCGCCGAAGTTGCTCGCCAAACGCCACTGCGACGTGCAGCGTGGCGCCGCCAATGTGGTCATCGTTTGCCGCGCCGACGTGGCCTCAGTTGTGCCGTTTGGGTCGTTCTCGGTGTCGGAGCAAGCCACGGGCCCGGTCGAGACTTTCGGGACGGGTGGGTGAGGATGATGCTGCGACGTCTTCGTGCCCGCGCGGCCCGCATCAGGGGCGATGGCGGGTTCAGCACTTTGGAGCTCGTCATCATCACGCCATTCCTGCTGGCGTTTGTCCTGCTGGTTGTCGGCTTCGGGCGCGTGACCCACGGGCGCCAGGAAGTACAAGCCGCCGCCGCAGCCGCTGCGCGTGCTGCGTCCCTGGCCAACACACCCGGACAGGCGCAGACCGCGGCGCAGCAAGAGGCGGCGGCGGACCTGGCGCAGGCCGGGATCAGCTGTCAATCGTCACCGCCGCCAACCGTCGACACGTCGCAGTTCTATGCCGGGGGACAGGTCACGGTGACGATTTCCTGCGTCACGAACTTGTCCGATCTGACGGTGGTCGGCTTCCCCGGACACAAGACCCTGACAGCATCGTCAACGGTGCCGCTGGAGCAGTACCGCCAGTTCGGGAATCAGGGATGATACGGCCACGGTGCTCCCGCGCCGCGCGGTCGCTGGGAGCGCGGTGGACGCGGCTGCGCGAGCAGAGCGAGGCCGGCTTCGTCTCCTTGTACGTCGTGGTGATCACCGTCGGGCTGCTGGCCATGGCCGGTTTGGTCATCGACGGCGGCAACGCCCTCGCGGCGCGCGAGCAGGCGACCGACGTGGCCCAGCAGGCTGCGCGGGCGGGCGCGGACGCGCTGTCGCCCGACTCGCTGCGAGGAAGCCCGACGGGACTCACCGCAACGCCGGCGGCCGCGCAGGCAGCGGCGAACAAAGTTCTCGACACGGCGGCTGTGACCGGCACGGTGAGTGTCGACGGCGACAACGTGACGGTCACGGTCATCGTGCACAAGGACACCACGATCCTCTCGGCGTTCGGGGTTGGGCCTATCGAGGGGAAGGCCACCTCGACGGCGACCGCTCTGCACGGCACGACAACAGGAGGCTGATGATGCGTCGTCTAAAAGCGCTCGGCGCCACGCTGGTACTGCTCGTCCTGGTCGTCGGCATTCCGCTGGGAATGGCCGCCACCATCGGCAACCCGCTGCACGGCTGGGCGGACTTGAAGGTAGGCGATCTGACCGACGAGGTCATCATCGACCTGCTCGCAGTCGTCGTATGGCTGGCCTGGGCGCAGTTCGCGGTCTCGGTCCTCGTCGAGCTCGGCGCCGCAGCTCGGCACGTGTAGAGGCCAATCCGCATTCCGCTGGTGCCCTGCTCCTCTCCGCACCTCGCCCACACCCTCGTTGGCGCGGCGCTGCTGCTCGGCACCGCCACCGCGGCGCTGGCCAGTCCCGTGCATGCGCTGGCGGCGACATCCGCCCGGCCCGTGGCCGCGGTGGCATCGGTGCACATCCAGGGCTCTGCAAGCAGTCAGCGTCCCGTGGCCACAGCGCAGCAGGCCACCGCACCGAGTGGACATCAGGTGCGGGCCGCGACACAACCACCGACTGTCAGCTACGTCATTCCGAGTGACGGCCACGGTCCCGACACGTATTGGGACATCGCCGAGGCGCGGCTCGGTGGCGGTGATCACTGGCACCAGATTTGGGATCTCAACCGCGGACGCGCTCAGCCCGACGGCGAAGTAATGAACAGCCCGGGACTGCTCAGGCCCGGGTGGACGGTGCTGCTCCCCGCGACGGCCCCACCTCCAGCAGTCGGACCACACGTCGAGGACGTGATCGTGCACCAGGGCGACACCCTGTCCGGGATCGCGCAGGCGCATGGCGTCTCGGACTGGCATCAAGTGTGGGACGCCAGCAAAGGCATGGCCGAGCCGAGCGGGCAACATCTGACGGACCCCGATCTGATTCGGCCTGGATGGACAGTCAAGATCCCGGAGTCGACGCAGACGCCGACGACCACGACGACCACACCGGCACAACAGACGCCGACGCCAGGCGAGCAGACACCGACGCCCGCTGAGCCGACGCCAGGCGAGCCGACACCGACGCAGGCCCAGCCGACGGCCCCGGCCGCACCCCGCCCCGAGCAGCACGACAGCGCAGCAGCGAGCCGGCCTGCTCGCCGTTCTTCGGAGGCGCCGATGGTGGCCTTCGCCGGCGGCGGCGTGCTGCTTGCAGGCGTGTCGCTGGCCGCGCTTATTCGCTACCGGCGGCGGCAGTTCCGGTGGCGACATCCTGGTCGGACCATCGGGGCAACGCCGCCGGAGCTGCAACGTGTCGAGCGTGCGCTGCTGTCGACGGGCACCCCTGGGATGGCCGACGTGACATGGCTGAACGAGGCACTGCGCAGCCTGGTCCACTCGCTCGCGGCCGCCGACACTGGTCGGCTTCCTGACGTCGTGGCTGCACGCATGACGGCCGAGACATTGGAGCTGGTGTTGACCGGGTCCCAGCCCGAGGCGCCCGCGCCATGGACGGTCGATGAGACCGGCACCCGTTGGTCGATCCAGCGCAGGGACGATCTGGGCTACGACCCGGCCGAGCGGGCGTATCACTTCGCGCCGTTCCCTACGCTGGCGTCTGTCGGCTACACGGCGGCCGGTGATCACTGGCTGCTCGACCTCGAGCGGGTGGCCGCAATGTCGCTGTCCGGTGACCCGGAGCGTTGCTTGAACCTCGCCCGCTTCCTCGCCGCCGAGCTCGCCCACAACGCGTGGTCGGAAATGTTGCAAGTGACCCTGGTCGGGTTCGGCAAGGAGATGGCCGACATCAATCCCGAGCGGCTGACCTACACCGAGGACTTCGGCAAGGCGATCGCGTCGCTGAATGGCGATCTTGCCTCGACGAGCGACGCGCTTCGCCATGCTGAGGTCGACGTCCTTGATGGGCGCCTGCGCAACATCGCCGGCGACGCGTGGGCGCCGCACATTCTGCTCATCGCGCCCGGCACGGCCGAGGACACCGAGGGCCTCGAGCAGCTGCTCACGGTCATGCGTACTCAACGGTCTCGGACCGCGGTGGCCCTTGTGCTCGCTGACGATCCTGACCACGCCGACGCAACGCGGTGGCAGCTGACGATCGACGAGCACGGGACGCTGCGTATCCCCACGCTGGACCTGGAAATGATCGCGCAGCAGATCCCGGCCGAGGAGGCGGCGCAACTCGCGCAGATGCTGGCATTGGCCGCCAGCACCGAGGACCGACCCGTCCCCGACGCGCTAGGGGACAAGCCCTGGGACGAGTACTCCGACGCCGCCGGGAGCTTGCGTCACTCGCTCACCAAGTCGCCGACCGACCTGCTCCAGACGACGATGCCGACCGCTACCCGCAGCACCGGGTGCGGCGTCGCCGACATTCCGGCGCCGCACTCGGCCAATTCGGCTCCGTGGGTCACGAACTCCGTCCTGCCGCTGCCGCCGCAGACCTACCTTGATCAGACCGCGACGACCAAGCAAGACCTGGAAGTACTCGCCCCGCATGTCGACGAAGCCACCCGGGCGCAGGTCGAGAGCATCGATTCCCAGCTAGACCGCGACCTGGCCGCCTGGAACGACCCGGGGTGCACGCAGCCAAAGGTGCGCCTGCTCGGCCCGGTCACTGTGACCGCGCAAGGGTCGCTTCCTCAGCGCAACCCGCGGCTGCTATGGAATACGGAGATCGTCGCCTACCTGGCCACACGGCCAAGCGGAGTTTCAGTCGAGACCTACGGCACCGACATGTGGCCCGATGACCCGAACATCGCGAGCAAGACCAAAGCACGTCAGTCAATCTCGGTGGTGCGCCAATGGCTCGGGATGAACGACCGGACCGGACAGGAGCACCTCCCGAAGGGGGTGGTGGCCGGGATGCCCAGCCCGTATCGCCTCGAAGACGTGCTGGTCGACGCCGAGCTGTTCCGCAGACTGCGTCTTCGCGGCAGCGCCCGCGGGGTAGACGGCATAGCCGACCAACGGGCTGCTCTCGACCTGGTCGTCGGCGTGCCGTTCACCGACCGCCGGCCGGAGGGCTACGGGTGGCTCGCGGAGAACCCGCTGGACCATGTCTATGCCGGGATGATCGTCGACGTCGCGCACATTGTGGCCACGCACCATCTCGCCGCTGGCGAACCGGAGCTAGCAGTCAGCGCCGCCCAGGTCGCGTTGAAGGCGGGCAGCAGCGAGGACGTCCCGTTGCTGGATCTCGTCGCGGCGTGCGACGCGCAGGACAACCGGGCCGAGGCCGCCGCCTACATCAAGCGCATCC
>JBPCPA010000323.1:0-16138 GCA_050999655.1 Jatrophihabitans sp.
GGTAGACGTTGGCGGTGCTGTTGGTGACCGTCTCGACCTCGCCGGTTCCCCAGTTCGCGGCCCCGCCCGGATAGCTGGTGCCGCTGTCGTAGAGCCAGTTGGCGGTGTTCAGCGATGAGCCGGCGGCCCCGCTGAAGTCCTCGGCGAACAGTTGCGACCAGCCGGCGGGCGGTGCCGGCACAGTGGGGCTGGCGCCGGCCGGGATTGCCGCCGTTGCCAACGGCGCCACCAGGACGGCCGCCGCGATCAGAGCCAGCCGGCGGCGGGCCGGGCTGCGGACTCTGCTGAAAAGGGTGGACGGGATCATCGGGGGACCTCTCTGGGACCGCCGGCTGACCGGCATGGAGGGTGAGAGCGCTCTCATGCAAGCGCTGGGTGGATCATAACCAAAGTCCGGACAGTCTGTGAAGACCGGATTGTTCTCAGGCGAAGCGTGAACGGAGACACGTGTTGTGCGGGGCTCCAGTGCTGTAAGGTCCTGCCTTACAAACATGTCATGACAAGCCTGACAGATTGTGAGGATGGCGATGACCGCACTACTGCAGCAGGTGAGATGTTCCTTCTGCACCAAGCCGGAACTCGAAGTCAGCAAGATAATCGCGGGGCCGGGGATCTACATCTGCGACGAGTGCGTGGCTGCCTGCAACGCGATTCTGGAGGACGACCGCCAGTCGCCGGCGACCGGTCAGCGGCTGCCGGACTGGCAGACGATGACCGAGGAGGAGATGCTGACCAGGCTGCCGAAGATCGCAGCGGTGAGCACCCAGGTGGAGGCCAACCTGCGGGACTGGGTGGACCGGCTGCGCGAGCGCGGCGTCACCTGGGCTCGGATCGGCGCGGCGCTGCAGATGACCCGGCAGTCGGCGTGGGGCCGGTTCTCCGGCGAGGAGTGAGCCGGTCCGGCTCGAGGTCCGTCAGGGCGACGGCGGCTGGGTCACCGGAATCCAGCCGGCCGACAGCGGTGGGGTGGCCGGGGTCGGCGGCGCCGCGGGGGTGGCGTCCGGCGCCCGGCGTCGACCACGGGGCCGATCGTTGGGCGACGGTGCCTGGGCCGCCTCGATCACCGCACCGGCGACCTGGGTCCAGGCCCGAATGGAGTCCTGCGACAGGTCGGCGATGGTCAGCTTGCCACCCTGCGCTATCACCGGGTCGGCCGGCACGTGCACCACATGGCCGATCCGGTCGACGAACCAGCGCTCCTCCTCCGGCTCCAGCCGGGCGCCGGTGGACGAGGTCACCACCAGCACTGCCCGTGACACCAGGTGGCTCGTGGTGGCGCGGCTGGCCAGCATTCGCAGCATCGCCCGGGCGACCTCCAGGTGCACGTCCGACGGCGCGGTCGGCAGCACCAGGACATCGGCGGAATCGACCGTGTAGAGAAAGTTGGGCGCGGCGGCATTGTTGCCGGTGTCGCAGACGACCACCCCGTAGCGGCGTAACAGCAGTTGCCGGACGATGTCGCACTCGGCATGCCCGATCTGGCGCATGGCGTTGCCGTCCTCGCTGGAGGCCAGCACCAGGTTGCCCTCGGGTTGCCGGCGCAGGTATGCACTCAGCACGCCGACCTCGGCCTCGGGCCTGGCCAACTCGGCGGCCGCGGCGAGCACGTCGGTCACCGTCAACGGCGGTTCGCTGATCTCGGCCCGCCGGCCGAGCGTGCCGCGCAACTCGTTGACGTCCCAGGCCACCACTGCCTCGCGCCGGTACTCGGCCAGCAGCGCCGACAGGATCAGCGCGGTCGGCGTCTTGCCCGCGCCACCCTTCTCATTCGCCACCACCAGGGTGCGGCTGCCGGGCAGCGTGGAGCGGATCCGGGCGATCGCTGACCGGTGCAGCAGCTCGTCCTGGCCGGGTGACAGCTTGACCAGACCGCCGGTGAGCTCGCCGACCTTGGCCCGCCAACCCCATTCGGCCGGCGTGGGCCGGCTGGTCACGCTGGTCTGGCGCGGGACGTAGTTCCAATCGGTGGCGTGCTGCGGGTGCGGGTCCATCACCGGGGCCGGTGCCGGCGGCGGCGCGGCCAGGCCGGTGCCGGACGGCCCGGGCTGTGGGTGGCCGCCGTGATCCAGGGAGTAGCCGCCGGGCTCGGGTCGGCTGGTCGGCTGGCCGTAATTGGGTTGCAACGGATCGGCGGCCGGACGCGGGAAGGCCGGCTGCGCGGGTGCCGGCTGGGCGGGTGCCGGCTGGGACACCATCGGGACGGGTTGCGGAGCAGCCTGCGGTGGGACGGGTTGCGGAACGGCCTGCGGTGGTGCGGTCTGCGGTGCCGCCGGCTGGGACGCGATCGGCTGCGGTGGTGCCGGCGTTGGCTGCGCACCGGCCTGCGGGGGAGCAGGCTGCTCGGCGACCGGGTACAGCGGCTGGGACGCCGCATGCATCGACGGCAACGGAAACGATGGAGGAGGCGAGGGCCGGTCGGGTTGCGGCGGTTCCGGCTCGGGTTGCTGATCGGTGACCGGCCGCGGCGGGATCGGGTAGCTCGGCGGCGCCTGATCGCGGTAAGGCGGTTGCGGCTGGTTCATCGGTGAGAGGTCGCCCTTCTGCTGCGCTGGCCGGACTGCTGCGTCCCGTTGCACACAGTATTCACAGCTCAGACCGAACGCGCAGGCCGTACCAAGCTAGACATACCCCACCGGCCCGCTCGGTAACCCCGCTCAGGCGAAGACCGCCAGCCACACCGCCACGTAGTGGCAGGTCGCGGCGACCAGGGTGCACAGGTGAAAGACCTCGTGAAAGCCGAAGGTAGCCGGGTAGGGATTGGGCCTGCGGAACCCGTAGGCCAACGCGCCCAGGGTGTAGAGCACGCCTCCGGTGGCGATGAGCACCAGCGCCGCCACGCCGAAGCTGTGCAGCAGTTGCGGTAGCAGGAAGACCGCGATCCAACCCAGCGCGATGTAGAGCGGCACCCCGATCAGCCGCGGCGCGTTGGGCCAGGTGGTCTTGAGGACGACCCCGAACAGCGCGCCGGTCCACACCACCACCAGCACCGCGATCGAGGACGTCCTGGGCAGCGTCAACACCGCGAACGGGGTGTAAGTGCCGGCGATGAACACGAAGATCATCGAGTGATCCAGCCGCTTCATCAACCGGTGGCCGGTCGGGCCCCAGCCCCGGCGGTGATACAACGCGGAGGTGGTGAACAGCAGGGTGACGGTGACCGCGTAGATCGTGGTCGCCAGCGCCGCCCGGTCACCGCGCAGCGCGGCGGCGACCGCCACCAGGCAGGCCCCGGCGACCACCGACACCGCGGCGGCGTAGGTATGCAGCCAGCCGCGCAGTCGAGGCGTCAACACCTCGCTGAGCGCAGCGGCAGGATCGGTCGCGGTGCTCATCGCCAGACGGTATCCGACGACGCTGAGAACCGGCCCGATAGGCAGATACTGACGTTGTGATCAATCGGGTCTAGGCTGAGCAGCCGTGGACTTGCGTGCCGGTGTGTACTCGGTGTACGAGCGTCGGCTGCGGCGCAAACTGGCCGGACGGCCGCTGCCCCGCCACGTCGCGGTGATGCTGGACGGTAACCGCCGCTGGGCCCGCGCGGCCGGCATGGACGATGTCAATCACGGCCATCTGGCCGGCGCCAACCACATCGACAACCTGCTCGCCTGGTGCGCCGAGGCCGGCGTCGAACACGTCACCCTCTGGCTGCTGTCCACCGACAACCTGCACCGTGACCAGGCCGAACTGGGGCCACTGCTGCAGATCATCACCGATGTCGCCGACGGGCTGTCCGCCGCCGGGCAGCCCTGGCAGCTCAACGTGGTCGGCGCGCTGGACACGCTGCCGGCCGAAACCGCGGCGGCGCTCAAGACCGCCGTCGAACGGGCGCTGGGCAAGCAGGGAATGACGGTGAACCTGGCCGTCGGCTACGGTGGCCGGCGCGAGATCGCAGACGCCGTGCGGTCGTTGCTGCAGACCCATGCCCAAGCCGGCACGTCCATCGAAGAGGTGGCCGAACTCATCGACGTCGAGCACATCGCCGACCACCTCTACACCCGCGGCCAGCCCGATCCGGACCTGGTCATCCGCACCTCCGGCGAGCAACGGCTGTCGGGGTTCCTACTCTGGCAGTCGGCACATTCGGAGTTCTACTTCTGCGACGCGCTCTGGCCGGACTTCCGCAAGGTCGACTTTCTGCGGGCACTGCGCGACTTCTCGGCACGGCAGCGTCGCTTCGGCAACTAGCGGCCGACGTCTTCACCGAATCGACATCAGACGTTGACCTGAGTTGCGGCGTGGCTGCCATATTGCTGACCTGCTCAGGACGTACCGTCGTGAGCAGATGACCAGCCATACTGGTCATCTGGGAGGTCCCTGACGGTGGTGAGAACCAGCGAGGGGCCGGCATCGCTCCTCGCTCGATGGGGCCGGCCGGAACCCTCAACCCAGGTGGGCGGCGATGCCACGCCTACCCGACGGCAGCACGTCGTGCCGTCCTGTCAGCGCACAGGAGCGTCTTGTGAACAACGCCCGCGCCACCTCCACTCCAGCCGCAGCGGCCGCCAGCGATCAGCCGGCAGAACCTGACACTCGGGGAGTCAAAACGTTCGTCCTGGATACCTCGGTCCTGCTGTCAGACCCCGGGGCAATCGCTCGTTTCGGCGAACACGATGTGGTGTTGCCACTGGTCGTCATCGGAGAGTTGGAAGGCAAACGGCACCATCCGGAACTGGGCTGGTTCGCTCGCCAGACACTACGGATGCTCGACGACCTGCGGATCAAGCACGGTCGGCTGGACGCAGCGGTGCCCGTCGGGGAAGACGGTGGCAGCCTGCATGTCGAGCTGAACCATTCGGACCTGTCCTCGCTGCCGGCCGGCTTCCGGGTCGAGTCCAACGACTCGCGGATCCTGGCGGTCGCGCTGAACCTGGCCAACGAGGGCCGCGATGTCACGCTGGTGTCCAAGGACATGCCGCTGCGGGTCAAGGCGGCGGCGGTCGGGCTGCCGGCTGATGAGTACCGGGTGCACTCGGCGATCGACTCCGGCTGGACCGGTATGACCGAGCTGGACGTGTCCACCGACGTCGTCGATTCGCTCTATGACGACGACCGGATCGAGGTCAGCGAGCGTGACGAGTTGTTGGGCGTGGCCGAGCTGCCCTGCCACACCGGCCTGGTGTTGCACTCCGCTCGGGGCTCGGCGCTGGCCCGAGTCACCGCGGACAAGCAGTTGCGGCTGGTGCGCGGTGACCGGGAGGCCTTCGGACTGCGGGGCCGCTCGGCGGAGCAGCGGATCGCGCTGGACCTGCTGCTGGATCCCGAGATCGGCATCGTCTCACTCGGTGGCCGCGCCGGTACCGGCAAGTCCGCCCTCGCGCTCTGCGCCGGTCTGGAGGCGGTGATGGAGCGGCGCGCGCACAAGAAGGTGGTGGTGTTCCGCCCGCTCTACGCGGTGGGCGGGCAGGATCTCGGCTACCTGCCGGGTAGCGAGAACGAGAAGATGACGCCGTGGGCGCAGGCGGTGTTCGACACCCTCGGCGCGCTGGTCAGCAAGGACGTGCTGGACGAGGTGCTGGATCGGGGCATGGTCGAGGTGCTGCCGCTCACCCACATCCGGGGCCGGTCGCTACGCGATGCCTTTGTGATCGTGGACGAAGCTCAGTCCTTGGAACGCAACGTGCTGCTGACGGTGCTGTCCCGGATCGGGCAGGGTTCGCGGGTGGTGCTGACCCATGACGTGGCCCAGCGCGACAACCTGCGGGTCGGCCGCCATGACGGCGTGGCAGCGGTGATCGAGGCGCTACGTGGCCATCCGCTGTTCGCCCACGTGACCCTGACCAGATCCGAACGCTCACCGATCGCGGCGCTGGTCACCGAGATGCTCGAGGATCTCGGGGTGTAGTTCGCCCGGCTCGGTCGATGCTCGCTCAGCTGTGCTAGTCACTTCGCTGCGCTCCTCCCTCGCTGACGCTCGGTCGATGCTCGCTCAGCTGTGCCGGGTCAGCGCCGGCAGACCGTCGATCGAGCGGGCGTTCTTGGTTTCGGGGTAGGCCTCGTAGGCCGCCGCACCCTTCTTCTCCTGGTGCAGGTCGAGCACGGTGCGGTCGGCTACGAACTCCATCAGCGGCACGGCATATCCGCACGAGTCCTGCACACGATCCAGCTCGACGACGATGATCGAGCGCTGGGCGGTGACCCGGTCCTTGCCGAATGCCGTTCGCAACTCGGCGAATTCGGGATCCTCGGGCAGCACCGTCCGGCCGCGTCCGAACAGCCGGACGATGCTCGGCTTGCCGTGGAAGGCAGCGAACATCAGGGTGATCCGGCCGTTCTGCCGCAGGTGCGCGATGGTTTCGGCGCCGGAACCGTAGTAGTCCAGGTAGCCGACCCGGTACCGGTCGAGCACCGCGAAGGTACCGGCCATCCCCTTGGGTGAGATGTTGACGTGCCCGTCGGCGTCCAGCGGCGCGGTTGCCACGAAGAACATCGGCTGCCGCAGCAGCCAACCCGCCAACGTGGAATCGATCCCGTCAAGCACCTTCATCGGCCACCTCGCTACTCCGCCGGCCGAGTCATCGACAGCACGTCCAGCACCTCGTCCAGCTTCTGCTCGGTGAGCGTGCCGGACGCGACATGCCCGCGCTCGATGACCACCTGACGGATCGTCTTGCGCTCGGCCAGCGCCTGCTTGGCGATCTTGGCCGCCTCGTCGTAACCGACGTAGTGGTTCAGCGGCGTGACGATCGAGGGCGAGGATTCGGCGTACTCGCGGCAGCGCTGCTCGTTCGCCGCGATGCCGGTGATGCACTTGTCGGCGAACACCACGCTGACATTGGCGATCAGCCGCACCGATTCCAGCACGTTGCGCGCCATCACCGGCAGCATCACGTTGAGCTCGAAGTTGCCGGCAGCGCCCGCGAAGGCGACCGCCGCGTCGTTGCCGATCACTTGCGCGACGACCTGGCAGACCGCCTCGCACAGCACCGGGTTGACCTTGCCGGGCATGATCGACGAGCCCGGCTGCAGGTCCGGCAGGAACAGCTCGGTGAGGCCGGTACGGGGACCCGAGCCCATCCAGCGGATGTCGTTGCTGAGCTTGTTCAGGCTGACCGCGATGGTGCGCAGTGCGCCGGACAGCTCGACCAGGCCATCCCGGGCCCCCTGGGCCTCGAAGTGGTTGCGGGCCTCGGTGAGCGGTAGGCCGGTTTCGGCCGCGATCAGCGCGATCACCTCAGCGGCGAAGCCGGCCGGCGCGTTGATCCCGGTGCCGACCGCGGTGCCACCCAGAGGCAACTCCGCGAGCCGGGGCAGGGTGGCCTGCAGACGTTCCACGCCGTAGCGCAGTTGGGCCGCGTAGCCGGCAAATTCCTGGCCCAGGGTGACCGGCGTGGCGTCCATCAGGTGCGTCCGGCCGGACTTGACGACCTCGGCGAACTCGGTGGCCTTGGCCTCCACCGCGGCCGCCAGGTACTGCAGGGCCGGGACGAGGTCAGACACCACCGCCTTGGTGGCCGCCACGTGGATCGCGGACGGGAATTGGTCGTTGGACGACAGCGGGTCGTTGACATCGTCGTTCGGATGCACCGACACCGGCTCGACCGCGCTCAGCTTCTCCGATGCCAGCGAGGCCAGCACCTCGTTGGCGTTCATGTTGGACGAGGTGCCCGAACCGGTCTGGAACACGTCGATCGGAAACTCGGCGTCCCAGTCACCCCGCACGATCTCGCCGGCTGCCGCGGCGATGGCCTCGGCCTTGGCCGGATCGAGCAGGCCGCGCTTGGCCCGCACCCGGGCACCGGCGCCCTTGATCAGTGCCAGCCCGGCGATCAGCTCGCGCTCGATCGGCTGGCCGGAGATCGGAAAGTTCTGCACGGCGCGCTGGGTCTGGGCGCGCCATTTGGCGTTCACCGGCACCCGGATCTCACCCATCGAGTCCTTCTCGATGCGGTAGCTGTCGGCGGAATCGGACGGGGACTGCTCAGGCATCGTGATATCGCTTTCTGCGGTCGGCGGCGCTGCCAGCGCTTGCACCGGCAAGCCTAGCCAGCGCGGGGCCCGTCCCGAGCGCCCGAGTGGCCGGGATTACCCCGCCCGCGAGCCGCCGGCTGCGCTCAGCCCTGCCCGGGCGGCTGCTGCTGGTAGGGCTGTTGCTGGTAGGACGGCTGTTCGGCCCAGCCCTGGGTTGGCTGCTGCCCGGGCGACCGGTTGCCGGCGGGCTGGCCGTAGCCGAGCTGCACGGCGGTCTGCTTGGCGGCGTCGGTGACCGGAATGGCGACCACGGCGGTGCCGTAGGCGCAGATCTCGGTCCAGTTGTTGCCGAGCTCGGTGGTGTCGAACCGCATCGCGATCAGCGCGTTGCCGCCGCGGGCCTGGGCCTCGGCGAACAACCGCGTCATCGCCTCGTTGCGGCTGTCGATGACGTTCTTGGTCATGCCCTGCAGCTCACCGCCCACCAGTGACTTGAAGCCGGCGCCCATCTGGGAGAAGGCGTTGCGCGAGCGGACGGTCACGCCGAACACCTCGCCGCAGACCCGCTGGACCTCCCAGCCTGGAATGTCGTTCATGGTGACGCAGAGCATGAGCTCGTCCTCTCGGTCTCGGTCAGCGTGCGGAATTGCGGATCGATCGCGGGTTGTCAGTTGCGGTCGAAATCCACCGAAGCGTAGGCCCGCAGCTTGGACAACTGGTGCAGCGACTCGACCACCCGGATCGTCCCGGACTTCGAGCGCATCACGATCGAGGAGGTGGCCACCGCGCCGCGGTCATAGCGCACGCCCGAGACCAGCTCGCCGTCGGTGATCCCGGTCGCGCAGAAGAACACGTCCTCGCCCGACACCAGGTCGCGGGTGGTCAGCACCCGGCTCAGGTCGTGGCCGGCGTCCTGCGCCCTGGCACGCTCCTCGGCTCCCTGCGGCCACAACCGGCCCTGGATCGCCCCGCCCATGCAGCTGATCGCGGCGGCCGCGATGATGCCCTCGGGGGTGCCGCCGATGCCCAGCAGCAGGTCGACGCCGGTGCCGGCCCGGGCGGCCATGATCGCGCCGGCGACGTCGCCGTCGGAGATGAACTTGATCCGGGCGCCCGCGGCCCGCACCGCGCCGACCAGGTCGGCATGCCGCGGCCGATCCAGGATCACCACGGTGACGTCCTCGGGCTTGCCGCCCTTGGCCTTGGCCACCCGCTGGATGTTCACCTTCACCGGGGCCGTGATGTCGATGACGTCGGCGGCTTCGGGTCCGGTGGCGATCTTCTCCATGTAGAACACCGCCGACGGATCGAACATCGAGCCGCGCTCGGCAACCGCGATGACTGCGATGGCATTAGGCATTCCCTTTGCCATCAAGGTCGTTCCGTCGATCGGGTCGACCGCGACATCGCACTCAGGGCCGGTGCCGTCGCCGACCCGCTCGCCGTTGAACAGCATCGGGGCCTTGTCCTTCTCGCCCTCGCCGATGACCACCACGCCGTCCATCGACACGGTGCCGATCAGGGTGCGCATCGCGTCCACCGCGGCCCCGTCGCCGCCGTTCTTGTCACCGCGCCCCACCCAGCGGGCGGCGGCCATCGCAGCGGCCTCGGTCACCCGGACCAGCTCCAGCGCGAGGTTGCGGTCCGGCGCCTGCCGCTGCACCGCCAGCTGCGGCGGGACGTTGCGGGCCTGGTCGGTGCGAACGTCGGACGGATCAGTGCCAGATGTCATATTCCACGGGCCTTTCCACTCGAAAGTCCGCTATTGTGCGGCCGACTGTTGGGGCAACCCTATCGTCCGGGATGGTTGCCGCCGTGCCGAGTTCGGGCCGGGTGGCGCCCCGATCATCGGATGGGCGAGCATGAACCCATGACCCGTCCGCTGTCCTCGGCGCAACGCCAGCAACTGCGCACGCCGGCGAACCTGTGGCGAGCCCTGATCCCGCTGCTGGCGATCATCGCGCTGCTGGTCATCTTCACGTGGCCGAGGGCGCAGCGCTCCGACGGCGTGCACCTGATCGATACCACCGGCCCGATCGCCACCGCCAAGCAGCAGGCCGGCTTTGCGGTGAGCGCGCCGAGTGGCCTGAGCACCGGCTGGCGGCCGACCTCGACGGAGTTCCAGCCGGCCGGCCCGGCCAGCGGCGCCAGCTTTCGGATCGGCTACGTGACGCCGGCCGGGCAGTACGCCGAATTCCTGGAGGGGGACGACTCGCCGGACGCGGTTGCGGCCCAGTACGGCCCGCTCAGCGCCGATGGCACCGCGCCGGTCGGGCAGCTGTCGTGGGCGCAGTACCGGACCAGCAACGGGCACCGGTTGCTGCGACACAGCGCCGGCACGGTGACCACCATCGTCACCGGCACCGCGTCGGCGGCCGAACTGGCTCAGTTGGCCGGTTCACTGGGCTGAGTCGGCAGCCTCGCTCGCTTCGATCGCTGCGTCCAACCGGCTTCGGGCACCGTCGAGCCAGCGTTGGCAGACCGCCGCGAGTTCCTCGCCGCGCTGCCAGAGCGCCAGGGATTCCTCCAACGGCTGGCCGCCACTTTCCAGCGCCTGGACGATCTCACGCAATTCGGTCCGGGCCTGCTCGTAGCTGAGGTCGGGCTTCTTCTCGGTCATCGTGTCGCCCAGATTAGCGGCTACCGAGCTCCGGGCTCGGCTGGTCGTCACTTCGCTGCGCGCCTCGCTCGCTGGCGCTCGCTCGATGCTCGCTCAGTTACCTGCACGGGGAACTCGCCATCGGCGACCCGGACCTGCAGGCGCTCCCCGACTGCCGCGTCGGCCCGGTTGCGGATCAGGCTGCCATCGGAGTCCCAGAGCACTGCGTAGCCGCGATTGAGAACCGCCTGCGGCGACAGGCTCACCACCCGTGCCAGCAGTTGTGCGTTCTCGGCGTCAGCCAACTGCAGCAGGGCGGCCAGCCGGCCGCGAACGCGATTCAGCGCCCGGTCAGCGTCGTCCTGACCGGTCTCGATCAGCCGGTATACACCCTGGCGCAGCCGTTGCGGCAGGCCGGCCATCAGCTGGTCCTCATTGTCCAACCGGCGATGCACGCTGGTCCGCAGCCGGCCTCGCAACTCTGCCAGCTGGCTGAGTTCGGCGTCGAGATCGGGGACGATCCGCTTGGCGGCATCGGTGGGGGTGGAGACCGCGAGGTCGGCCACCAGGTCCAGCAGCGGCCGGTCGGTCTCGTGCCCGATGGCGCTCACGATCGGCGTCCGGGCAGCCGAGACCGCACGCAGCAGTGCCTCGTTGGAGAACGGCAGCAGGTCCTCGACGCTGCCGCCGCCCCGGGCTATCACGATCACGTCGACGGCCGGGTCGGCGTCCAACCGGTGCAGCGCCTCCAGTATCTCGTTGACTGCCGCATTGCCCTGGGTCGCGGTGTTCTCGATGGCGAACCGCGCACCGGGAAAGCGGCGGCGGGTGTTGTCCACCACGTCGCGTTCGGCGGCGCTGGCTCGGCCGGTGATCAGGCCGATGGTGCGTGGCAAGAACGGCAGGCGCAGCTTTCGTTCGGCGGCGAACAGCCCCTCGGCACTGAGCACCTGGCGTAGTCGCTCGATCCGGGCGAGCAGCTCGCCGAGGCCTACCTGGCGGATTTCGGTTGCCCGCAGGCTGAGGGTGCCGCGCTCGGCGTAGAAGTCGGGGCGGGCGCGCAGGATCACCCGGGCACCCTCGGCCAGCGGCTCGAGCAGCACCGAGCGGTGACAGGTCACCTGCATCGAGATGTTGGCGTCGGTGTCGCGCAGCGTCAGAAAGTAGGTCTGCACGCCGGGACGGCGAACGAACTGGGCAACCTGGCCCTCGACCCACACCTCACCCAACCGGCCGATCCACTCGGCCAGCGCCTGGCTGATCCGGCGTAGGGGCAGCGGCGATTCCGGGCTCGAATCGAGCTTGCTCACTCGCCGCCGGGGCCCGGTTTCGCGCCGCCCTGGTCGGCGCCGTCCGCACCGGCTGGCGAATCGGCGGCCTGCGCGGCGACGATCTCGGCGGCCATGGTCGCCGGATTCGGGGTCTTGGACGGCTTGGCCTTCTTGGCGGCCACCGCCAGCGGCTCGCTGCGCTTGGTGGCTTTGGCGGGCTTGGCCGGCGCAACCTTGGCGGCCTTCGCAGGCGAGGCAGCCTTGGCCGTCTTCGGCGGCGCAACGGCCTTCGCTGACGCGGCGGCCTTCGCCGAAGCAGTGTTCTTGGCCGCGGCGCCGGGCTTGGCCGGTGTTGGCTCCGGGGTGGTTGCCGGCTGATCCGGCGTGGCTGCCTCGGTGCCGCCGACCGCTGCGGTGTCGAAGCGACCGGGGGAGTCATCGGCTGCGAGATCGACCCGGTCGAAGGCAGCCGTCTGGCGGCCGTTCGAGCCGCCGCCGGGCTGATCGGCCGGCTCGGCCAGGGCCTCGTCGAAGGTCGCCCAGCTGGGCGCCTCGGCCGAGGTTCCGCGCAGCTGGCCGATCAGCTCATCACCCCTGGCCGCCAGCGCCGCGATGTGTTGTTGGACACGAAGCGAGGCCTGCATGGCGGTGCTGATCGCCACCACCGGAACCTGCGGCAGCGTTTCGGGCAGCTTGCGCGCCTCGTCCAAGGCGGTGGCGGCCAAGCCGAGGGCAGCTCTGATGGGCGTCGGGATGTTTGCCATCCCCCCAGCCTGCACCACCCGGGCGGCCTTCGCGAGCAGATCGTGATACCAGCCCGCGATACCGAGATGGCCGGCTGGTGTTCGGCATGGGCGCCGCGGCCCACGCGGATCCGTAGAATCGAAGCCATGTCCGAACCGGTACGCGCGTCCAAGCGAGTCCTGCTGGCCAAGCCACGCGGCTACTGCGCCGGGGTGGATCGCGCGGTCGAGACCGTCGAGCTCGCGCTGGATCACTACGGGGCGCCGGTCTACGTGCGCAAACAGATCGTGCACAACCTGCACGTGGTGCGGGCGCTGGAGGCCCGCGGGGCGATCTTCGTCGAAGAGACCGACGAGGTACCAGAAGGCTCGATCGTGGTGTTCTCAGCACACGGGGTTGCTCCGGAGGTGCACGCTGAGGCGGCCAGCCGGAACCTGCGGGCGATCGATGCGACCTGCCCGCTGGTCACCAAGGTGCACAACGAGGCCCGTCGCTACGCTGCCGAGGACTACGACATCGTGCTGATCGGACACGAGGGCCACGAAGAGGTGGTCGGCACGACTGGTGAGGCGCCCGAGCACATCCGGCTGGTGGACGGCCCGGCCGACGTCGAGCAGGTAGAGGTGCGCGATCCGGAGCGGGTGGTGTGGCTGTCCCAGACCACCCTGTCGGTGGACGAGACCATGCAGACCGTCGAGGCGCTGCAGCGAAAGTTCCCGAAGCTGACCGCGCCGCCCAGCGACGACATCTGTTACGCGACCCAGAACCGGCAGGCGGCGGTGAAGGCGATCGCGCCCCAGGTGGAGCTGTTTCTCGTTGTGGGATCAGCTAATTCGTCCAACTCGGTACGCATGGTCGAGGTCGCCCGGACGGCCGGCGCCGATGCTGCCCACCTGGTCGACAATGCTGGCGAGATCCGCCCGGACTGGTTGGTCGGCGTCGATACGGTAGGACTGTCCTCAGGTGCCTCGGTGCCCGACATCCTGGTTCAGGAAGTGGTTTCCTGGTTGGCCGAGCACGGTTTCGCCGACCTGCAAGAGGTCACTCACACCGAGGAGCGGCTGGTGTTCGCGCTGCCGCAGGAGTTGCGCCGGGAGCTGAAGCTGAGCGCCAAGCGTTAGCTCGATCGGCAGGCATCAGCTCGGACTACAGGCGTGAGCCCGTTCGGCGGATGCAGGAGCGATCCGTGGTAGCGCCAGATCGGCGAGCGATAGGTCGATCCAGGACTCTCGGCAGGTTCCTGCTCGGGTCGGTCGGACCCGGGTTAGCGGTGCGCGACCAGCCGGACGCCGGCGATCACCAGCACCACCGCGGTCGCGCCGGCAATGGCCGGAAAGCCGTAGACGACCCAGTTGGTGGCAGCGTCATAGAGCTTGCCGCGGTTGTGCAGGCCGCCGGTGCGGACGTAGAGCAGGCCGGCCGAGGCCACGAAATACACCAGCGGCGGTGCGATGACGACACTGAACATCTGGCTACGCCTGACCGCGAGAATCGCCACCAACGAGGCGAGGACCAGGCCGTAGTTGAAGGCGCCCCGGATGGCCGATCCGCTGGCCGAGTCGATGATGCCGCCGACGCCGGCCACCGCGATCAACAGCAGTACCGCCAGCCAGCCCGGCAGGCCGCGTTCGCCGCGGGTCCGGTCGCTCCTGCTGCGCTCGCCGGGGACGTAACGGGCCTGCTCGGTGTCGAGCGGCTCGTCCGGCCGACGCTGACCAGCAACGTTGTAGTACGACGTTTCTGGCGGGTCGGGCACGTACGTAGCTCCGCTCCTGGGTGGCATAACGCCTTACGGTACCTGGCTCAGCAGCTCCTCGGAGGTAAGAGTTCGGGTGGCTGTCAGGATTTGCCCAGGTTCGGCGAGTTCACCCTCGCTACGCGGATCGACCACCGACAGGTCGGCCAGCCGGCGGGCGCTAACCAGCACCCGCCGCTCCAATGTGCCGACGGTGCTGTTGAAGCCTTCGACCGCGGCGGTCAGCGAACGGCCGAGCTTGTCCAGGTGGGCGCCCATTCCGGCCAGCCGTTGGTAGAGCTCGCGACCCAGCTCGCTGACCTGGGCGGTGTTCTCGGCCAGGGCCTGCTGTCGCCAGGTGTAGCCGACGGTCCGCAGCAGTGCCACCAGGGTGGCCGGGGTCGCCACGATCACGTTGCGTTCGAAGGCATGTTCGAGCAGCGACGGGTCCTCGCGCAGCGCCGCGTCCAGAAACGCATCGGCCGGCACGAAGCAGACCACGAACTCCGGCGACGGGCTGAACCGCTGCCAGTAGGCCTTGGCGCCGAGTTCGTCGATGTGATTGCGCAGGTGTCTGGCGTGCGCCTTCAACCGAGCCGCACGGGTGGCTGCGTCCCGTGCCTCCATGGCTTCGAGGTAACCGGCGAAGGCGACCTTCGAGTCGATCACGATGTGCTTGCCGCCGACCAGGTTGACCAGCAGGTCGGGTCTGAGCAGGCCGTCCTGACTGTGCGAACTCGGCTGGGTCCGGTAGTCGACGTGTTCCACCATGCCGGCGGCCTCGATGGTGCGCTCCAGTTGCAGCTCGCCCCAGCGCCCGCGTACCTGGGGGGCGCGCAGCGCGGTGACCAGCTGGCCGGTTTCGCTGCGCAAACCCTCGGCCGACAGCCGCATGGCCGACAGGTGCTCGTCCAGCGCGGCGGTGGCGGCCAGCCGGTCGCGCTCCGAGGTGTGCAGCTGGGCCTGGACCCGCTCCAGCGCCGTTCGGATCGGCCCGACCAGCGCCTCGATGGAGTGCTGGCGCTCGCTCAGGTCCGCAGCCGTGGAGCCCCGGGCATGATCGAGTCGGGCCTGGGCCAGCGCCGACATTGCGGCTCGGTTGCGCCCAGCTAGAAAGCCGATGATGGCACCGAGCAGTAGCCCCAGCAGCAGGAATTCGAATGCGTGTGCGCTCATAGGTTCATGGTGGCCGCTGGCTCCGACAGTTTCGGCCGTTGCACCATTTCGGCCGTTGCGCCGATGTGGGCTACCGCGCCGGTGCGGCCCACGGACGGATCTGCCCGATCGGTGCCGAGCACGTCAGGCGGCGAGGCCGGGCCGGGGCAGGCCGTAGACTGCACGCCCGTGGCTCTCACTATCGGCATCGTCGGCCTGCCCAACGTCGACAAGTCCACCCTGTTCAACGCCCTGACCCGCAACAACGTGCTCGCCGCGAACTACCCGTTCGCCACCATCGAGCCGAACGTGGGCGTGGTGGGAGTGCCCGACGACAGGTTGGGTGTGCTGGCAAAGATCTTCGGTTCGGCGCGGCAGTTGCCGGCCACAGTCAGCTTCGTCGACATCGCCGGCATCGTTCGGGGCGCGTCCGAAGGCGCCGGACTGGGCAACAAGTTCCTGGCCAACATCCGCGAGGCGGACGCGATCTGCCAGTTGATCCGGGCCTTCACCGATCCGGACGTGGTGCATGTCGACGGCAAGGTATCGCCGGCTGATGACATCGAGACGATCAACACCGAGTTGCTGCTCGCTGATATGCAGACGATCGAGAAGGCTCTTCCCCGGTTGGAGAAGGAGGCCCGGACGGTGAAGGACAAGCTGCCGGTGGTGGCCGCGGTCAAGGAGGCCCAGGCAATGCTCGAAGCTGGCCGGACGATCTTCAGC
>JBPCPA010000027.1:0-10858 GCA_050999655.1 Jatrophihabitans sp.
ATGAATTGCCAGAGCCACTCGATGCCGGCCACGACGCGGCCGTGGCGAGCGGGCCGGTGGCTCTACGCCTTCCCCTAGCGCAGCGGGACGCGGTTGCCCACGGAGTACTCGAACAGCAGGCCACCGACGGTGATCAGAATGATGACCACGCCGAGGCCGAACAGCCAGTACTGCACCAGGGCCATGCCCAGGCCGGCGATGGTCGCCGCCAGCGCGATACCCACCGGCCAGTAGCTGCCGCGCGAGAAGAAGCCCAGCTCACCGGGCGTCCCTCCCAGGTGACGTCTCGGCTGCGGAGCCGCACTCGTCCGTGTAGGACGTGCACGGTCGCCTCGCCAGTGTCGTGCTTCTCAATCACCTGCCCGCGGAGTGCGATGAGCGTTTGGCGCAGGGACGTGCTCGTGGTCTCCGTAGACGGTGTCCCGCGCTGTGCACGGCAGGCGCGATACGGGCGAGGGTCAGTTGCTGTCGCTCGATCGCGTGTTTGAGGTGGTGATGCGGTGGTGTGCTCGGTGGTTGGTCATGGCCGCACATCGATTGGGCTGCCGGGCATACCGGCCCGTTGGAGGGCGGTCACTGGGCGCCTGCTCGGCTCAGGATGACCTTCAGCGCCCCGGTTTCGGATGCCCGGGAGAACACGTCGTAGGCCTGGTCGAACTGATCGAAGGTGAAGTGGTGGGTGATGAAGCGTTGGGCGTCGATCAGGTGACTGGTGAGCAGGCGCAGTAACGTCGGCGTGGAGTAGGTGTCCACCAGTCCCGTCGTGATGGTGATGTCGCGGGTCCAGAGCCGTTCCAGGTGCAGTGTGACGGGCTTACCGTGCACCCCGATGTTCGCGAGCCGCCCGACCGGTCGCACGAGCTCGGCGGCCAGCTCGAAGGTGGCCGGCACCCCGACCGCTTCGATCGCCACATCGACCCCGAGCCCGCCGGTGAGTTCGAGGACAGCCGCGATCGGGTCCTGCTCGCTGTTGTTGATGACGACGTCGGCGCCGAACTGCTTTGCCGCTTCGAGCCGGTTGGCGGCCAGGTCGACGGCGATGATCAAGCTGGGGCTGAACAGGCGGGCACCAGTGATCGCCGACAGGCCGATCGGGCCGGCGCCGACGACGGCGACCACGTCGCCGGGGTGGACCTGCCCGTTGAGGACGCCCACCTCGTAAGCGGTCGGCAGGATGTCGGCGAGCATGAGCAACTCGTCGTCGCTGACCCCCGCCGGGACGGGATAGGTCGAGTTGTCGGCGAACGGGACGCGCACGTACTCGGCTTGGGTGCCGTCGATCTCGTTGCCGAGGATCCATCCGCCGCCGCCGGTGCATTGACCGTAGCGGGCTTCACGGCAGAAGCGACATCCTCCGCAGGCGCTGACGCACGAGACCAAAACCCGATCGCCCACCCTCACGTTCTTGACCGCGGCGCCGATGTCGGTGACGGTGCCGACGGCATCGTGGCCGATGATGCGCCCGTCGACCATCGCCGGCAGATCGCCTTTGAGGATGTGCAGGTCGGTGCCGCAGATCGTTGTGGTGTCAACCCGCACGATCGCGTCGGAGTCCGCAGCCAGCGTCGGGCGAGCAACGTCTTCCCAGGCCTTCGCGCCGGGGCCGTGATATCCGAGTGCCTTCATGATGCCTGCTTCCTGTCCGTGACTGCGCTTGGTCTGATGGTGTGCTGCGCGGCTGCGGCCGGGTAGGGCTTAAGGTCCTATCCGGCCGGCCACGTTGTGGTGGCTGATCGACGAACACTGCCCCGCCGAGTTCGACGGCGCCGGCGATTCCCACGTCCAGCGTGGTGATCGAGAGCAGAACACGCCGTGGCCGAGCCACGGCACGGCTACCACCGCGGCGACTGCCCGTCCAGCAAGACGAGTTGGGCGACGGCGGGGTCGCGGCGAACCATTGCCGCCGCCTCTGTGGGCAGCCGCCACGGCCGAACGTTCCGGCGACCTTCACTGATAGCCGGCCAAGCTGTCAGACAGGGCTGGACGTGAAAGGTGCTGCCGCACCAGGGTCGCCAGCGGCCGGCACACTTTGGTGCGGCGCGGGCCGTTAGGCGGCGTGCCTTAGCGCAGTGGGGCGCGGTTGCCCACGTAGTACTCGAACAGCAGGCCACCGACGGTGATCAGAATGATGACCACGCCGAGGCCGAACAGCCAGTACTGCACCAGCGCCATGCCCAGGCCGGCGATGGTCGCCGCCAGCGCGATGCCCACCGGCCAGTAGCTGCCGGGCGAGAAGAAGCCCAGTTCACCGGCGCCCTCGGCGATCTCGGCGTCGTTGCGGTCCTCCGGGCGGGCGTCGATGCGGCGGGAGACGAACCAGAAGAACGTCCCGCCGATGCCCATCAGACCACCGGAGAGCACCAGCGCCGCGGTGCCGGCCACCTCGACCTCACCGAGATCGTTGTTGGTCCACCAGGCGTAGACCGCGGCGGTCACGAAGCAGAACAACATGATCCACAGGAAGATCCGCGCTTCGAGTTTCATAGCTGCAACCGCCTAGTTCGAACCGGATGTGCAGATCGGCGCCGTCGAGGCAGACCGGCTGAGCCGGTCGGTGCTGAACGGGTGGGTCGTGGTGGCACACGGATCCTGGCCGATGGAGGCCAATGCCTTGCGCTGCTTGGCCGGGTCACCGGACGGGATCGCGGCCAGGTTGGTCAGGTACTTGGCGTAGTCCTCGTCAGAGACCACCCGCACCTCGAAGTTCATCTGCGAGTGGTAGGTCCCGCAGAGCTCCGCGCACCGGCCGACGTAGTGCCCGAGCTGGGTGGCGGTGAACTCGAACTGGTTCGGCTTCGGTTGCGGGATCACATCGCGTTTGAAAAGGAACTCCGGCACCCAGAAGGAGTGGATGACGTCCTTGCTGATCTCGATGATGCGGACCTTCTGGTTGATCGGGATCACCAGCACCGGGATCTCGGTGGAGGTGCCGAAGGTCGAGACCGGCGTGCCGGGCGCCTTGTCGGTGCTCGGGTAGCTGGTGTTCACGACCTGGCCGGCCACCGTGTTGGTCTTGTACTCGAACTGCCAGTTCCACTTGAAGGCATCGACCTGGATGGTGGTGTCCGGGTTCGGGCTGAGCTTGTCGACGTAGTTCTCGGTCACCGCGGTGTAGTAGAACAGCCCGGCGATGATGACGAACGGCGCGATCGTGTAGGCGATCTCGATCGGCAGGTGGTACTTGGTCTGGGTCGGCAGCAGGTCATCGGTCTTGCGGTAGCGCGCGCAGCACCAGAAGATCAGGCCCCACACGATGACCCCGACGATCAGCGCCGCCACCGAGGACCAGGTCCACAGGGTGCGCATCCGATCGCCCTGGCGGGTGACGCCGGTGGGCCAGCCGAACCGCATCTTGGCCTCGGCGTCGTGGGCGCTGCAGCCGGTCAGCAGGACGGCCGTACCCGCGATCAGAGCGAGCTTGCCCAGGCGTGATCGAAGCCTGCGGTGCACGGGCGAAACCGCCTCTCTCATCAGCGGAGCCTCAGCGGCGCCGACCGAACGTGCCGCGGCTCGGCACCGGCACGCGCCACCGAATATCTGCACACGCTAGGCAGCGTATCTGACAGCTTCGGCCCGGCATGCCAAGGGGGCGGGGCGGCGCTTGCGGCACTACCGTCACTGCTGTGAGCCCGTCCGTACCTGGCTACTTCGACGCCGCCGCCGGCCTGCCGCCGCACCCGGTTGCGGTGCAGGCACTGCAGGCTGCGCTGGAGGACGGCTGGGCCGATCCGGCCCGGCTGACCGGCAGCGGCCGGCGCAGCGCGTTGCTGCTGGACGCCGCCCGGGAGGCCGCGGCCGCCGAGCTCGGCATCCGGCCCGACGAGCTGAGCTTCCTGCCCTCCGGCGCGCAGGCGCTGCAGGCCGGCGTACTCGGCAGCCTCGCCGGCCGGCACCGGGCGGGCCGCCGGTTGGTGCATTCAGCGGTGGAGCACTCGGTGGTGTTCAAGGCCGCCGACTGGCACCTGGCACGCGGCGGTGAGGTGCGCGTCGTCGGGGTGGACGGCGACGGCCGGGTGTCGGTAGCGCAGTTCCTGGCCGCCGCGCAGCAGCCGGGCACCGCAACCGCGGTGTTGCAGGCCGCCAACCACGAGGTGGGCACCCGCCAACCGGTCGCCGAGCTGGCCGGGTACCTGAGCGACAGCGCGATCCCGCTGGTGGTCGATGCCAGCCACGAACTGGTCTACGGCGACCCACCGGCCGGCGTACCGATATTCAGTGCCGATGCCCGGCTGTGGGGCGGCCCGGCCGGCGTCGGCCTGCTGGCAATCCGGCGCGGCACCCGCTGGCAACCGCCGTTTCCGGTCGATGAGTCCGAGGCCGGCCGGGGGCTCGGAGTGGCCAATGTGGCGGCCATCGTCGCGGCAGCGGCCTCGTTGCGGGCCAGCCGGCAGGATCGGCGGGCTCAGGCCGACCGGCTGCACGCCCTGGTCGAGCGGCTGCGGCACCGGGTGCCCGAGTTGCTGGGCGACGCGGCGCTGCTCGGTGACCCGGCGGATCGGCTACCCCACCTGCTCACCTTCACCGTCCTCTACGTCGAGGGCGCGGCACTGCTCACCGAGCTGGACCGGCGAGGCTACGCGGTGTCCTCGGGCTCGTCCTGCACCGCCGACACCCTCACCCCGTCGCACGTGCTGGTCGCGATGGGCGCGCTCAGCTCGGGCAGCATCCGGGTCTCGCTCCATCCGGGGGTGGACACCGCCGATGTCGAGCGGTTCCTGGCGGTGCTACCCGAGGCGGTGGCCACGGTCCGGGCCCAGGCACCGACCACCGGACCGGTGCCGACACCCGCCGGCGTGGGCCCGGACGAGCCGTCCGGCGTGGTCGGGCTGCGGCTGGACAGCCGGGGCCGGCGCTGCCCGCTGCCGGTGCTCGACCTGGCCCGGTCGCTGCCCGGCATCCCGGTGGGCGGCGAGCTGACGGTGCTGGCCGACGATCCGGCCGCCGCCAGCGACATCGCCGCGTGGTGTGCGATGACCGGCCAGCTATTGCTCGCCAGCACCCCGGACGGTGCCGGCGCGACCGGCTACCAGGTGCGGCGGCTGCACTGAACCAACCGCACGTGTGAAGATTTGGGTCATGAGCGTGCACATCACCGATCTGCGGATCGAGACCACCGACATCGACGGGCTGCTCGTCTGCACCCTCAAGCAGGTCAGCGACGAGCGGGGCACCGTCCGGGAGTTCTTCCGCGCCTCGGTCTACCGCGACGCCTTCGCCGGCGCCGGTGACTGGCAGCAGATCAATGTCACCGAGTCCGGTCATGGCGCGATCCGCGGCCTGCACGGCGAGGCCATGGTCAAGCTGGTCAGCTGCGTGTCCGGCCGGGCTTTCGGCGCCTACCTCGATGCCCGGGCCGAGTCGACCAGCTACGGCAAGGTGGTCACCGTCGAGCTCGCGCCCGGTACCCAGGTGCTGGTGCCGGCCGGCGTGTGCAACGGCTTCCAGTCGGTCAGTGCCGAGGGCACCCAGTACCTGTACTGCTTCACCGAGGAGTGGCGCCCGGGCATGGCGGGCACTGCCTTCAACCCGCTGGACGAGGGCCTGAACATCAGCTGGCCGATCGCGGTCGACCTCGATGACCCGTCCCAGATCTCGGTCAAGGACGCCACCGCGCCGAAGTTCAGCCAGCTGACCGGGACCGGCTGAGCATGTGCGGCCTGATCGGCTTTCTCGCCGCCACGCCGGACCCGACGGATTCGGCCGACACCCGTGCCGCCATCGAGGCATCGCTGGTCCAGATGCGCCACCGCGGGCCGGACGACAGCGGCATCTGGTTCGACGACGATGTGGTGATCGGCTTTCGCCGGCTCTCGCTGATCGACTGGGAGCACAGCCACCAGCCGCTGCCCTACCTGGCCGAGCGTTACCACCTGATCTTCAACGGTGAGATCTACAACTACCTCGAACTACGCACCATGCTCTGCGAGGACTACGGCGCGAGCTTCGCCACCGACGGCGATGGCGAGGCGATCGTGGCCGGTTACCACTACCTGGGCGACAAGATCGTCGAGCACCTGCGCGGCATGTTCGCCTTTCTGATCTGGGACTCCCAGGAACGGGTGTTGTTCGGCGCCCGCGACTGGTTCGGTATCAAGCCGCTCTACAGCTACACCGACGAGCGCGGCTCGTTCTTCGCCTCGGAGAAGAAGGCGCTGCTCGCGGTGGCACCGGCCGAGGTCGCGCACGAGGTCAACACCGAGGCGTTGCAGCATTACCTGAGCCTGCAGTACGTCCCCGAACCGGCCTCGATGCACACCGCCATCACCCGGATCGACTCCGGCACCTGCTTCACGCTGCGGCCGGGCCAGGCGCCGGTGAGCCGGCGTTACTTCCGTCCGGACTTCGTGATCAGGCCGGTACCCGAGCCGGACAAGCTCTACCGCGAGATCGCCGACGCGCTGCGGGACTCGGTGGCCAAGCACCTGCGTTCGGACTTCACCGTCGGGGCATTCCTGTCCGGCGGCATCGACTCCACCGCCATCGCGGCGCTGGCGCGCGAGCACAATCCGAAGCTGCTGACCTTCACCACCGGCTTCGAGCGCGCCGGCTTCTCCGAGATCGACGTGGCCGCCGAGTCCGCGGCCGCGATCGGGGTGCGCCACATCACGAAGGTTGTCAGCCCGCAGGAGATGATGGACATCCTGCCGCTGATCGTCTGGTACCTCGACGATCCGGTGGCCGACCCGGCGCTGGTGCCGCTGTACTTCATCGCCCGGGAGGCGCGCAAGCACGTCAAGGTGGTGCTGTCCGGCGAGGGCGCCGACGAATTGTTCGGCGGCTACACCATCTACCGCGAACCGATCTCCCTGCGCCGGCTGACCGCCGCCCCTGATCCGGTCAAACGGCTGCTCGGCATGCTCGGGCGGCAACTGCCCGAGGGCATGCGCGGCAAGGATCTGCTCCGGCGCGCCAGCATCGGGATCGAGGAACGCTACTACGGCAATGCCCGGATCTTCCGTCCGGAGGAGATGCAGTCGTTGCTGCGGACGTACTCGCCGGCCATCAGCTACACCGACATCACCGCCGAGCACTATGCGGCGACCCGGCACCTGGACGACTCGACCCGGATGCAGTACATCGACCTGTTCACCTGGTTGCGCGGTGACATCCTGGTCAAGGCCGACAAGATGACGATGGCCAACTCGCTGGAACTGCGGGTGCCATTCCTGGACACCGAGGTGTTCGCGGTGGCCTCGTCCATCCCGGTGAGCCAGAAGCTGACCGCCGAGACCACCAAGTACGCGCTGCGCCGGGCGCTGGCCGACATCGTCCCGGCCCACGTGCTGAACCGGGCCAAGCTGGGCTTTCCGGTGCCTACCCGGCCGTGGCTGCGCGCGGAGATGTACGAGTGGGCGCGCGAGATCATCAGCTCGGCGGGCACCGAGCACCTGATCGACACCCAGGCAGCGCTGGCGCTGCTCGAGGCGCACCGGGCCGGGCCGCGCGACTACTCCCGCAAGATCTGGACACTGTTGGTGTTCATGATCTGGCACGGCATCTTCGTCGAGGGCCGGATCCGGCCGGAGATTCCGCAGCCGGTCTATCCCGTCGCGGTGTAGCGGTGCTGCAGTGGCTGCGCCGTGATCGTAAGGAACAGCAGCGGGTTGTTGCCGGCTCGGAGGCTCGCAGCCGGGCCGGGCTTGGTGGTTATCCCGGCGACTTCACAGCGACGGTCGTGCCGAGCTATGAACCGCACCCGGACGGCTTGGCCGACCCGGGCGAGGTGGTGTGGGCCTGGGTGCCGTTCGAGGAGGACTTCAGTCGTGGCAAGGACCGGCCGGTGTTGATCATCGGCCGGGATTCTGGTTACTTGTTGGGGCTGATGCTGACCTCGAAAGACCACGACCGGGACGCCACGGACGAGGCCCGGCACGGCCGGCACTGGCTGGACGTCGGTACCGGTGCCTGGGATTCGCAGCGCCGGCCGAGCGAGGTGCGCTTAGACCGCGTACTGCGGCTAGGCCCGGACGCGGTCCGCCGCGAGGGCGCCGCCCTGAGCCGCCCCGTATTCGACCAGGTCAGCCAGGCCTTCCTCGCACTACGGCGCGGCTAGCGTTCGACCTGCTGAAGCCGCAGCACCGGCGAGCCAGCCGTGCTCGCTGAGCATCTCCCCACCCAGCGTGGATGATCGCTTTCCGGATGCGGTCCTGACGTCGCACGCTCGGAAGCCACGCCGTGAACGGGTGGCCAAGGTTCGCCGTTCGCGGGTGATAAGGCTGCTCGGTCGGCTTCAGGCGACAGGAAAGGGTGATGCCCGGAAGGCTGCTCCAGCACGCTCGAACCGGTACCCGTTCCGGTACTGATACCTCGACCTGCTTCCGACACATCCCCGGCCTCCGACCGGTTGATCGGAGGCCGGGGATGGTCGTCACGGATTCAGTTCCGCCGACTTACCGGATAGTTCCGCCCCTCAGGGGTGACTCGCGGCGACCTTGTAGGTGTAGCCGTGCACGCCGGCGAAGAGATGCTCGCCGGTCGGGTCGAAGGCCACCCTGGTCTCGTACGTGCCCAGGCCCACGCTCATGGTGAGCAGCGCCGAGCGCACCACCGCGCCGCTGGCCGGATTGATCCGGAAGATGTAGCCATAGGACCCGGCCAGCAACTGGTTGCCCGCCAGCGCCAGGTTGACCATCGCGTACCGGTTGCCGGCCAGGTTCGCCTCCCAGGCGGCCCGCGACCAGTCGGTGAGGCTGATGCCGTAGACGTAGCCGTGGACGCCGACGTACAGGTGGTGGTCGTCGGCCGCCAGTGTGGTGGTGTAGTCGCCGACCCCGACGGCGTCGACCACCCGTAGCGACTCCTGCACGGCGCCGGTGCCGGCGTTCAACTGGTAGGCATAGCCGTTGCTGCTCGCGTGGAGCCGGCCGTTGGCCAGCAGCACCTCGACCAGGTGGTAGCCGGACTTGGGCAGGCTGGTCTCCCAGACCTTGGCCAGCGCCGGCAGGGACACCCCGTATGCCCAGCCGTGGGTACCGACGATCAGGGTCGATCCGGTGACCGCCAGCCGCATGCTGTAGTCGCCGACACCGCGCTTGCTGCCGAGCAGCAACGAGGCATTGACATGGCCGGTATCCGGGTTGAGCCGGTGCACCGAGCCGTTCGAGCCGGCCAGCAGCAGGCCGCCGTCGGCGAGCACGTCGACCGAGTCCAGGTCGGCGTCGGGCAGGTTGGCGGTCCAGGCCAGTCCGAAATGGTTGCCGATGTTGACGCCGAAGACCGAACCGTGCACCCCGACGTACACCCGGTTTCCATCGGAGGACAGCCGGGTCTCGTAGCTGCCGTTGTCGTCCTCGTTGTCGAGCGGGTGGATGAGCACCAGGCGATTGAGCGTCTCACCGGACTGCGCGTGGAACTCGTAGAGGCAGCCGTTGGAGGCTGAGAAAACCCGGTTGCCGACGGTGAGCACGCTGGTGGTGGTGAAGCCGGTTTCCTCGAGATTCCCACTCCAGCGCACCGCCAGGTCCTGATCGCGCGAGAGATTGGGAACGATCGGCTTGGTCGCCCGCACGATGAAATCGTGCAGCGTCGGGAAGATCTTCTCGACGCAGAATCCCTGCTGGGTCTCGTTCCAGTGCTCGAGGCTGAGCAGGTTGCTGCCGGATTTGACCTGGGTCGGGAAGTGCTCGCGGATGCTGCGGGCAGTGGTCTGCGACTGCCCGGTGTCCAGGATCTCGGCCACGCCCTGCTGGGACAGCTTCGCCGCGAAGCTAGTGGCCTCCGCCCCGGCGGAGCCGTTGTTGCCGCTGAGCAGTGTGTGATCGCCGTAGACCGCGTACGGCTGCGGCTGCGCCACCGAGGCGACCGAGAGCGAGTGCTCGTTGTAGTAGTCATGGATCGCGCCGGAGGCCGACTGGGCGATCAGGCTGGACAGGAAGTAGAAGTAATCCTGGTAGGCGTCGTCCAGGGTGGTCGAGGCGCCCAGCACCAGGCCGGTGTTGTTCATCCTGGCCGCGTAGCTCGCCTGGTCCTCCGAGGTCTGCGGGTCGTTCGAGATCCCCGCGTAGTCGGGGTCGTAGAGGTGTCGCCCCGCGATGCCCGGCTGCCGGTCGGGCACCATGTTCTGCACGGCATTCCACTCAGCCACCGGGACCAGCGACTTGCTGGCCGCCCACTCGACGAACCACTGCATGATCAGAGTCTTGTTGACCAGATGGCCGGCGGCGAAGGAGTCCTGCAGGAAGTGATCGGCATAGCCGTTCTGCATCCAGGCATCGTGGGTCAGCTGGGCCCGCCGATCGGTGTTTCCCTCCGCGTGCGCCTGCCCGGCAAGCAACCGCGCGGCCTCGTGCGAGGCCTGCCAGCGGTGCCAGGCGAACGGGGCGAAGTGGCAGGCGTTGCGCGCCAGCAGGCCGGCGTAGTGGTCGATCCCGTCGGCACCGAGGCGGCTGGTCAGCGTGTCGATCGCCAGGCTTTCGCCGAGCAGGTCGAGCATGTCGGGCAGGAACCAGTGCGGCGCGTACACCGCGTCCTTGAACGGCTGGCTGGCGCCGCCGTGACCCAACAGCCTGGCGAACTGGATATGGGTCTCCTGCCGGACGAACTGCAGGATGGGCAGCATCACGTCCCTGGGAGCCAGGTCGGCCTGCGCGCCGCTGCTCAGGTAGTCCGGCAACGCGTTCAGCTCGCCGTAGGTGACCAGCAGGTCGCTGCCGCGCAGCCGCAGCGTCCGGATGCCCGGGCACTGCTGCTCGATCTGCTCCTCGGTCACCGATTCCGGATCGACATGCCACAGCCACTGCAGGTCCATCTGCCGCTGGAGAAGCGCAGCCCGCCGGGGTCCGCCGTTGGAGATCTCGATGATGTCGAGCACGTCCATGTCGCCGAGGGCGCGGTGCTCGAACGAGAGGTGGAACTGGAC
>JBPCPA010000129.1:0-7176 GCA_050999655.1 Jatrophihabitans sp.
AGGCCGAGCAGCTCGACCGGTCCGTCCGGCGCGGCGCCCGGCTGCTGGCCGAGACCGCGCCAGCCATCCGGATCGGCAACCTGGTTGCGGGCCTGGGCGAGAACCAACTCAAGATGGAGCTGACCACCTACGTCCTGGCCCGCCGGTTCGCCGAGATAGTCAGCGCGGCCAACGCCCAGTTGCGCCAGATCTCCGGCGGCCGCTACCAGTTGGAACACACCGATGCGCGCGCCGGCAACGCCCGCTCCGGCCTGGGTTTGCGGGTGCTCGACCTGGGCACCGGCCGCCCGCGTGACCCGGGGACGCTGTCAGGCGGCGAGACCTTCTACGTGTCCCTGTCCTTGGCGCTCGGGCTGGCAGACATCGTGCGTGCCGAGTCCGGCGGGATCGACCTCGGCACGCTGTTCATCGACGAGGGCTTCGGCACCCTGGATCCCGAGGTGCTCGATCAGGTAATCGCGGTACTCGACGGTTTGCGCGCCGGTGGCCGGGCGGTCGGCGTGGTCAGCCATGTGACCGAACTGAAGGCGCGGATCGCCGACCGGATCCAGATCAGGCCGAGCGCCGACGGCACGTCCCGGCTGGTGGGTGCCCACTAGCGGCTATCTGGGGCCTCGGCTGAGCCGGCGAATCCCGCTAGCGAGGCGGCTGACGGCGCCAGCCGAACTCTGGTGGTCGGCGTTGCAGAAACGCTTGCGGCCCCTCGACACCGTCCGGGCTGGCACGCCACTCGGACAGCCAGCTTTCATATGCAGAATCGGCCCCGGCGCCGTCGGCGATCAGGTTGACCAGCTGCTTGGCCGCCAGCTGGGTCATCGGTGACAGCGGCCGGATCGCGGCGAGCAACGCCTCGACCGCGGCGTCCAACCCGGCCGGCTCCACCACCTGCTCCACCAGTCCGATCCGCAGCGCGGTGTCGGCGTCTATCGGGTGTGCGGTGAAGATCAGCCGCTTGGCCCACGCCGGGCCCACCAGCTCGATGAGCGAGCGGGTGGAGGGCACCGGGTAGATCACCCCCAGCTTGGCCGGCGGCACCCCGAAGCTGGCGGTGCTGTCGGCGACCCGCAGGTCACAGGCGATCGCCAGCTGGTTGCCGCCGCCCAGGCAATGGCCGCGGATCTTGGCGATGGTCGGCACCGCAAGCTCGCGCAGCGCCCGCTCGGTGTGCTCGACGACCTCGCGCATGCTCGCCTCGTCGGCCGACAGCGCGCTGATGTCGGCACCGGCGCAGAACGTCTGGCCGGCACCGGTCAGCACCACCGCCCGTAGCGAGGTCTCGGCGTCCAGGTCGGCACAGATCGCCGACAGCTGGCGCCACATGTCGACGGTGAGCGCGTTGCGTTTGCTCGGCCGATCGATGGTGACCGTCGCGATCGCGTCCTCGACGCTCACCCGGAAGTTCTGGTACGAGCCCGCCGCCGCCTCCCGCGCGCGGCGCGTCGACGCCTCGGTCACCGGTTCGAGCCGGGCGCCTGGCAGTACGGGCACCAGAACAGGTTGCGCCCGACCAGCACCTCGGTGCGGATCTCGGTGCCGCACACCCGGCACGGCAGCCCGGTGCGCCGGTAGACGTAACCGGCCTCGCTGCGCTCCAGCGGCCCGCGCTTGCGTGCCCGGTGCTCGGGCCGGACGGTCTCGATCCGACCGGTGCGCACGCCGGCGCGCATCAGCGTCACCAGGTCGGACCACATCTGCGACCAGGTCACCGGCTGCAGTTCGCGGCCTGGCAGGAACGGGTCGATCCGGTGCCGGTAGAGCAGTTCGGCCCGGTAGACATTGCCGATACCGGCGATGACCTGCTGGTCCATCAGCAGCGCGCCGATGTTGATCCGGCTGCGGCTGATCCGCTGGTAGGCCCTGCTCGGGTCGGCGTCCGGGCGTAACGGGTCCGGGCCGAGCCGAGCGAACAGGGTGGCGATCTCGGCCGGTTCGAGCAGTTCGCAGGCAGTCGGGCCGCGCAGGTCGGTCCAGGTCTGGCCGGCGGTCAGGCGCAACCGCAGCGCGCCGACCGGCTCCGGTGGCTGCCCGGTGCCGGTGGCGAACTTGCCGTACAGGCCGAGGTGAACGTGCAGGGTCGGCGCGCCACGGTAGTACTGCAGCAGGTGCTTGCCGACGGCTTCGGTTCTGGCCAGTACGTGGCCATCCAGAATCTGGGCTCCCTCGGCGAACCGGCCCTGCGGGCTGCTGACCCGCACCGGCTGGCCGCCGAAGAGCTTCTGCTGCTGGCGGGCCAGCCGATGGATGGTGTGGCCCTCAGGCACGGCGCACCCCACCCAGGACCGGCAGCGGGCAGCGTCGCGAACTCATCGTCTGAATCTAGCCGGTCACCGAGCAGGCCGGGCCGGACGGACCGGGCGGCGGTCAGGACGTCGCAGCGTCGCCGACCTGACCGATCAGCCAGCCCGCCGGGGACGCCTCGCACGGGCCGCCGGCCTGCACCAGCAGCCGGGCCGCCGACGGCTGCAGGACGACCGTGGCCAGGCTCTGCCAGTTGCTGCCGAGCGGGCCGGCGCCGTCGGAGTGACAGCAGATCGGCGCCCCGTCGGCCTGGTGGGCGCACAGCAGCCGGCGCAGCTGGTCGGCCGAGTCGACCTCGGGCCCGGCGGTGAGCCGGTGGCGCAGCAGCGCCAGCCGCTGCACGGTGTCGGTGTCCGGCCCGGTGCGCAACTCACCGCCGGCCAGCGCGGGGCTCACGAAGTGGTTGGTGTGGGCGCACCAGCCGCCCTCGGCCGGCACCTCATGGACGCCGAGCGGGCTGGCCTCGACGCAGGCCACCCGGTGCGCGTCCAGCACCGTGAAGCAGGACGAGGCCGACAGCGGCGCGCTGGCGATGATGGCGATCGCGGCGGCGACGTCGGTGGCGGTGTCCAGCACCCGGCGGGCCACCGTGTGCACCCCGACGCCGGCCACTCCGGTGTCCCCGCGGTGACCGAGGATGGTGAACAGCAGTCCGACGCCGGCGGCGTTCACCCCTATCTTGGCAAGCATTCCGGCCTCGGTCAGGGTAATGAACGGCAGCGGCAGCTCAGGGTAGCCAGCCACCAGCCAGCTGCCGGCCAGCTCGCGGTGCCAGTCCCAGGTCTGGCCGCCCAGGCCAGGACGGGCCAGCGCGGTGCACTCGCCCCGACCGGCCGGCGCCGCGCTCAGCAACTCCGTCCGCGCGTTGAGCGCGTGCAGTTGCCAGGCCGGCAACCCTGCCTCGTCCGCGATCGCATCGATGCAGTCGGCCAGGTCCGGCGCCCAGTCCCGCAGCGCGGCCCGGGCGCCGGTCGCCAGCTCCTGCACCCGGGCCGGGTGCAGGCCGGCGGCGGCGAACAGCTGCCGGTACACCTCGATCGTCGCGGGCAGCTCGGCGGCGCACAGCCGCGCGTAGTGCCGCCCGCTCCGGGGTGCCGTGCGGCCGGCCAGCGAGTAGCTGCGCACCAGGCTCAGGAGGCCATGGCCTTCTGCAGGTTGGTGTCGATCGCGGCCAGAAAGTCCTCGGTGGTCAGCCACGGCGCGTCCGGCGAGATCAGCAGCGCCAGGTCCTTGGTCATCTGACCGGATTCGACGGTCTGGATGCAGACCCGCTCCAGGGTCTCGGCGAACTCGGTCACCTCGGGGGTGTTGTCCAGCTTGCCGCGGTGCGCCAGGCCCCGGGTCCAGGCGAAGATCGAGGCGATCGGGTTGGTCGAGGTCGGCTTGCCCTGCTGGTGCTGGCGGTAGTGCCGGGTGACGGTGCCGTGCGCGGCCTCTGCCTCGACGACCTTGCCGTCCGGGGTGGCCAGCACCGAGGTCATCAGGCCGAGCGAGCCGAAGCCCTGCGCCACGATGTCGGACTGGACGTCGCCGTCGTAGTTCTTGCACGCCCAGACGTAGCCGCCCTCCCACTTCAGCGCGGCAGCCACCATGTCGTCGATCAACCGGTGCTCGTAGGTCAGCCCGGCCTGGTCGAAGCGCTGCTTGAACTCGGTCTCGAAGATCTCGGCGAAGATGTCCTTGAACCGACCGTCGTACTTCTTCAGGATGGTGTTCTTGGTGGACAGGTACACCGGGTAGTTGCGCTGCAGACCGTAGTTCAGCGAGGCCCGGGCGAAGTCCCGGATCGAGGCGTCCAGGTTGTACATCGCCAGCGCCACGCCGGGGCCGGGAAAGTCGAAGACGTTGAGTTCGGTGGGCTGGCTACCGTCCTTCGGGGTGAAGGTCAGGGTCAGCGTGCCCTCACCGGGCACCACCAGGTCGGTCGCTCGGTACTGGTCACCGAAGGCGTGCCGGCCGACCACGATCGGCTTGGTCCAGCCCGGCACCAGCCGTGGCACGTTGGCCATGATGATCGGCTCGCGGAAGATCACCCCGCCGAGGATGTTGCGGATGGTGCCGTTGGGCGAGCGCCACATGCTCTTCAGGCCGAATTCGGAGACCCGGGCCTCGTCCGGCGTGATGGTCGCGCACTTGACGCCGACCCCGTGCCGCTTGATGGCCTCGGCCGAGTCGATGGTGACCTGATCGTCGGTGGCATCGCGATGCTCGATGCCCAGGTCGTAGTAGTCGAGGTTGACCTCGAGGTAGGGATGGATCAGCCGGTCCTTGATGAACTGCCAGATGATCCGGGTCATCTCGTCGCCATCGAGTTCGACGACGGTACCTACCACCTTGATCTTCGACATCTACGCACCTTTCGCACGGGCTGTGGCACCGGGTCTTCTCGGCGTCGGCAGGCCGGGCCAGTTCGGGTGTTGCCGGCTGCACCGGGACATCACCGGCGCTCGGGGCCTGAGTTTACGACCCGGCCACGAGCCCGGCCGCGCGGCGTGCGCAGATGCGCCCCGGATCACCCAATGCGGTTGGCCGCGCCCGGTATTGGTATTAGGTTCCTCAATCATGACCGCCTCCCCTGCCGGCCCGCCGTCGCGGACGATGACTGCCGTCGACGCGCTTGCCGATGAGTACCTGCTCGCCGCCGCCGCACTCGATCCGCTGATGGCCACGAACATCGGCCTGAAAGGTTTCGACGACCGGATGCCCGACCTGTCACCGGCCGGCTATGACGGCCGGGAGGATCTGCGCCGGCGGACCCTGGCCAAGCTCGATCGGACGCCGGCCACCGACGATGTCGACCGGGTGACCGTGGCGGCGCTGGGCGAGCAGCTGATGCTGGAGCAGGAGTTGCACGAGCTCGGCGCGCCGCTGTCGGAGCTGAACAACATCGCCAGCCCGGTACAGAACCTGCGCGACAGCTTCGACCTGGTCGCCACCGACACCGTCGAGGACTGGGCGATGATCGCCACCCGGTTGGCGGCGATGCCGGCCTCGCTGGACGGCTACCTCGCCTCGCTGCGGCTGGCGGCCGAGCGTGGCGACATCTCTGCCAAGCGGCAGGTGCGGGCCTGCATCGTGCAGTGCGAGGCCAACCTCGGCGACGAGGGGTTTTTCGCCAGTTTCGTCGGCCAGGCCCGGGCCGACGGTGAGCCACTGCCGGACTCGCTGGTGGCCGACCTGGACCGGGCCGCCTACGCCGCGCAGGCCGGCTACCAGAAGCTGCGCGACTACCTCGCCGACGAGCTGCTGGCCCAGGCGCCGACCCGCGACGCCGTCGGCCGGGAGAAGTACGCCCCGTTGTCCCGGCAGTTCCTCGGCGCGGCGGTGGATCTGGCCGAGGCCTACGACTGGGGCCAGGCGGAGCTGGCCCGGATCGAGCAGCTGATGGCCCAGACCGCCGAGCGGATCAAGCCCGGTGCCAGCGTCGCCGAGGCGATCCAGCTGCTGGACTCCGACCCGTCCCACCGGTTGGTCGGCACCGAGGCGCTGCAGGCCTGGATGCAGGAGCAGTCCGACGCGGCCGTCCAGGCGCTGGCCGACACCCACTTCGACATTCCCGAACCGGTCCGCCGGCTCGACTGCAAGATCGCACCGACCAACACCGGGGTCATCTACTACACCGGCCCGTCGGACGACTTCACCCGGCCGGGCCAGATGTGGTGGTCGGTGCCGCCCGGGGTGAGCGAGTTCTCCACCTGGCGCGAGCGCACCACCGTCTATCACGAGGGGGTGCCCGGCCATCACCTGCAGATAGCGCAGACGGTGTATCGCAAGCAGTTGCTCAACAGCTGGCGGCGGCTGGCGTCCTGGACGTCCGGACACGGCGAGGGGTGGGCACTGTACGCGGAGTGGCTGATGGCCGATCTGGGCTACATGGACGATCCGGCCGACCGGCTCGGCCTGCTGGACGGCCAGTCGCTGCGGGCGGCCCGGGTGGTCATCGACATCGGGGTGCACTGCGGCTTTCCGGCCCCGGCCGAGGTCGGCGGCGGTGACTGGACCTACGACAAGGCCTGGCAGCTGCTGATCGGGCACGCCAACATGAGCGAGGAGCTGCTGCGCTACGAGCTGGAGCGCTACCTCGGTTGGCCCGGGCAGGCACCGTCCTACAAGCTCGGCGAGCGGCTGTGGCTGGACCTGCGCGACGAGGCCCGCCGCCGGGCCGGCGCCGGCTTCGATCTCAAGACCTTCCATCGCCGGGCGCTCGACATCGGCGGCGTCGGGCTGGACGTGCTGCGCCAGGCGGTGCTCGACGAGCTCTGACCGAGTGGTGCTTGACCCTCGAGTAGGTCGAGACGGAAAGGTCATCCGGGTGCAGAGTGAACTGATCGGGATCGGCCGGATGGCAGGCCTGAGCGGCCTGAGCGTCAGCGCGCTCCGGTTCTACGACGGCGCCGGAATCCTGGTGCCGGCCGCGGTCGACCCGGCCAACGGCTATCGCGGCTACGCGCCGGCCCAGCTGCCGGCGGCCAGGATCATCGCGCACCTGCGCCGGGTCGGTATGCCGCTGGCCGACATCGGCCAGGTCCTGCGCGAGCCGGCCACCGCCGCCGTCGTGCTGGCGGCCTACCTGCAGCGGCTGCAGGACGGCCTCACCGATGCCCGCCGGGAACTCTGCGCAGTCCGAGCCCTACTCGTATCCCAGGAGACACTCATGCGCACCATCACCCTGCCCGCGCCAGCCCTGCTGAGCGCCCTCGACGAGGTCCGGTTCGCGGTCGGTACCGATCCGGAACTACCCATGCTTGCCGGCGTCCTGCTCGATATCGATGCCGCCGACGGCGTCCTTCGGGTGGTCGCGACCGACCGCTACCGGCTCGCCGTGTCCTCGATTGCCGTTGATCCGTCGACGGATTCGGCCTCGATCCTGATTCCGGC
>JBPCPA010000135.1:0-22356 GCA_050999655.1 Jatrophihabitans sp.
CCCCTCCCCCCCCTCTCCCCTCCCCCCCCCCCCCCCCCGATCCGGTGGTGCTGGCCCGGTGACCTGCGGCGCCGTCAGAACACGCGCCACAACGCGATCGGCGAACCTCGGTCTCTGTGCGAGGGTAATCCTCAGCAAGCACAAGAGGAAAGTGCCAATATCTTCGCTATCGACATCTTCGCCATCAATGGCGGGGCCGTCGGCCAGGGTTCCGGCGCGGTCCAGCCAGCAACACATGGGGACAGCACGGCGTGGCACCAACACCGACGCCGGCGTACCACCGCTGGAGCGCCGTCAGCTCGTCGGGTGTGAGCGCCACCAGGCCCAGACCCGACCAGACCGCCACTCCGACCACCAGCCGCCGGAGGCGACCGGCCGGCGGCCAACGCCGCCGGCGGCGGGCGCCGCACAGGCACCGCCGGCCGGCTGTGGCTGTCGGCGCAGAAGCGGCGATGCTGTCGCTGTGCTGGTCCATGGGGCTAGGCAAGCCTGAGTTCGGGATGGTAGACGTCCAGCCACAGGCCGAGGTCGAGCGTCCGCTCCAGGCCCAGTCTTGTCAGTCGGTCCATCGAAGCCGGCTCGCCTGCAGTCGCAACCTGTAGCCAGCTTCGGTCCATCAGCTCGAACACCTCGTGGTTCCCGCGCGCCAACAGTTCCTTGCCCTGCTGCTGAAGCTCCTGGTTGTAGTACGGGTCCTGGATCGACGGGTACGGGCTCTTGGGTCGCCAAGCAACCGATTCTGGAAGCATGTCCTTGACCGCCGCGCGAAGCAGGCTCTTCTCCCTGCCGTCGAAGGTCTTCATTGACCAGGGGGCGTTGTAGACGTACTCCATCAGCCGGTGGTCGCAGAACGGCACCCGAACCTCCAGCCCGAGCGCCATGCTGATCCGGTCCTTGCGGTCGAGCAGGTAGCGCATGAAGCGGGTGAGGTGCAGGTAGACCATGATCCGCATGCGGTACTCGAAGTCGTCCTCGGAGTCGAGTCGCTCAACTTCTTCGACCGCACTGTCATACCTGTCCAGCCGGTACTCCTCGAGCTTCAGCTGCGACAGCAGTTGCGGGTTCAGCCCGGTGGCGTCCTTGTCGAACGGGCCCACGTTGACGGCGATCCACGGAAACGCGCGTGCCTGTTGAATCATGGGGATATGCATGTGCCGGTACCCGCCGAACAGCTCGTCCGCCGACTCGCCGGACAGGGCAACCGTCGACTTCTGGCGAATCGCCTTGAAGAGCAGGTACAGCGAGAAGTCCATATCGCCGGCACCGATCGGGGCGTCCCGGGCGATGAGTGCGGCCTTACGGACCTCCGGATCGGCCAGGGTCTTCGGATCGAGCACGATGTCGGTGTGATCGGAGCCGACGTGCTCGGCGACATCGCGGATGAACGGTGCATCCGGTTCGTCGCGCAACTCATCCGGCCTGAAATTATCGGACTGTCCGGTGAAATCGACTGCGAAGGTCGGCACCGGCTCGTCGCCGAGATGGGCTGCGGCCAGCGCGGTCAGCGCCCCGGAATCGAGGCCACCCGACAGCAGCAGGCAGCGTGGCACGTCGGCGACGAGCTGGCGCTGCACGATATCGCCCAAGAGCTCGCGGACCCGTCCGACGGTGGTTTCCAGATCGTCGGTGTGCGGCCGGGTCTCCAGGCGCCAGTAGGTGCGCTGGCGCAGGCCCGCGGCATCGACTGTCACCACCGTGCCGGGCTCGACCTGCTGGATGTCTGACCAGGTCGCGTGTCCCGGCGTGAAGGCGTAGGAGAACAACTCGCGTAGCCCGTCGGTGTCCACCGTGCGCTTGGCGAGCGGGTTGGCCAGAATGGCTTTCTGCTCCGAACCGAACAGCACACCGTCAGACGTCCGATGGAAGTAGAGCGGCTTGATACCCATCCGGTCCCGGATCATCACAAGCTTCTGATCGCGTGCGTCCCAGATCGCGAACGCGAACATGCCGTTGATCCGGTCGGCGAGCTCGGTCCCCCAGCGCAGGTAGGCGCGCAGAACCACCTCGGTGTCGCTGGAGGTCGTGAAACGCTCACCCTGCCGGATGAGCTCCTCGCGAAGCTCGACATAGTTGTAGACCTCGCCGCTGTAGACGAGCGTCACATCGCCGTGTTCGGTGTGCACCGACATCGGCTGCGCGCCGCCGATGAGGTCGATGACGGCCAGCCTGCGGTGGCCGAGCGCGGCATGCCGGTCGATCGACGTCCCGCGGGCGTCAGGCCCCCGACACGCCATGGTCTCGGTCATTGCATCCAGGACTTTCCCCTCAGACCTCAGGTCGCGGCCGAACGAGACCCAGCCGGTGATACCGCACATCTGTCCTCCTGTGACGATTGACTTTCTGTTGTGGGCTGTTGGATCAAGCGGATTCGTGCAGCAGCGCCGCCGCGCGTTCGCCGATCATGACGACGCTCAGGTGCGTGTTGGCGCACACCATGCTGGGCATGATGGAGGCATCCACAACATGAAGGTTCTCGACGCCGTGCACCGCACAGCGTTGATCGACGACTGCCGATGGATCGTCGGCCGGGCCCATCCGCGCGGTGCCGACCGGGTTGTAGGCGCTGTCGACGGCCCGCTCGATGTAGTCGCGAAGTGCCCCGTCGTCGTCCATGATTCGTTCGTCCAGTGCTACCAACTGCTCGCCCTTGTCGAAGATCTTCGGCGAGCGAGCCAGTTCCCAACAGCCTCTGACGCCGTCGGCGAGCAGGCCGTAGTCGCGCTCGTCGGACAGGTAGCCCAGGTCGATGCGGGGAGCGAGGTATGGGTTGTCCGACGCGAGGGTGACGCGGCCGCGCGAATGCTGCCGGCGTAGTACGACCATCACACCGAACACCGACCTTGCGCCGGCCACCCGCCGCAACTCGGGAAAGTGCAGGGTGAGGTCGAAGCGGTTGACCATCGCGAAGTACTGGTCATTGAACCGGCTGTCACTCGTGCGGGTGACGATCTGGCCGGTCGACTTGCCTTCGTTCTCATAACCCGGTTTGGGAGTCATGAACACGCCGATGCGCGGCTGGTCGATCAGCCCGGCGCCCACACCGGCCAGCTCTGCCCGCACCGGGATGCCCAGCGCGCGCAGGTCCTCAGCGGGTCCGATCCCTGAGCGGAGCAGGATGGCCGGCGAGGCGATCGCGCCGGCAGACAGGATCACCCGGCGCCCGCGGATCTCATCGTAGGGCCCGCCGTCCACGGACAGGACCACGCCCGCCGCTCGCGGCCCGTCGAAAACGACCCGATCGACGAGAGCGTGCGACAGGATGGTGAGGTTGTCGCGGGTGCTTGCCGGCCAGAGGTATGACCCTGTCGTCGACATCCGGATCCGGGGATCGCGCCGGTTGGACGGGATGGGCCCGACGCCGGTGGACTTCGGGTGGTTGTGGTCTTCGGCCCACGGGTGGCCGGCGGCGAGGCAGACCTCGAGGAACGATTGCTGGACGTCTGTCAGTTCTGCGGACCGCCAGCGCCGGACGGGCACCGGACCGCCACTGCCATGGATTGCGCTTTCGCCATAGTCCAGATCGTCCTCGAGCCTGCGAAAGACCGGAAGCACCTGGTCCCAGGACCACATCGGGTTGCCGGCGGCCGCCCACTCGTCGTAGTCCTCGGGCGTTCCCCGAATCACGACCGTGTTGCCCACAGCCGAGGACCCACCGGTGACCTTGCCGAGCGGAAACATCACCCGCCGGTCGCGCGTGAGCTGGGTCGTGAATCCCCAGCTGTGCTTGACAAGTGACATCGCATTCGCGTCGAGAAGATCATCGGGGGTTCTCGCCTCGGTCGGGTAGTGCCGACCGGCCTCGATCAGCAGAACCTGACGGTGCGGATCCTCGCTGAGGCGGGCAGCCAGCACGGCACCGGCGCTGCCCGCGCCCACGATTATGTCGTCATAGGTCGTCGAGATAGGCATGTTCGCCTCTCAGCGCTTGCGGGCGAGGCCGCACCAGGTGGGCAGCGGCTTCGGTCCGGCGACGCCCGTCGGCGGCCGCCAGAGTTCGGTCTCGACCACTCCGGGCGGCACGACGTCCATGCCGTGGAAGAACTGCTCGACCTCCGAGCGGGTGCGGCGCACCACCGAATCGCCTGTCTGCTTGTCCATCTCGGTCAGCATGGCGTTCAGGGCCGTGTCGTCATCGTCCTTGGCGAAGTGGGACACGGCCAGGTAGCTACCGGACGGGATGGCGTCGAGCAGTTCGGCCACGAGCCGCTCGGGCCCATCGGCGTCCTCGATGAAGTGGAGAACGCCGAACAAGATGAGCCCGACGGGCTCGGAGAAGTCGAGAGTCAGCGCGGCCCTGTCGAGAATGTCTGCGGGGTCGCGGAAATCTGCGTCGAGAAAGACGGAGTCCGGGTCGGTATCGAGCAGGTACTGGCCGTGCGCAGCGACAGAGGGTTCGTTGTCGACATAGACGACGCGACAGCCGGACGCGACCGCGCCTGCGACCTGGTGCGTGCTGCCCATGGTCGGCAGACCCGTGGCGAGGTCGAGGAACTGTCGAATTCCGCAATCGCGAGCGAGATAGTCGACCATGCGTCCCAGGACGTCGCGAGCCGCGTGCAGGTCGATGCAGACTCCCTCGACACCGCCCGGATCACCCGGCCAGTTGACGAACGCGTTGTCGGCCACAGCGCGGTCGGAAGCGAAGTTCGCGCTCCCGCCGAGCAGGTAGTCCATGATCCGCGCGGTGTTCGGGATGATTGCGTTCACCCCGACCGGCGCTTCTTCGATATTCGTTGTGGACGGATTCTCTGGCATGCTGCAGCCTCCTCGCGCCGTGGGACCGGTACTCACGGCTGTGCCGCACCAGCCTGGCGCCGCAGGCAGGCCGGTATTTCTCGCTCCTTGCCCCGGCGCGCGGCGGTGCCGGGGCAACGCAGGAGAAATTCGCCACGTTCGCCGATGCAACGCTTGGATCGAGGGATTGAGCGCTCTGCTCAGGCCCTGGCGACCTCACGCGTCGCCCCTTCGCAGCCACCCACCTCAGCGAGGATTACCGATGACGCCTCAATACGATGACATTGTCGTCGGTGCCGGGTCCGCCGGCGCCGTGCTCGCCGCGCGCCTGTCCGAGGACGCCTCGCGCCGGGTACTTCTCCTGGAGGCCGGCCCCGACTACGTGGCTCCGCAGCAGGCTCCCGATGACATCCGCAGTGGCAATGCGATGTCGTTTCATGACCACGATTGGCAGTTCAAGGCAGACATCCATGACGGGCGTCGGATCCGCTACCCGCGCGGAAAGGTGACCGGCGGCTCGTCGGCGGTCGGCGCCACGGTCGCGCTACGTGGCATGCCAGGTGACTATGACGAATGGGCAGCAGCCGGAAACCCGGCCTGGTCCTGGCAGGAGGTGCTCCCGTACTTTCGTCGGCTGGAGAATGACCTCGATTTCGGCGGTGAGTTCCACGGCCAGGACGGCCCGTACCCGATCCGCCGCTGGCGCCAGGACGAGCTGGTACCGGGACAGCTCGCATTCGTCGAGGCGTGTCTGGACGCGGGCTTTCCCGAGGTCAAGGACCACAACGACCCCGAGTCGACCGGGGTGGGCCCGATCCCGTCGAACCGGCGGGACGACCTGCTCCGGGTCACCACCGCGATGGCCTACCTGGGCCCGGTGCGTGAGCGCCCCAACCTGGAGATCAGGCCGCACACGGTTGTTGATCGGGTCGTGTTCGAAGGGGCCCGCGCGGTCGGCGTGAGGGCGTCGGCGGACGGGGGAAGCTATGAGACGATCAGCGCGCGGCGGGTGATCTTGGCCGCCGGCGCCGTGGCCTCACCGATGATCCTCATGCGATCGGGCATCGGCGCGGCCGAGGATCTCCGTCGACTCGGCGTGGACTGCCGCGCCGACCTGCCCGGCGTCGGTGCGAACCTGGTCGACCATCAGCGGACCGGGGTGTTCCTCTCGCCCCGGCCCGGGGCCTGCGACCCGTCGCAACCGTTCCTGCAAGAGATCCTGCGCACCACCGCGCCGGGCTCGGATGAGACCAACGATCTGCAGTATTACATGGTGAACCACTTCGATTTGAAGCACTTTCCGGAGCTTCAGATGCTGTCGGGCACGACCATGATTCTCGGCGTCATGGTCGTCTCGCAACGGCCGCGCAGTCGTGGCACGCTGGTGCTGTCGTCCACGGACCCGCTGGCCCCGCCGCAGATCGAGCTGGACTTCTTGAATGACGGTGGCCGCGAGCTCGATCTGCTCGTGGAGGGCGTGCGTACCTCGTGGCAGCTGGCCAACCATCCAGGCATCTGCGGGCTGGGACAGGGTTTTGTCGTCCTGCGTCAAGCGGTGATCGACAACGACGACATGATCCGGCAGTACGTCAAGACGAGCCTGGACAGCGCATACCACCCGGTTGGCACGGCGCGGATGGGGCCGTCGGAGGACCCCTCGACTGTCGTTGATGAACGTTGCGCGGTACACGGGATCGAGTCCCTCTTTGTCTGCGACGCGTCCGTGATGCCCAACACGGTGCGCGCGAACACCAACCTCACCTCGATCATGATCGGCGAGCGCGCGGCCGACTGGCTTCGCGACTAGTCGACCAACACGAACCATCCGGGACGGACAGATCCCGTCTGGACGGGTCCTGATCGCGACCGTCTCTCTCAATCGCCTATTCCACCGAGTAGTGGAATTGCATCCACTCGAGAAGGAGCGCCCATGAGGGCTAGTGAGGTATTGGTTGGTCGGCGTCGGGGGAGGGTGCCGGTGGGCTCTGCTGGCTACCTGTGTCGGATGATCATGATCAGCCTGGCGTTGGGTATCGCCGTGGCGGTGCTCTGGTCAGCCAAGCTGGTCGATGATGACATCGGTGTCAACACAGCTAACGGCCTGCTCGGCCATGATGCGGAGACGGCCAACCTGTCCGGCACTCTGTCCGGGTTGGTGTTCGCGTTTGTGACGGGTATTGCGGGGACGTTCACTGCGTGCAATGTTGCGGTGTTCAGTGCGATCGCGCCGATGGCCCAGGATCGGTCCACGGCCAGTGGTCGGGTGCGGCAGGCGTTGCGGCCGCTGGGTTGGTTGTCGGTGGGTGCGTTGGTGACCGCGGGTGTGTATGGCGCGGTGGGTGCGTGGTTGGGCACTCGGATCCCGCAGCTGTCGACCCGCACCGTCGGCGGGCATCACTTTCCGGTGCGGCTGGTGCAGTCGGTGGTGGTGTTCGGCCTGATCGGTCTGGTGATGCTCTACCTCGGTGTTGCCTCGCTGGGGTTGGTCCCGGACCCGTTGGGTCGGCTCGCGCAGCGGTGGGCGCCGGCGCCGCAGGTGTTCATGGGGGTGCTGATCGGTGGCTTCCTGATCGGGCGGCCGTGGCCGCTGTTTCACAAGATGTTCCTGCACGCGGCCAGCACCCATAACGGCCTGTTCGGGGCGGCGGCGTTCGTGTTTGTCGCGGCCGGCAACATGGTGTTGATGGGGGTGCTGTTCCTGGCGTTGTCGGCGAGCAGTTTTCCGGGGTGGTTGCGTGCCAGGGCGTCCCGGCTCACCAGCGTGACCGCGGCCGCCTGGTTGGTCGGTGGGTCGTTCACATTTGTCTACTGGGCTGTCCGGCTGCCGGCCAAGCTCGGTTACGGCTGGTTCCCGACGATGCCGTGGAGCTGAGCCGCTGCCGTTGAAAGCTCGGTGGGGTGGCCGGCGGGTCGGGCGACAGCTCGGCCCGCCGACCGCTGTCACGGCCCAGTCGGCCAGCGCGACCGGTGTGGCGGCCCGGCCCGGGTGCGGTGGCCGGGGCGGCCAGCTAGCGTGACAACCGCTGCGTGCCGTTCGCGCCGAAGGGATCCGTGCCTTGTCCGAGATCAGGCCACCGGCACTGCCGGAACTGACCGCCCCGTGGCACACCCCGGCCCGCCAGGCGTTGATGGAGTAGGCCAGGGCCTTCGCCCGTGACGAGGTGCTGCCGCTGGCCAACGAACTCGACCCGCAGAAGGGGCTCATCCCGGCGTCCCTGCTGGGCCGGCTGGCCGAACTCGGCTACTTCGGCATCACCATCGCCGCCGAGCACGGTGGTCTGGGCCTCGGCGCGTTCGAGTACTGCCTGGTGGCCGAGGAACTGGCCCGGGCGTGGATGAGCGTGGCCAGCATCATCGCCCGGGCCCAGGGTCTGGGCACCGGTCTGGCCGATGAGTCCCGACGCGAGCAGTTGCTGGCCCGGTCGGCCCGCGGCGACTGGATCGGGGCGATCGCGCTGTCCGAGCCGGGGGCCGGCTCTGATCTGGCCAGCCTGCGTACCCGTGCGGTGCGCGACGGCGACAGCTGGTTGATCACCGGCAACAAGCGCTGGTGCGGCAATGCTGAGGCCGCCGACTTCATTCAGGTGCTGGTGCGCACCCGCGACGCTGCGAAGGACGAGCCGCGCTCGGCCGGCCTGCACACCCTGCTGGTGGACAAGGATCGCGGCAGCTTTCCGGCGGGTCTCACCGGCACGCCGATCGACAAGATCGGCTACCACGGCTTTCTCACCTGGGACCTGAGCTTCGACGGCGTCCGGGTACCGGCCGGCAACCAGGTGAGCACCGGTGCCGACGCCGGCAGTGACTTCTCCGGGGTCGGTACCTGGCTGGACCTGGCCCGGGTGCACACCGCGGCCCGTGCGGTAGGGCTGGCCCAGGCCGCTGTCGAAGACTGCACGACCTACCTGCAGCAGCGCGAGCAGTTCGGCCACCCGATCGCCGATTTCCAGGCCCTGCGGTTCGCGCTGGCTGATATGGCCAGCGAGGTGGAACGGCACCGGTCCTTCTACCGGCAGGTCGCGCACCTGATCGATGCCGGCCACGACTGCACCCGGCAGGCCGCGATGGCAAAGTTGCGGGCCACCGAGATGGCGGCGACCGTGACCGGACAGGCCATGCAACTGCACGGCGGCAACGGCTACACCACCGAGCGCGCGGTCGAGCGGTACTGGCGTGACGCCCGGCTCACCACCATCTTCGAGGGCACCTCAGAGATCCAGCGCAAGATCATCTCCGACGGCCTGTTGCCGAGACCGTCCTGAGCCGGACAAGAGATTCGTGCGATGGTGCAACGGCGCGGCGGGTCGACGCGTGTAGTGAGCATGGGGGGCATGCCAGGGTCCGAGGTCGAGCCACGCTGGCGAGAGCGGGGTCAGGTGCAGGCCGGCGAGTCCTTCGATGACTTCGTGCGCCGCGAGCAGGCCGGCCTGGTGCGTTACGCGGCACTGCTGACCGGATCGCGGGCCCAGGGCGAGGATCTGGTCCAGGACGTTCTGGTGCGGGTGTACCTGCGCTGGGAGCAGGTTTCCCAGGCACACCGCGATGCCCTGGCCTACGTCCGGCGGGCAGTCACCAACGAGCACGTGTCCTGGCGGCGGCGTTGGAGCACCCGCCAGATCGGCTTCGTCGCCCCCGAGGATCTGCCTGCCCGCCCGGTGCCGCCGAGCGACCAGCCGGACGAGCAGCTGTGGGCCTGCCTGCAGCAACTGCCCCGACAGCAACGGGCCGCGGTGGTGTTGCGCTACTACGAGGGGCTGACCGATCCCGAGATCGGCGAGGTGCTGGGTTGCCGGCCAGGATCGGTGCGGGCCCACGTCAGCCGGGGCCTGGCCACGCTGCGGTTACGAACCGGGTTGCCGGAGCGGGGTGAGTAGGCGATGACCGAGATCGAGGATCGGTTGCGACGGTTGCTGGCCGCCCGGGCGGACCAGGTGGATTCCGAACTCACCGGCGAGTCGATCCGCCGGCGTGCCGAGCGCCGTCGGCCGGAACGGCTGCGGGCGGTCGGCATCCCGATCGCAGCCGCGGCGGTCGCCGCCATCCTGCTGATCGTGCCGTTCGCGCTTATCCAGCAACGGCATGATCCGGGTGTGGTGCATCCCGGCTCGGTGCTGAGCACGCCGGTGTCCAGCTCGAATCCGGCCGGCCCGTCCAGTCCCGGCTCGTCCAGCCCAGGCTCGTCCAGCCCAGGCTTGTCCAGCCCAGGCTTGTCCGGCCCGAGCGTGTCGACTCCGCCCAGCACGGCGGTGCCTAGCGCGCTGCCGCCCTCCTCGCATCCATCCGGGCCGGCCAGCCCGTCGCCGACTGCCTCCGCCGAGCCGCCGACCGCCTCGGTACCGAGTGCGCCGAGGGTGTCCAGCTCGGCCGTTCCGACGCCGACCGGGTCGCGCTGACCCCGCTCCAGCCAGCGAGTCGGTGCAACGAATAGGCCTACCGGGACGTGTCATGGGCGTGAATCGGGCACATCCGGTGCCCGGCCGAACGACCCGGGAGTCCCTCTGATGCAGCGATCCATCCAGCGTGTTGTCCTGCCCGCCGGCCTGCTGGTGGCGGGTGCCGGTCTGAGCCTGCTGCTGGCCGGGCCGAGTACGGCAGCCACCACCGCCTCGCCGTTGCCCACCGCGCCGTCCTCGGCGGCCCCGACACCGGTGCCGTCCGGACCGCTGCTGAGCGCGGCGCCCACCGCGGCGCCCAGCGCGCCAGGCGCCATCCAGGTGCCGGCCGGCAATGCCGGCGTCCGCGCCGATCACTCCGCCGGTGCCTGGCCGGATGTCGCGCTGCTGGGCGGCGGGGCGTTGCTGGTCGGTGCCGGTGGCCTCGCCGTGGCGAGGCGTCGCTGAGCGCACCGCTGCCGTCCCGGACGCACCGGGCGCTGGCTCTGGGCTGCATCCTGCTCGGGCTGCTGGTCATCGTCTTGGCGGCGGGTCGGCTGACCCAGCGGCCGTCCCGGCCGGCCACGGTCGCGGTCACCAACTGGGGTCCGGCCGGGCCGCCGGGCGTGGCTGACCAGCCGCCGGCCGCCGGCCCGGGCGCTGTCCCGGCCGACGGCCCGGGCTTGCGGTCGAGCGCACCGCTTCCGACGGGCAGCCGGCTGCGGCTGAGCCGGCTGGGGATCGACTCCAGCATCGTGGCGGTCAGCCTCCACGCGACGGTGCTGGGCGTACCGCGGGACCCGCAGGTGCTGGGTTGGTGGGCGCAGGGCGCCAGCCCGGGCAGCGGACCGGGCAGTGTCGTGATCACCGGTCATGTCGACTACGCCGGCGTCCGGGGCGCGCTGGCCGCGCTGCCCGAGGCCCGTCCGGGCGAGCCGATCACGCTGGTCGAGCCGGCCCGGGTGGTGCGCTACCAGGTCACGGCGGTGCGGACCTACCCGAAGTCCGTCGGCATTCCGGCCTCGGCGTTCGCCCGGTCCGGGCCGGAGCGGCTGGTGCTGATCACCTGCGGCGGACCGTTCGATCCGTCCACCGGCAACTACCTGGACAACATCGTCGCCTACGCCGATCCGGTCGGAGGGTAATCCGACGATCGTTTGCGGTTTGCGAATCGATCACTTAACCTCGCCTACACAGTGGGCCCGGGTCGTGTGGATCCCTGATCATCACGGGGGTCTGGATGTTCGTGCGTCGAATGGCGGTCGCGGCAACGGCCGTGGCGATCGCGGCAGCGCTGGTTTCGGTGCCGGTGGTCCAACCGGCGGCTGCGCTCGTCCCGTCGGCCACCGCGGCCGGTGTGTTCCAGCCGGTGCCCCCGGCGCGAATCCTGGACACCCGGGTCGGTCTCGGAGCGCCCAAGCGGTCACTCGCCACTCGTGCTGTCGTGCCGGTGCCGGTGGCCGGACGTGGTGGGGTGCCGGCGGGAGCATCGACGGTGCTGCTCAGCGTCACGGCCATCAGCCCGACCGCGGCGGGTTACCTGACCGGTTACGCCGGTGGGACGGCCCGGCCCGGGGTGTCGAACCTGGACTTCGCGGCCAGGCAGTCGATCGCCAACCTGATGCTGGTGCCGGTGGGCAGTGACGGCACCGTCGATCTCTACAACGGCTCGGCCGGCACCGTCGAGCTGATCGCGGACGTGTCCGGCTACTTCCTCCCTGGCACGCCGACCGTTGCCGGCGGCCTGCAGCCGGTGGGTCCGGCCCGGGTCCTGGACACCCGCACCGGAGTCGGCGCGGTCAAGCAGCCGGTCGCCGCTCGCGGCACGGTGCGACTGCCGGTAGCCGGGCACGGCGCGGTTCCGGCGGGCGTGACGGCGGTGCTGCTCACCGTCACCGCCATCAATCCGAGCGCGGCCGGCTACCTCACTGCCTACGCCGGCGGGACGGCCCAGCCGGGGGTGTCCAACCTGGACTTCCCGGCCAGGCAATCGATCGCCAACCTGATCCTGGCGCCGGTCGGCAGCGACGGGACCGTCGATCTCTACAACGGCTCGGCCGGCAGCGTGGCGCTGGTGGCCGACGTGTCCGGCTACTTCTTCCCTGGCACCGCCACCGTCACCGGCGCGCTGGCCCAGCTGCTGCCCTCGCGGATCCTGGATACCAGGATCGGCACCGGCGCGGCTGCCCGTCCGGTGGCTGGCCGCGGCACGGTCACGCTCCAGGTGGCCGGCCGTGGCGGGTTGCCTGCCTCGGGTGTGTCGGCGGTGCTGCTCAACGTCACGGCGGTGAGCCCGACCGCGGCGGGTTACCTGACGGGTTATGCCGGTGGGACGGCCCGGCCCGGGGTGTCCGGGTTGGACTTCGCAGCCAGGCAGTCGATGGCAAACCTGATGCTGGTGCCGGTGGGCAGCGATGGCACCGTCGATCTCTACAACGGCTCGGCCGGCACTGTCGAGCTGATCGCCGACGTATCCGGTTACCTGCGCGGCACCACCGTGTCCTGGCACGACTACCAGAAGGTCGACCCGCCCCGCGGGCGTCCCAGCTCGGTCTCGTGTGTCGGTGAGAGCTTCTGCATGCTGGTCGATCGCACCGGGCATGCGGCCGAGTACGACGGCACCAGCTGGACGCCGTCCGGACTGATCGACCCGGACGCCGAGCCGACGTCGGTGTCCTGCGTCTCGGCGGTGTTCTGCGTGGCGGTGGACAACCGCGGCAACGGCCTGCGCTTCGACGGCAGCCACTGGACCCTGGACAGCGGCGTGCTCAATGTCTCCGGTCCCGACTCGACTATCTCCTGCGCGTCGGTCAGCCTCTGCATGGCGGTGACCAGCAATGACGCGATCAGCTACACCCCCGCCGGCTGGCACCCGTTCGGACAGGTCGCCCCACCGTCCGGCGGCTCGCTGTCCGATATCTCCTGTCCGAGCGAGCAATTCTGCCTCGCCGTCGACTCGGCCGGCCGCGCGCTGAGCTATGACGGCACTGGCTGGAGCAGCCCGGTCGACGTCTTCGACAGCGGGGTCAGCCACGTCTGGTGCAGCTCGGCAACCCGCTGTGTCGCGGTGCACCTGCGCAGCGCGGCCAGCTTCGATGGTGCCTCCTGGCAGAATCCGGTGCCGATCGAGCCCGGCCTGCCGGTGCTGGTCGGGGTCGCCTGCGCCGGCTCGCAGGACTGCGTCGCGGTGGACAGCAGCGGCAACCGGCTCGATTTCGACGGCACCAGCTGGAGCGCTCCGACACCCACCGACCCGAACCTGCAGCTGGCGGCAATCTCCTGCACCGCAACGACATTGTGCGTAGCGGTGGACAACTATGGTGGCTCGGCGGTCCGGCAGGCCGGTGGCTGGTCGGCCCAGGCAGCCATCGATCCGAACTCCGGTTACCTGAACGCGATCTCCTGCCCGGCGGCGAATTACTGCGTCGCGGTGGACGGCTCGGGCGCGACGTTGATCTATACCTCCGCCGGCTGGAGCAGCCCGGTCAGCATCGATCCGCACTACGAACTCAGCATGATCTCGTGCGCGTCGGCCAGCCGGTGCGTCGCCGCCGGCACCGTGCGGTCCGAGGATCAGTTCCGGTCCGTGCTGCTGGTGCGCAACGGCACCAGCTGGACGCCAGACCAAACGGTCGATCCGAACGTGATGGTCACCGCCCTGTCCTGCCTCGCGCCAGGGTTCTGCCTGGCGGTCCTGGACAGTGGACACGTCCTCGGCTACGACGGGACGAGCTGGACGGCGCAACCCGGCAGCGGCATCGGCGCGACCTCGCTGTCCTGCGCGACGATGTCGTTCTGCGTGGCGAGCCGAGGCGGCGGCTACTGGGTCTTCAATGGCAGCAGCTGGACCACGCTGAGCGCGATCCGGACCGGCATTCAGTTCAGCCCGATCTCCTGCCCAGCCCTCAACTACTGCATGACGACGGATTCGAGTGGTTATCGCTGGGTGTTCGACGGCACGGCCTGGTCGCCGAACACCAGGGTGCGTTACCCGGGCGCCCGAGCGCCGTCCACGTTGAGCTGCGTGTCGCGCTACCTCTGCGTCGGAGCGGGGGAGGTGCGGACCTGGTCCTATGTCGCGTCGATATTCGACGGGCAGAACTGGACCTACGACGACCTGAACAACCCGCCGCCGGTTGACGTCGCGTCGGCGGACGCGACGGCATCGTGTGGCTCGACGGCGTTCTGCAAGAGCGTGATCGGGGCCTACGCCCGAAGCTGGTCCTGAGCCCTCACCGGGAGCTGGTTGGTTGATCGGTTGATCGGCCAGGGATGAGCGCGAGGAGCCGCGCCCAGCCTTGGCCATCGGGATCAGAACCCGGCAGCTGCCGGAATCACCTCGCGCCCGATGAGTGCCAGCCGATCGGTCTCCCAGACCCTGGGAAGCCAGCCGTGTGCCTCGGCGATTCCGAGGCCGGCCATCGTCTGCAGCTGGCCCAGTAACTCGTCGATCTTGTCACCGTTCTCACCGGGATCCAGCGGGATCATCACGGTCTTCTCGATCTCGTCGTAATCGCGACCCTCGGCCTCGCAGTGCCCGCGCAGTACCTCCAGCTTGTGCTCGAGCTCCGGGCCGGCAAACAGGTTGCAGGCCTGGGCGTAGCGCGCGACCAGGCGCAGCGTCTTCTTCTCGCCGCCGCCGCCGATCAGGATCGGTGGCCGCCGGATCGGCTGCGGCACGTTGAGCGTGCGGCCCAGCTGGTAGTGGGTGCCCTGGTAGGGGCCGTCGTTGTCGCTCCACATCTGCTGGCAGATCTGCAGGGTCTCCTCCAACCGCTCGAACCGCTCGGCGGTGCCGGGAAAGAACAGTCCCAGCCCGGCTGCCTCCTCACCGTTCCAGGCCGCGCCGATGCCGAGCCAGGCACGACCCTGCGACAGCACGTCCAGGGTGCTCACCAGCTTGGCCAGCATGCCGGGATCGCGGTAGCTGACCGCGGTGACCCAGGCCAGCAACTCGACCTTGGAGGTGCGCGCCGCCAGGTAGCCCAGGGTGGTGTAAGCCTCCAGCATGTCGTGCTCGGGCGGGCCCAGCACACCGATCTGCCAGAGATGATCCATCACGCTGACCCGCGCGAAGCCGGCCTCTTCGGCCGCCACGACCACCCGTGTCAGGTCCTCAGCCAACCCGGCCGGGCCGTTGGGATAGGTGAAATCCGCGATGTGCAGACCTATCTTCACCGCTGCTCCTCTTCCGCGCCCGCCACCTGCGAACGTCACCTCATCGACGCTACGCACACCGGCAGGATCCTGCTGCGCCCCGACCGCGATCCGGGCCCGACGGTGCGGCGCCATTCAGCCGGGGTGCTCGCTCGCGCCGATCAGGACCGGTTCTGAGAGAAGTGTGCCGGCCGTCTCTTGACTGATTCAAGAAAGAGCCTCCACACTCTGACGGTGCCCACCAGATCGCAAGTCGAGCGCGTACTGCGTGAGGCTGCCCTGCGGGTGACACGGCCCAGGGTGGCTGTGCTGAGCGCGGTGTACGAGCACCCGCATGCCGACACCGACCAGCTCCTGGGATTCGCGCGGCTGGAGCTCGGCGAGGTGTCCCACCAGGCCGTCTACGATGTGCTGCGCGCGCTGACCGTGGCGGGCCTGGTGCGGCGCATCGAGCCGGCCGGCTCGGTGGCTCGCTACGAGGCGCGGGTGGGGGACAACCACCACCACGTCATATGCCGCTCGTGCGGGGAGATCGCCGATGTCGATTGTGCCGTCGGCAGCACGCCCTGCCTGACCGCGTCCGACAACCACGACTTCGCCATCGACGAGGCCGAGGTCATCTACTGGGGCCGGTGCCCCGCCTGCTCCATCGCAGCCAGTTCCTCAGTAAAAACCTGATCCCGGAAGGATTCTCATGTCTGACCATCCCGACGCCGTTGTCCGCGAGATGAACGAGCCGGAGGCGAGCGAGGAGTGCCCGGTCGCCGCCGGTCGTCGCCCCTACCCGGTCGAGGGCGGCAGCAACCGCGACTGGTGGCCCAAGCAGCTCAACCTGAAGATCCTTCGCAAGCATCCGGCCGTGGCGAACCCGATGGACGTGGACTTCTACTACGCCGAGGTGTTCAAGACCGTCGACCTGGACGTGCTGCGGGCCGACATCGAGCAGGTCATGACCACGTCGCAGGACTGGTGGCCGGCCGACTTCGGCCACTACGGGCCGTTCTTCATCCGGATGGCCTGGCACAGTGCGGGCACCTATCGCATCAACGACGGCCGGGGTGGGGCCGGCGCCGGCATGCAGCGCTTCGCCCCGCTCAACAGCTGGCCCGACAACGGCAACCTGGACAAGGCGCGCCGGCTGCTCTGGCCGGTCAAGCAGAAGTACGGCCGCACCCTGTCCTGGGCCGACCTGCTGATCTTCACCGGCAACTGCGCGCTGGAGTCGATGGGTCTGAAGCCCTTCGGCTTCGCCGGTGGCCGCCCGGACGTCTGGGAGCCTGACGAGGATGTCTACTGGGGCCCCGAGGAGACCTGGCTCGGCGACGATCGCTACACCGGTGACCGGGAACTGGAGAACCCGCTGGCGGCTGTGCAGATGGGGCTGATCTACGTCAACCCGGAAGGCCCGAACGCCCATCCCGACCCGCTGGCCTCGGCGCGCGACATTCGTGAGACGTTCCGGCGGATGGCTATGAACGACGAGGAGACCGTGGCGCTGATCGCTGGCGGCCACACCTTTGGTAAGACCCACGGCGCGGCGGACCCGGAGCAGTACGTCGGCACCGAGCCCGAAGGTGCTCCGATCGAGGAGCAGGGTCTGGGTTGGAAGCAGAGCTTCGGCAGCGGCAAGGGCCGCGACACCATCACCAGCGGCTTGGAGGTGACCTGGAACGCCACCCCGACGACGTGGGACAACAGCTACCTGGAGAACCTGTTCGGCTACGAGTGGGAGCTCACCAAGAGCCCGGCCGGAGCGAACCAGTGGCAGCCTAAGGACGGTGCCGGTGCCAACACCGTGCCCGACCCGGAGGATGGCTCGCTGGTACGTCCGCCGACGATGTTGACCACTGACCTTGCGTTACGGATCGACCCGATCTATGAGCAGATCTCGCGGCACTTCCTGGACAATCCCGATCAGTTCGCCGACGCCTTCGCCCGCGCTTGGTACAAGCTGACGCACCGTGACATGGGTCCGATCCAGCGCTACCTCGGCCCGCTGGTGCCGCAGGAGACGCTGCTCTGGCAGGACCCGGTGCCTGCCGCCACGCACGAGCTGGTCGGCGCCGAGGACATCGCGGCCCTCAAGGGCCAGCTCCTTGCCTCGGGGCTGTCGGTCTCCCAGCTGGTCTCGACCGCATGGGCGTCGGCCTCGACGTTCCGCGGTAGCGACAAGCGGGGTGGAGCGAACGGGGCGCGGATCAGGCTGGAACCGCAGAGTGGGTGGCAGGTCAACAATCCCGACGAGTTGGCAACGGTGTTGCGGACGCTGGAGGGCATTCAGCAGACCTTCAACAACGCCCAGGCGGGGGGCAAGCAGGTGTCGCTGGCCGACCTGATCGTGCTGGGTGGGTGCGCGGGAGTCGAGCAAGCCGCCAAGAACGCTGGCCACGATGTGCAGGTGCCGTTCAGCGCGGGTCGGACGGATGCCTCGCAGGAGCTGACCGATGTCGAATCGTTCGCCGCGCTCGAGCCGATCGCGGACGGGTTCCGCAACTACCTCGGCAAGGGCCAGCGGCTGCCGGCGGAGTATCTGCTGATCGACCGGGCGAACCTGCTCACCCTCAGCGCCCCCGAGATGACCGTCCTGGTCGGCGGACTGCGTGTTCTGGGTGCGAACACCGGGCAATCCCCGGTCGGCGTCCTCACCTCGACGCCGGAATCGCTGACCACCGACTTCTTCGTGAACCTGCTCGATGCGAACACCACGTGGCAGCCGACGGCCGAGGACGGCGAGACCTTCGAGGGTCGCGATCGGGCCGGCGACGCCCGGTGGACGGGCAGCCGCGTCGACCTCGTCTTCGGTTCCAACTCGGAACTGCGCGCGCTGGCGGAGGTCTATGCCAGCGATGACGCGCAGCAGAAGTTCGTCCGGGACTTCGTCGCTGCCTGGGACAAGGTCATGAATCTCGATCGATTCGATCTCGCCTGATCTCGATGTCCAGGTCGGCCCAGGCGGGCCGACCTGGACATCTCTGGATCGCACTGTCGGTAGGTTGAGTTCGTGATGATCAAGGACGACACCTCCGGTCGAACCACGGTCTGCCCCTGCTTACCCAGTCCCGGTAGTAGTCGTCGAAGGTGACGCCTGGCCTGGTACCGGGATCGTCGTCGTTGCCGAACTCGAATCCACAGCACGGGCAGACCTCATAGGAGGGCGATCCCAGAAAGTCCTCGTACGGTGGCGAGATCTCAAGACCGTCCGGCGGTGGCCAGGTTTGATAGGGGGGACCTCCAAGCCGTCGAACTGGCAGACCGGACATCGGTACATGGCCGCTCCGTTTCTCTCGACGTTGCGCGGCGGCAACGCGCGTGGGTCTCCTTTCCGGTGGCTCCCGCTGCGGCAACCCACCGACTGCTTGGCCGAACGGAAGCACACCGGCCCTGCTCAGCGATCCGAAGACTCGTGCCGCATGAACAGCCACGACTCGCCTTCGAGGAGCGCGCGTCTCTGACTGCCAGGCACCAGGTCGGCGACGAGATTCACCTGGCAATCCGCGGGCAGACGGTTGCGGAGCGCGGCGGCCGCGTCCTCGAGTATGCATTGCTGGGTATTACCGATCGTTTCTTCGTAGAGCAGGCGGCCGCGCACCTGCTTGGTGGACCAAGAGACCGCGATGGCACGCAGATCCGGAGTAGCGATGTTGAGCTGCAGTACCTGGAGTGCAAGCAACGTTGTAGTCGTCGAGCCAGGGTCGGAAGCGAGTGACCGAAGGTCGCGATGGATCGGACCGGGCTCCCTACGCAAGTAGGCCCAGACCTCTCCATCGGTGAGTTCGCGGCTGCGACCTGGTGGTCGCACCTCGGAAGAGAAGTCCGTCATGGTGTTCCAAGGCAGGTCAGCGGCCAACTCGCCCTCGGCGTCGCTCATCAGCTCTTGCCTGAGAGGATCGATTTGATCTGTATATACAAATCGGCTCCGCACGAGTCGGTTCCCAGTCGAGAGTGCCACGCCGCGCAGGTCTGGAGTAACCACGTCCCACAGCGCGCGGCTGCTCGATAGCAGTGCGACAAGCAGCAGATCTTCTTGGTTCTCATTCATGACCGCGGCCTCGCTGGAATAATATGAACAGTGCCGTCCGCGGCGTACACGATATTCGCCACGGTGGTCGGTGATCTTGTGCCGTCTCGAGCAACGTGCACTCCAATTTCCTTTCCGTAGTCAACCCGTTCTTTGAAGTTGGCCTGTCCTGGCGGAATATTGTTTACGGGTTGGCCAGAACCCGCTGCCTTGCCAGTTGACTCCCAAATGAGGACCTAGTCGGAACGCTCCCGGACTAGGCGCCGACTCTATGCCGACCGGCCGCAAGCATCCGTTCTGCCTGTCCTTTTAGGACTAACGGCCACCGCCGTAGTTCGGGTTGAACCATGGACTGCCGTCGCGAACCCACTCGAGGTGGTACTCCTCGAACGAGACACCCGCCGCGGTGCCGGGGTTGTCGTCGTTGCCAAACTCGAAGCCGCAGCGAGGGCAAACTTCGTAGGACGGAGCACCGAGAAGATCCTCATAAGGAGGGGAAATCACCAAGCCGTCCGGCGGCGGCCATAGTTGGTACGGAGCCACCTCAAGCCCGTCGAAATGACAGACCGGGCATCTGAACATCATCCACTTCCTTCTTGTCTAGTTAGCAGAGTGACGAGATCGTAAGTGCCGTCAGCGTCCCGTGAGAGTCTGAGGCCAAATCGAAAGGTGCCAGAGCCCCCAGAGCGGGGAAAGTCGCCAATTATGTCAATAATTCCATCCTTTGACGTGTTACTCACTGCTCGGCCTGCGAGGTCCTGCATATAGCCGGTCCACATCTCTACGTTGCCGCCAGGGTCAATCCGGCTGAGTGAGAACTTCCCGGAGCCGAAGAGATGCTTGTCGAGGTGCGTCTTGGTCAACCCCCACCTGGGATCAGGAGCGTGTGGTCGATAGTTGACCCGACGTGTGACATCTCCGCCGCCGACGGCCACGAAACCCTTATCGGAGTTGGCTGTTGCGTCGCGGGCAGACTGCCTGGCGTCGCTGAGCATCTGGCCGGCCGTCTTGCCCTCGCGTTCGACCCCGGCCATGAAGGTGGTTCCGTGACCGGTATCGGCGACGCGCACCAGGTAGCGGGTAGCTCTGAGGTCATTGCCGACCGACCGGGCAAAGGCGCCACCGGCGGCGCTGTAACCGCGGACGGCCCGACTTTCAGCGCGGAGCGCCGCTGCGCCCCGGGACAGGAACGGAACCGCGTCGGCGAACGCACCGAGGGCGCCGATGCCGGGAAGCAGCCCGACGGCGTCCATCGCCAATGATCCCCAGGAGACACTCTCGCCGGACGCCTTGCGGGTGCCGTCGAAGGCGAGCTGGGCTGCGGACAGGCCAGCAAGTACCTGGCCGGCGAGCAGCACCAGGCCCGGTATCAGTTCGGGCTGGACGATGGCCAGCACAACGATGGCGACCAGTGCCACCACCATGAGTACGACGGTGAGGTCGGCGAGGGTGGCCGAGGCGACATCGAGGGCTTTCTGCCACCAGTGCTTGTTCCTGATGCCGTCGCTGTGCGCTCGATCGAGCGAACCGACCAGCCGGCCGTCGGCGGTCTGGCGTTGTCCGGCCAGATCCTGCAGACGAGCCTGGGCCTTCTTGACCGATGCGTGGGCGGCTGCGACCTGCTCGTCGTGCGGGTTGGTGATGGCCGGGTCCGGCAGGCCGGTTGCCGGGTGTGGTGGCGGCGTCCAGGCCGCCTGCTGAGCTTGAGCGGTATGCAGGTCGGTGGTGGACCGGCTGACGGTCTGTTGCTGGGCACGGGCATCGTCGGCGATCTGGCGTACCGACGCGGCGTAGTCGCGCAGGCCGGCGGCGGCCTCGGCGTAGGAAGCGTGCAGCTTGTCCAGATGCACCGGCACCTTGTCGATCCGATCTCGGAAGGCGTCGGCGGAGCTGCCTTTCCACACCACGTCGGTGGCATTGTGCTGGACCGAACGCAGCATCCGGGCTGCACTGGCCGCATCGTCGGCGTCACCCTGCAGAGCTGCGGCCAGTGCCAGTAGGCCGTCCGGATCGCCCTGGCCGGGATCGGCTTCAGTCCAGGTCATCGCGGCTGCCGGCGCTGACCGTCGTCGAAGGACAGTGATTCGGCGACCGCGCTGAACAGGTCGGCGAAGGCATCCAACAGCACCGGCTCGGTGTCCGGTGACACGAACGTCAGCACGATCCGGCGCTGGCGATCGGGCATCGGCACCAACCACTGAAACACCGCGGCCTGCAGACTCGTCCCGGTCTGCGGATCGGCGCTTCGGTCGGTGAATCGTTGCCATACCGCCTGCCCTGCCGCAGGCAACTCGACCAGCCGTGCCACAGCACCCGGCCGGCCGCGATAACCGTCGGCTCCACCGTCAACGATCGCGGCGGTCATGCTGGCAAACAGCGGCAGGACGTCATCGAGCACGCTGATCAGAACCGCAGCCATCACTACCGGCTCCCGGCGCATCGATCGGATGACTGCCCGCAACTGCTTCTCGATCCGGCCGCGGTGAGTGTTAAACGATGGGTCGTGGGCAGCACCTCGGCTTAGCAGGGACTCGACCTCGGCGGCGATGCGGTGCTCGCCGTCGACGTCCAGCGGCAGCCAGTTGTCTGGCAGCACCAGGCTGAACTCAGCTGTCGCGAGGGGCATCAGTTGGCCTGTCGCGAGGTGATGGCGCCCCGTACAGCATCGGCCCTGATCTGGGCCTCGGCGTCTTGGTAGGCCTGCCCGGCACCCCAAGCGGCCTGGGCGAGGTCGTGCACCTCGTCAGTGATCGTTCTGCGACCGTCATGCCAACCCCTGCCGAAGGACGCCAGCGCGCCTGCCACCTCGGTCGAGCAGGCCGCGCTGGCGCCGGCGGCGAACGACTCGGTGGCATGCAGCAGCGAGTCGTGGATGCCGTTCAACGACCCCGCCAGTTGGGCCATCGCGTCAAGGTCGACGTAGAGATCTCGCATCGTCGGCACCGGTGGAGGGGTGCTCAGCCGTGCAGTTGGCTGGTGAGCTGTTGTTCGGTCTGCTCGTAGGTGGTGGCGGCCGAGGACAGTTGCTTGCTGATGCCGTCCAGGGCCTGCTTGAGCTGGCCGGCTGAGGTGTGC